>JAYVXI010000222.1:0-34103 GCA_043785305.1 Limnoglobus sp. | reverse complement strand
CCATCGTCAAAACCCAAACACCCTGGCAAAAGCAAAGCCTCGGAATCGCTTAAAAGCGACTTGACAAAGAACACAGTCGCTCTGCGGTTAATGTTTTTTGTTTGAAATCGCTGCTCTAATGGGACAGTGAATTCAATTCAGGTGCAAAGCCGGAAATAAAATGCTGGGTGACGCGCACGCGCTCTGCTACGAAGACGCGCGGCGCGGCGAATTTCAGAACGTTGGACTACCCCACGAACACACCGCCGGTGAAACCGCTGATGGAATCGAAGTCGAACTGGGCCGGTGGCGTGCCACTTGCGGCGATGTTCTTGCCGAGATAACCCGTCACCCGCGAACCGGCTCCACTTCCCGAACCGACGACTAAGTCGGCACGGTTATCGCCGTCGAGATCCTTCACTGCGACGCGAATCCCGCCGCGACTGTTGACGTCGCCGCCGAAGAAGTTCGCGAGGTTCACGTACTGATTCGATAGCAAACTCTTGCCGTCGAAGGCCAGCACGCGCGGTCCGCCACCCGGTCCGCCACCTGCGATCAAGTCGGCGAAGCCGTCGCCGTTGATGTCGCCCGCCGTCACGAAGATGCCGTTTCGCAAGGCTTGCTCGAATGCGAAAAAGTCGCCGATGATCTTCACTGGCGCGCCAGTACTCAGCGACTTGCCATCGAACGCCGCGACCCGTGGCCCGCCACCGAACCCTGCCACGACGATCAAGTCTGCGACACCATCGCCCGTCATGTCCGCAATGCTCGAACGCGCTCCGCCTCGGAAACTGACGTCGTCAATTCCAAAGAACCCCGCCACCTTCGGGAACCCCGCACCACCGCTATAAATATCGACCCGTGGCCCACCCCCTTCATCGGGCGTGATCGCCAGATCCGGGATGCCATCGCCGGTGACGTCGCCCGCGGAGACATAAATACCACCCGTGAACGAGGCTTCAAACGGTGCAATATCGAACATCACCGCTTGCGTATTGCCATCGAGTACCATCACGCGCGTAGCAATCCCCGGCCCCGTACCCACAACGAGATCGGCAACGCCATCGCGGTTGAAGTCCGCCGTCGCGGTGCGAACACCACCGGTGAAACCGGGGAACGGCGCGAGAGCGAAGCGAACCGATTGATCGGCATTAAACAGCGTCGCATTGCCACCACCGACATCGGCCCCGGTCGCAAACTGCGGGTAACCGACAAGGACTGGTTTCCGTGTAACTACGGGCGGCACGACCGGAGGGACAATCGGTGGAACAACTGGAGGCACCACAGGTGGCACTACCGGAGGCACAGTAGCGGTAACGTTAATAGAGACTGATGCGATCGCCGTGCCACCTTTGCCATCGCTGACGGTGTAACTGAAGGTATCGTTCCCGCTGAACCCTGCATTTGGGGTGTATGTGATGGTCTGACCGCCATTCACAACTGCGGCACCATTTGTGGGATTCGTAAAGCCAATAATCGCGAGCGCATCGCCGTTTGCATCGGTATCGTTCGCGAGAACGGCGATGATTTTTGCCGTGGCTGCGGCTGTCGTCGCAACATCCGCGTTCGCGACGGGAGGAGTATTCGTAGTAGGCACGACTGGCGGAATGCTCACAACCGCCAGATCGACGCCGACTCCCACGTTTGAATTGTTGCCTTCGTCGTATTCGGCAACCTGGATATCCGCATCCTGTATCATACCGATGAAGTATTGACCCGGGGGCAGATTCGCAGGGAGCGGAAATGTCGCTTCTTGAACGAGGGTTTGGAAACCACCGCTAATCGTGGCGAAGTCGAGAATGCCGAGGACGCGATCGTCCGATGTGATGTTGGCGTCCGTGCTGATGCGGAACCGGAGCCGACTGGCACCCGCTGCTTCCGCCCCGTCGTTCCGCACCTGATACCTAACGCGGACCGTGCCGTTTTCGACGGTTGCAGTCACCCCCGCACCGCGCAGGTCTGGGCCTACCAGTAACGGAATCGAATCAATCCCTTCTCCACGGTTCGCATTGTTCACTAAGTTGATGTCTTCTTCTTCGCGGTTGGTCGTATCGATTCGGCTCGCGAGGTAGTAGCGGCCGGGTCGTGTGGATGGCGGAATGACGACGGAGTAATTGGCGTAGTCCAGCGGCGTTTGCGCACCCGCCAACAGAGCGGGGATTTGGCCGTAACCGATCAATTCACCAAGCGAGACATTCGTCGGAACGTCTGCCAAGTAGAACTGTAGCGTCTGCGCCGGGGCTTCGTTCGCCCCCTGGTTTTTGACCGAAGTGGCGAACGACAGCACCTTGCCGCGAGCGACCCGCTCCCCAGTGTAGGTGACGTGATCGACAGTCAGGTCGTACAGTACAGACGGCGGGGTATTGTCGAAGAAAATCGAATCGTATCGGCCCCACCTATGCAATGGAGACGAGCCAATCACTTCGGTGACCTCATAGTGTCGTGCCAGTAAACCTGCCGAGGTCGTCGCTATCGATCTGTATTTTCGATAATCGTTCGTCCAAGTCGAACTATCGGACGAGTCGTTAGGCCCGCCTTCCGTCGTTTCGAGGAGTTGAGGGTTCTTGAACGTGAATTCTGAGGTTGTGGGGAGCAAATCGTTGGTAGTAATGTTGAACTCGCCATTTTGAATGGCGGGGTCAAGGGAGGGCCGATTCCACGTTCCAACCCAGACGAAGTCTGCCGAGGCCCGAATCTCAGCCTTATTAGACACATAAAACTTGGCTT
This sequence comes from Limnoglobus sp., assembly GCA_043785305.1. Lineage (GTDB taxonomy): Bacteria > Planctomycetota > Planctomycetia > Gemmatales > Gemmataceae > Limnoglobus. The sequence goes on along the minus strand of JAYVXI010000222.1, from coordinate 31,397 downwards.
GGTACGGTGCCGCCGTCGTTCCCATATTGAAGACGCGCCCACCTCCGACCAATCCGGTTTCGATGACGAATGACGTACTCGGCAGCTCACCGGGCGGCGTTGTTCCTCCGCCGCCCCCGGCTTGCGGGACGGTCACGACGAACGTGTCCGTCGCCGACAACCCGCCGGCGTCCGTCACGCGGACAGTCACCGTTGCCGTGCCGGACTGCCCGACCGCCGGCGTGAGCATCACCGTCCGATTCCCACCCGACCCGCCCAGCGCGATGCCCGTCGGAGGAAGCAGTGTGCCGTTCGAGGAAGTGGCCGTTACAGTCAGTGCAGCGGCCGCCGTCTCACTGTCGGTCACTGTGAACGCGATCGGCCCACTGCTCCCGTTCGCCGCGATTGTTCGGTCGGTGATGTCCGAGATGTTCGGCGATGTATTCGGGCCGAACCCCTGGACCAAGAAGATCCCGAACCGATTTCGTATGATCCCCCCGGAGACCACGTACCGAGTCTGGACGGTCAAGGCGATCCGACCATCGCCCCGGACAGCAGCCGTCATGTCGCCGAGACTTTCGACGGTGTCGCTGGACCCGGTGAGTGCGTAACTGGCCACGCCGTTCGCCCCGAACGAGGCATCCAACGTGCCGTCGGGCCGCAGAACGATGAGCCGCGGGTTGCTGTTGGCGCTCACCAGCGCCGCGTAATCGCCGTTGGCGAGCGTGTCGATGTCTCGGCTGGTGATGTCGCCGCTCGCCCCGTGGTCGGCTTGGAGTTGCTGTTTCCCACCCGAGAGAAAGCCTGTGTCCGGATGTCCGGCGGTGTCGAAAACGGCGACGCCGACATCGAACGGTGTTGTCTGGCTCTCCAAGGTCGCCGCAACGACTGCCCGACCGTCCGGAGAAACGGTCAGCCCGCCTTGGATGCCAAATGGACCGGTGGTTGTGACCGGGGTAGCGAACGCGACGGCGGTCGCTCCGCTGGGCGAGTTGTACGACTGATCGATCTGTCCAGACGATGTGAGGGCGTAAACGAACGGGCGGCCGTTCTGCGAGTTCCCAGAAATGCTCAGGTCATAGGTGACGCCGGACAGGTAGATTCGCCCGCCCGCGGTCTGGGCCAGCCGCACGGTTCCGCTGGTCGATTGACCGAACGGCAGCGTCTGGATGCCGTCGCCCGAGAACGCCGTATCGAGCACGCCATTTTGCTTGAACACGGCAACGAACGGCAGCCCGCCGTTCGCCCCCGGATTGTAGCTCGCGCCGGCGACGGCGATCCGCCCGTCGGCCAGGACGACTACGTCGGCCGCCTGGTCCGCGCCAGAGGCCGCGCCGACGTGGTAGGTGGCCATCCCGGTGCCGTTGAACGTGGTGTCGTACGCCCCAGTCGCGGTGAACACGGCCACACCGACATCGATCGATCCGTCCGATTTTCCCGCGTTGCCAGCGACCACGGTCCGCCCGTCGGGGAAGGTTGCGACCGCCGTCCCGGCACTGGAGTTGTAAACGACTTGGCCGGGTTGCGACAGTGTGCCGGGGAAGAACTCGAACGTGAGGCCCGCGGTCTGCGTCCCGGCGGCGTTGTAGACGGCGAGACCTGCCGACCGGGCTGAGCTGCTGGCCGAAAGATGGTCGCCGGCGACGACTAGCCGATTGTCGGCCGACCAGGCACTATCGTGCGGGGTGTCCGAACCGGGTTCAAACGTGCCGAATTGACCGATCTGCTGGCCGGTCCCGTTGAACGCCAGGTCGAGGTCGGCCGCCGCCGGCGTGAGGCGCTCTTCCAGTGGTTGTAAGACCAAACGGCGGGATCGTGTAAAATACATGAGAGCACTCTTGTAAGGTTGGGAAACGACCTCTCTTAACTACTCGTCCATACTCACGTCGGCCCAGCGCGAGCGGGGCTGGTGTTTCGATAGAAAGTCACCAGCACTCCCGAAGTCCGTTTTGCCGTTTCGTTCGGGCGTCAACAATCGACCGAGTTCGTCGATTTGTTGCTCGGTGAACGAACCCTTCGCGTAGAGTTTCTCGACGTAGAGCCGGGCGACCTCGCGCGGCGGATGCGGGCGTACGAACTTGGCGTGGTAAGGCTCGTAGGTCGTCGACCATTCCGCGTGGGATCGCAACAGCCAGCCGCGTTCGCGTAGGTCGGCTGTGAGTCGTATAATCTCCTCCGGCGTCGCATCGCGGCCAAACATCGTTCGGCGAAGGTCGTGGATCGCTGCCGTCATCGCGACATCGTCTGGCACTCCCATTTTCTGAAGCACGATCGTCGCGTCGCGAAGTCCGGGCCACTCCACGTTTTTCGGTTTGCCGAGAGTCAAGCCAAAGAGTTGCGTCGGACCAAGAACGATCGTCTCACTCGGGTTGAGCGATCGCGGCGGTTTCTTCGGCTCGATCATCTCGATGCGGATGGCGCGGGTCGGGCGATGCAGCCGGAACCGCAACTCGTAGCCGTGCTGAAAGTCGATCTTTCCGTCTCGTTCGTCGCGATTGACGCAGGCAAACCGCACATCGCACCGCGTCGCCGTTCGATCCGCACTCACCAACGTCACGGTGGCTGCATTGCCGAGGACCGCCTTTTTCAACTGTTCCAACATCTGCGGTACGATCTCGTCGCGAAATCGCGTTTCGTCATCCATCGCTTTCGCGACGATCAATATCGGCTGTCGGTTGGACGCTTCGGGCTTTTCATTCGCCGAATCCTGCAATCCCCAACCCAGCCCGCTCGCCGAGAGCAACACGATCGCGGACAATGCCGTCAGCTTGCCGACTCCCCAACTCGCGGTGGCGATCGGCAGTGGCACTGCGAGGCTGGCGATCAACGTTGGCGGGATCGCGGGGGCGGGGGCCGCTAGCATCGCGGAGAGTGCCACCGTCGTCGGAATTCCGAGGCGTTTCCGCAGCTTTTGCAAACCGCGAGACACGTACGAATCGACCGTGCCCTTCGACCAGCCCAACTGCGTCGCGGCTTCCGCGTGGCTGAGACCGTCCCAGTAGACCAACTCCAACGGACGGCGATACCGTTCCGGTAGTTCCTGCATTGCCACCGAAAGTCGGTCGAATTCGTCCGGCTCGGGTCGCACGATTTGCGTGGCGACATCGACGAGCGATTGTTCGCGGCTCGTCTTGCGTCGGCGTCCGCGCCGCATGTGATTGGCGGTCAGCCTCGCTGCGGTTCGGACCCAGGCACGGGCATTCACAAATGTCGGAATCGAATGTCGCCGTTGCGCCAGTCGCAAGAATGTCTCTTGAAACGCATCTTCGGCGAGATGGCGATCGGCCAACACGCCGCGACAAATCTGCAACGCGCGCGGTCCGAGCCGCTCGACGACTTCATGGAAGGCGTTTTCGTTCCCTGAATCGCGAACCCGCAGCCATAGCTCCTCGGCGGGCAGGCGACGGTATTCGTCCGCCGCCACGTAATCGCGTAGCCAGTCGATGAAGCGTACGTTGCTCATTGGTCGTGAATATAATGGCCGGAGTAAACGATTCGATTGCAACAATTGTTACCCAGAAGACAAATTGTCGAGTCGTATCGTGGAAAACCTAGAGATTTTGGTTCAAACGATGATGCATTCGGGCGCGTTCGGCGGTTTCGAGCGTCGCAAATTTGACATTTTCGGAAACGAGCGGGGTGTTACCGGATGCGATTTCAGCGAACCCGCGATTTTATACTTTATCCGCGATGGAACTTTTCGTAGTTTCTTAGCATCCCACCGTTAATCTCACCCCGATTGTTACGAGTGTCCCAATGCCTGTCACTGAAGCGGCCACAAACGATGTCGAAGCAATCGAAAAGCTGCGTACTGCCCACCAACGGCTGAAAAAAGAGATCGGCAAAATCATCATCGGGCAAGATCAGGTCGTCGATCAGTTGCTGATGGCGATCTTCTGCCGGAGCCATGCGCTGCTGATGGGCGTGCCCGGTTTGGCCAAGACGCTCATGGTGAGTACGCTGTCGCAGGCACTCGAACTCTCGTTCAAACGGATCCAGTTCACGCCGGACTTGATGCCATCGGACATCACCGGTAGCGAGGTGATTCAAGACGATCCCGTCACGCGGCAACGCATGTTTAAGTTTCTGCCAGGGCCGATTTTCGCGAACATCGTGCTCGCCGACGAAATCAACCGGACGCCACCGAAGACGCAGGCGGCACTCCTCGAAGCGATGCAGGAACGCAAGGCATCGATCGGCGGCAACGACCACCCGATGCGGAACCCATTCTTCGTGCTCGCCACTCAAAACCCGATCGAGCAAGAAGGAACGTATCCACTTCCGGAAGCACAACTCGACCGCTTTTTGTTTATGATTAAGGTCGATTACCCGACCGATGCCGAGGAAGAGCAGATCATGCGGATCGGCACTTCGGACCATTACGATAAGGTATCGCCGGTGCTGAATGGCGACGACATTATCGCGTTGCAGCAGGTGGTGCGACGGGTGCCGGTGTCGGACAAAGTGTTCCACTTTGCAAAGCGGATCACGCGGATGAGCCGGCCGGGAACGCCCGATGCGGCCGATTTCTCGACGAAGTGGCTGACGTGGGGTGCCGGCCCGCGTGCCAGTATGAACTTGATTCTCGCGGCGAAGGCGCACGCGATTCTGCGCGGCTCGAACCACGTGGCCGGCGACGATGTGGTGGCCGTGGCCACGCCGATCTTGCGGCATCGGCTCATCATCAACTTCGCGGCCCAAAGCGAAGGCATCACCGTCGATGAAGTCATTCGCCAACTCGTGATGAGTGCCGCGAAGTCGGTCGCCGCGTAACGATTTCCTTCGCTTAACTTCCATGTGACGAGACATGCCCAGCACGTTGTTACAACCCGATATCCTCGCCCGCGCCGAAGCTCTCGGCGTGATGGCGAAGCAAGTGGTCGAAGGTCTGCGGGTCGGCGATCACAAGTCGCCGTACCGCGGGTTTTCGGTCGAGTTCGTGCAACACCGCGAGTACGTTCCCGGCGACGATATTCGCCACATCGACTGGAAGAGTTACGGCCGCAGCGAACGCTACACGATCAAGCAATACGAGCAAGAAACGAACTTCACCGCACACATCGTGGCCGACACGAGCAACTCGATGCGGTACGGCGAGGGCCTGCAAAACAAGCACGAATACGCAAAGTTGCTCGCGGCATCGCTCACTTACGTGATCGTCAAACAACGCGATGCGGTGTCGTTGCGGTTGTTCGATTCGGACTGGCGGGCCGAACTCCCCGGCAGCAGCCAAATGCGCCACGTGAACGTCGTTTGCAAGACGCTCGAAGAAGCCAAACCCGCCGACAAAACGGGCACCGGGGCATTGCTCGAACAACTCGCCGAGCGCGTGAGTCGCCGGGGAATTGTCTTCGTGATTACCGATGGCTTCGACGATGTCGAGCCGATGCTGAAGGGCCTACGGCACCTGCGGTTTCGCGGCCACGAAGTCGTGCTGTTCCACGTGCTGCACCGCGACGAAATCGAGTTCCCGCTCGATGGCAACGTGCGGTTCATCGACCTCGAAGGCATCGGGCAACTGATGACGCGCCCGCACATGTTGCGCCCCGCCTACCTGCGTGCCGTGCAAGAATACCTGAAGGCGATGGAAAAGGGTTGCGATGTCGGGCGCGTCGAATACGTCCGCATGGTGACCGACAAACCGATGCAAGCGGCCCTCGGCGATTACCTCGTGAAACGCTTGCAAATCAGCCCGCGATAGCCCACCGAACTCACTGACACGACTATGTCATTTATTGCTCCGATGATGTTGCTGGGTGCTGCGGCGATCGCCGTGCCGTTGGCGCTGCACTTCTTCTATCGCGCCCGCTATCGGCCACTGCCGTGGGCCGCGATGACGTTCCTCAAACAAGCGATCGAACAAACCAGCCGACGGTTGCGGTTCCAGGAAATCTTGTTGTTACTGTTGCGATGTGCGGTGCTGTTATTGCTGGCATTTGCGATCGCGCGACCGACATTCAGTGGATCGACTGCCGCGGGGCGTGGGGAAAGTGTCGATGCCGTGTTCGTGTTCGATACGTCGTACAGCATGGGTGCCCGCGACGGCGAAAAGTCGCGAATCGAACGGGCGAAAGAGGCGGCGTTGACCGCAATCGAAAACCTGCCACCGCGCTCGACCGTGCAGATATTCAGTTGCGCCGACCGCGTGGCCGCACTCGGGCCGATCTCGCCGGGGAACCTCGATCAGGCGCGGCAAATCGTCGAGACGATCGCGCTATCGAGCTTAACGACCGACCTGCTGCCGGGGATTACCGAGGCGCATAGCGCGCTCGAACGCGGTGCGGGGACGAACAAAGAAGTCTACATTTTCACCGACATGCAGAAGCTCGGTTGGGACCGTCAAGCGGCTGCGATTCGGGCGAAGTGCGATGAGATCAAACAGCGTGCCACGCTGTTACTGGTGCGGTGCGGCAATCCGGAACGCCCCGTGCGGAACGTCTCAGTCGTCGATATTTCGTCGCCCGGCGTGGAAATTCCGCACTCCGGCACGCGCATTCCATTCGCGGTGCTGATCCGCAACACGGGCAAAGAGCCGGTACGGAACGTGGCAGTGGCGTTGGAAGTCGATGGCAAATCGCTCGAAAAAGAGGGCGAAGTGATCGAAGTCATCAACCCCGGCGAAACGCTTCCCGTGACGTTGACCGCGAAACTCGATGCCGCCGGGCCGCGAGTCGTGACCGCGACGATCACCAACGACGATCTTCCGGGCGACAATCGCCTCGATAAAATTATCGTGGTTCGCGACCAGCTTCGCGTCGTCATCGTCGACGGTTCGCCGGACACGCGCGACCCCAAGGAAGCGAGCAGCCATTACATTCGCAACGCGATTCTGCCCGTGAGTTCGGGCGATCTCGACAACTACTTCGTGCGTGTCACCGTCGTGCCAGCCGATGAAGCGGGGCCGGGGTTGCTCGGCGTGTGCGATGTCTGCATTCTGGCGAACGTGCCCGCATCGAGTGCGGATCGGCCCGGCATACCGGGACTATCGAAGGAGTTCGTCGATCGCCTCGGCGAGTACGTGAAGAACGGCGGCGGGTTGCTAATCGGCCTCGGCGATAACATCGTCCCCGCGCGATACAACCAGGTTCTCGGTTCGACTGGCGCGAACTTGTTGCCGTTCGATCTGGAAGACGCGATCGTCGCCACGGCGGATAAGCCGTTCAAAATCGCTCCGGATACGACCGATACGCCATCGTACCTCGAACGCTTCAAAGACGAGCCATTTCGCACCGTGATGGCCGACGTCGACGTGATGAAGTTGATCGGCATCAAAACGACCGGCTCGCCGAATGGCCGCGTGCTGATGCGGATGACCGACCAGAAGCCGTTCCTGAGTTCGCGCGTGATCGGCGAAGGCGAAGTCATTCTCGTTGCGGGTTCGCTCGATGCTCGCTGGAGCAACTGGCCCGCGAAGGCAGGTTCTTACCTGTCGTTCGCTCGCATGACGCTGCAACACCTGACAGGCAAGGCCGCACGCGGTGCCAACCGCGTTGCCGGAGACACGCTGATCTGGAACCCGACCGAGGCCACGAAGCCGTTCGCGGTTCGGCAGCCCGATGGCAAACGGGTCAAACTCGGGCGTGCCACGGGTGGCGAGGGTGGCAAAAAGCTGACCGTGACCGCGACCGATACTTCGCTCGCCGGTGTCTATCAGATTGGCATCGAGGGCGAAGAACCGCTGAGCGGGCCGCGTTTCGCCGTCGCGCCGGACCTTCGCGAAACCGACGATCTGACTTCGATGACCGATGGCGAAGTCGAGCAGCTACTCGGCTTCAAGCCGGTGTTCTTGCAAGCGAACGAGCCGGGGATTGCGAACGAGCGATCCAAACGCGAATGGACGGTCTGGGTGCTGTTGGCTCTATTCTTCTTTGCCGTCGGCGAATCGTTTTGGGCGTGGTACTGCGGCAAAGCGTGGTGAGGACGTGCGGATTTTTTTGAAGGCGACCCGATGACGCAACTGTTATTTGCCGAACTCGCATTCCGCGGCTGGTTCCCGATGTGGATCGCCACGGTCATGGGCATCGTTGCCGTCGTGGCGGTCGTGTTGATGTATCGCCGCGAAGCGGGGCGACTGCCGGTTGTTACTCGCATTTTCGCCGCGTTGTTGCGTGCCACGGCGCTGGCGACGATTCTGTTTTTGTTAATGCGGCCATCGTGGTTATCCGAAACGCGCGGCGAACGACTGCGTCCAATTTCGCTATTAATCGACGACTCGCAGAGCATGACGACGCGCGACCCACGAACGACGTACCCCGACAAATGGCGTGCGGCGGTGGCGAACAATCTCCTGCCGCCCGACAAGCCGTTCCCCGTTCAACCGTCGGCGGGCGACATCCCCGATAACACACCCGAAAAGCCATCGCGGATCGAACTCGTGAAAGCCGTGTTCGCGAATCCGAAGCTCGATTTGCTCACGCGAATGTCCACCATCGGCCCGATCCAACCTGCTACGTTCGGCTTGCGGCGTGCCGCGAAAGATCCGCGCGATGCGAAGTGGATCGAAACCCTCGCTGGCACCGAACCGCGTACGGCCATGGCCGATGCCGCGTTCGACTTACTGCGTCGCGATGAGAACGAACTACCGGCGGCGATTGTCATCGTCAGCGATGGCCGCGAGAACGCCAGCGACCGTAGCCTCGACGATTTGGCGAACGAATGCGCCCGGCTGAAGGTGCCCGTTTACATCTACGGCGTCGGCAGTTCGTCGTTCGGTTCCTTGCAAGTCCGCGATGCGGCGATACCCGAAACGCTGTTCGTCGACGACACCGTCAGCGTGCCCGTTCGCTACCGCGTTCGCGGCTACAAGGATGGCAAAGTCGAGATCATCGCGAAGCTGAACGGCAAGGAAGTCGCACGCAAAACGGTCGACCTGCGGGAAGGCGACGACCTCAAGGAAGTGCTGACATTCGTGCCGAACCTCGAAGATTCCAAGGTGGCCGGTAAGCAAGAATTCACGACGACGGTTCGCGTGATCTCCGGTGCAGAAACGCCGACCGACGAGATGACGAAAACGGTTCGCGTCATCGACCGCAAAGTGAAAGTGCTTTACGTCGAGTCGATCCCACGCTGGGATTTTAAGTTCCTCCAACGCGCATTGCTCCGCGACCGGCGTGTAGTGGCGGAGTTTCTGCTTACCGATGGCGATTCTCGCGCGATGAAGTCCGGCCCGCCGTACGTAGCGACTTTTCCCGTGACACGCCAGGAATTGTTCGCCTACGATCTGCTGATTTTCGGCGACCTGCCCGCATCGGCACTTTCGCCCGACCAGCAAACGATGGTCCGCGAATTCGTAGCCGAGGGTGGCGGATTCTTGCAAATCGCCGGACGGAATCACGGCCCCGCTTCGTACGTCGGCACGCCACTGGCCGATGTTCTTCCCGTCGAAATTCAATCGGTGAAATTCTCGAACGACACGGGCAACCGGCCCCAATCGTTCCGCCCCGAACTGACTCCCTCCGGCGTTCGCTCGGCATTGCTGAGCCTCGACGATGACCCACTTGAGAACCTGAAACTCTGGAAGACGCTACCCGAGATTTACTGGAGTTACCCCGTCCAGAAGCTGAAGCCGGGTGCCGAGGCGTATCTCGTTCACCCGAAGGAAACGACAACCGACAACAAGCCGATGCCGCTCCTGGCGGCACACTATTACGGCAAGGGTTACAGTGCGTTCGTCGGGTTCGATGAAACGTGGCGCTGGCGATTCAACGAAGCGGACAAGTACTTCGCCCGCTTCTGGAGCCAAGCGGTTTACGTCACAGGCGTGCCGCGAACACTCGGTACGAAACTGACGCAGTTATCGCTCGATACACCCGACCCGTTGCTCGGCAAAACCGGCCAAGTCTACGCACGCATCTTCAACCCGGACATGCGACCATTGACCGCCGAACGGCTCGAAGCGCGGCTCGAACGGATCGATGCCGGCGCGGAAGAGAAAGACCGCAACCTGCCCGTGGAGTTAAAAGCGCTGCCCGGCCAACCCGGCGAATACGTGGCAACGATCCCGTTCAACCGCGTCGGTCGGTTCGCGTTGAAAATCGACAACGGCTCGGACCCTGCCGCACTCGAGTTCCGCGTCGCACTGCCACCCGATCACGAACTCGCGAGCGGTGGCTTGGCGGAGGAAGCGCTGCGAAAATTAGCCGAGGCCACGAACGGCAAGTTCTACCGCGAAGAAGACTTGAACCAACTGCCGAATGACATCGTTTCGGTACCCGCGCCATTCACGCGCCGCGAAGAATCGCTGCTCTGGAACAAATGGCTCATGATGCTCGTGATCGGCCTGTTGACGTTGGAATGGTTCGTGCGAAAATTCAACAGCCTGAGCTGAAGAGATTTCGACCCATGGTTTTACCATGGGCTGAAGGAGCGACCCTTTCAGGGTTGATGATGGTTCTCCGGTCCTGAAGGGACCGCTCACGTAGCCCAGGGTGGAACCCTGGAAGAGGGCTGGTTTTCGAGGGCTGTTGACCCCGCCCCAGGGTTCCACCCTGGGGTGAGTGAGCGACCCTTTCAGGGTCGGTGCCGAAGACGTCGCGTCTCGAAGACTCGCCACGACGGGTTTTCGTGGGTAGGAACTCCCACCGGGACTAGCCCGGTGGCTCGTGGAATAACGGTCGAACAGGGTTACCATGCAACAGCTCGTGACACAACTGAAACGCTGGCAGTCCAAGGAACGGTTTAACCGGTTCGCTTGGGGCTTTGCCAAGTGGGCGTCGATCGTTATTGGCGGCCTCGCGATTGCGTGTTTCACCGATTGGCTGATCGACCGTTACCGCGACACGCCGTTCAGTGTGCGAGTGATGATGACCGTCGGCCAAATCGCTTTGTATATTGCTGCGGCGGTCGCGCTGCTCTTCCGGTTGAATGTGCCGAAGCTCGATTCGCTGGCGAGCAAGGCCGAAGACGCGATTCCCGAGTTTGGGCACCGGCTCGTGACGGCATTGCAACTCAATCGCCCCGGCGCGAAAACCGATGGCATGTCCACGCAGCTCATACAGGTGGTAACGTCCGAAGCCGAGACGATGGCGGCACGACACGACTTGCGGAAACTCGCCGATGGTAGGCGTCTCGAATGGGCGGCGATGCTGCTGATACCCACGTTGTTGTTCGCGGGCGCATTCGTGGCATTACGGCCGACACTGAGTTCGATTTTGTTGCGCCGCCAGTGCCTCATGGACGTCGATATTCCCCGCTCGCTTTCGATCGAAAACCGCACGCCGAAACTCTGGCCGAGCGGCGATCCGGTGACGTTGACCTTCCACGTAAGCGGGCGATTCAAGGAAGAATCGACGGGCATCGTCGACGTCTACCCCGATGGCCAACCTTCGGAAAGTTACTCGCTGAAGTTCGCCGAGAATACGGGCGAAGATACGGCCAAATTCATCGCGGAACTACCGCCGTCGTCGGCATCGTTCACGTTCCGTGCGCGGCTCGACGATGGACGAACGCGGAAACCCGGCGAAGTCGCATTCGAGCCACGGCCCGTCGTCAACGAAGTTCTCGCGTGGCTGCGAATGCCCGCGTACGTCGACCCCGATGGCAAGCGGCGTTACGAGCGTTCGCAACCGCAGGCCGAAGTCACCGCGTTACCCGGTTGCGGCTTGCGTGTCACGTCGGCATTTTCGAAAGCCGTCGCTTCAGCGAAGATCGTCTTCCTCAAAGGTGGTACGGGGCCGGAAGCGGGCAAGCCGGTCGGCAATTCGTCGAACATGACACTCGACGAAAACCGCCTCGGTGCGACTATCGAATGCGAAATCCCTGCGACCGCCAGCAGTTACCGCATCGATGTTCTCGACGACAACGGCTTCGCGAATTTGAACCCGCCCCGCCGTGGCATCTCGTTCGGGGCCGACGACCCGCCGCGTGTGAACTTGCTGACGGAAGTGATGAAAGACCCGCGCGACCCGGGGCCACTCGACGACTACGAGGTAACGGGGATGCCGTTGGTGCTCGGTAGCCAGGTGCAAATCGGTTACGCCGCCCGTTCGCCGCTGGGATTATCGCGCGCGTTCGTCATGTACCGCGTCGGTGGCGACGATGCCCCGTGGAGTCCGCTACCGTTGGCACCGACGAAAGCCGATGCTGCGAAAGTAGGCAAGTACCTGCCCGAACTCGGCTGTTTTGAAAACTCCGGCCCGTTCGGCTCGGTCGAATTTTACCAGACGCCATCGAACAACATCGTCGAAGAAGCACCCGGCCTCGATGGCGGCGGGCGACTGAATTTCCAGACGGGGGCGTTGAAGAAACTCACGAAGGATGGCAACGAAACGAAACTCGAAGTCGGCGATCGGGTTGAATTTTATGTGGCCGTCTACGACCGCAACCCCGACCCGAACCGCCTGCCCGGCAAGTCGGAATCGCGGATCAAAGCCGTCGTAACGATCGGCCTACTCGAAGACTGGAATCGCCAACGCGATCAGAGCCGCGAACGATTAAAGCAGCTCGAAGAGAAACAGCGTGGCGTCTTTAAGCCAGGGACGAATTGATGAAAACCGTGCCACTGCGAATTTCGCCGTTGCGGTGATGGCAATATCGTTCAATACTGGAAGTACTTTCCGCGTTGACACTCGCTATATCCTGCGTCGAATCCATCCGATCGTTCGGGAGCCGTACATGTTGACCATCCGCCGACTTGCCTTTCTGACGCTTCTCTCCGGTTTCGGGCTGACCCCTTTCTCAAATGCGGCGGACATCGACCCGGTCGCGCAGCGCGAACAGCAAAAGAAGGTCATCGCCGACGTCGAACAGACCGCACGCCGAATCGGCACCACGCTACGGGTGATGGCGTATCAGAAGCTCGATCCGGGCACCGAACAGAAGATGCTCGACGAAGTCGCGACGACACTACGCGGCCTCAGCCAGGATCAACTGAAAGCCGTGCTCGTTCACATCGAGAACGCAATCAAATCGCCCGACGATGCCACGGCGACAGCCGAGCAAAAAGAAGCGTACCAGAAACACCGCCAGATCGTGACTTCGATCCGCGGCTTGCTCAGCAAGCTCGATATCTTGAAGTCGCTCGATCAGGCCGCGAGTCGCATCGATCGCATGGCGAAAGAACAACACGGTTTGCACCTGCGTTCGATTCAATCGGAGACGTTCAAACCGGTTGCCAGAACGCGACGCAGCACCGACGACCGCGAAGAACAAGCCGACTCGCAGGGCGATGTTCGCAACGATATGACCGCGCTCGTCAAGCAACTGAGTTTAATTAAACCGAACTTGACGCCCGAGCAAAAGCAGCGGGTCGATGCGGCCGACACCTTCGGCAAAGGCGCTCGGCTGATTGCGGACATGGAACTCTCCGCACAGGCGTTGAACAGCGGGAATTTCAAAGACTCGGCGGATCGACAACTGCGAACCTCGAAGGAACTGCAAGCCCTGGCGGCGGCATTGCGTGCGCCGCGCGACAAGATCACTGCAATGAAAGAAGCCCGCGACAAGATCGAGAAAACGATCCAGGCGCAAGAGGCACTGAAGGCAGAGACCGCGCAGAAGTTGGCGAAACCGGATATCAAAGATCCGCGCCGTACCGAGAAGAATCAGCAAGACCCCGCAAAAGTGCAGGCGCATCGTCTTGCGGATCAGCAAGCGAAACTGGAATTCGACACGCGCGACGTTCGCAAGACGCTCGAAGAAGTCGCGAAGGAAATTGCGGCGAAACTGACGCCGGCCGAATCCGAAATGCGTCGGGCGCAGGACGAACTTCGTCAGAACCCGGACACCGAGAAAGCGACCGAGCCGCAGACCAACGCGAACGAACGCTTGAAGGAAGCCCGCGACGAACTCGATAAGCAGATCGAGGTTGCCGAGAAAGAGAAAGCCGACGCATTGGCCGCCACCAAGAAGGCCATCGAAGAGATCGCGAAGATCATTCAGGAACAGAAGAAAGTTCAAGAACAAACCAAGAACGAGAAGAAGCCCGAGAACCTGAAAGCGGTGGCCGAGGCGCAGAAGGAAGTCGCGAAGAAAACCGAGGAAGTGAAAAACCTGCCGCTGCCGGACAATCAGAAGGTGAAGGAAGCGCTCGCGAAGGCGACCGAGGAGACGAAAGAGGCGGCGAAAGACCTCGCGATGAACGACAAAGCGGCCGCGACGCCCAAGCAAGAAGACGCGATTAAAGCACTCGAAGAAGCGAAGAAAGCCCTCGAAGACAAGGCAAAAGAGATCGAGAAACGACGCGACGATATCGCGAAGTTAGAAGACGCTTCCAAGAAACTCGGCGAGTTGGCGAAGGAAGAAAAGAAGATCGCTGCGGAGGCGAAAGAGACTGCCAAAGCGAACCCCGAGAAGCCGGACGAAGCCAAGAATGCGGACCTCGCCAAGAAGCAGGGCGACCTGACGCCGATGACGAAGGAAGTCGGCGAGATGGTCAAGGACGCGGCCCCCGAAGCGGCCAAGAAGATCGAGGAAAGCGCCGCCAAGATGGACGACGCCAAGGCGGACTTAAAGGACAACAAGCCGATGCCCGCCGGCGAGAAGGGCACCGAAGCCGCGAAGAAACTCGAAGAAGCTCAGGCCGCACTCGATAAGAAAGCCGACGAACTGAAGGCGAAGGAAATCGCCGATCAGGCGGCATTGCAGCCGAACCAGGTCAACCCCGCCGACGCGGCTCAACAACTGGCGAAGGCGATCGAGCAAGCGAACAAAGCCGCCGAGCAAGCGAACAAGGCGGCCGAGCCACTCGGTAAGCCGATGGCCGACGCCGCCCCGATGAAAGCGAACTTGGCAGAACTGCAAAAGCAGATCGCCGATCAAGCTGCGAAGTTGAATCAACCTGAAGCGGCCAAGAACGCCGAAGCTGCCGCGAAGGCCCTCGAGAAGGGCGACCTGTCCGCTGCCGTGGCCGAGCAACAGAAGGCGATCGAAAAGCTCAACGAAGCCGCAAAAGGCGAACCGATGAAGGCGGAAGGCGAGCCGATGAACGCGACGGATGTGGCCAAGGCCCAACAGCAATTGAAGGATGCCACCGAGGCACTCGCCCAATCGGCGCTGGCGAATCAGGCAGCACAAGCGGCACTGAACCAGGCTCAGGCACTCGCACCGATGGCGGTGAAACCGCAACTCGATCAGGCGGCCCAGCAGTTGGCGCAGGCGCAAAAGCAACTCGGCGAAGGCCAGCCGATGCAGGCAGGGGAGAACCAGGAGAAGGCGGCCCAACAACTCGGGCAGGCGTTGAAGGCGCTGAATGCCGCTGCCGAGGCATTGGGGCAACAACCGTCGCAGCCCGGCGAGCCGATGGACGCACAAGGGCAACCCGGCGATAAGCCTGGCGACAAACCGGGAGACAAGCCTGGCGACAAACCCGGCCAAGGGCAGAAACCGGGCCAAAAGCCTGGCCAGCAAGGCAAAGATGGCCCAGAGAAAAACGACGCGAAGGGCGAAGGGGATCGCCAAAGCCCCGGCCAGATGAAGAACGCCACCGCCAGCGGGCAAGAGAACAAAGGCGATGGCTCATTCATCAACTTGCAGAAACGCGAACGCGATAAGGTGCAGCAAAACGCCGAGTCCGCCTTCCCCGCCGAGTTCCGCGAACTCATCAAGCAGTACAACATCAACATCAAGAACGCGGGCAAGACGCAGTCGAAGCTACCCGCGAAACCCGATGAGAAGAAGCCGTAGTCATCGTCATCGGGTGGGCAATCGTGCTCATCCGGTTTCTCTTTTGGAACGAGGTTGGCCGTGCGTATTTTCCTGTTACTGATCGCCGTTCTCTCTTGCACGCTACTCCCCGGTGTCGCACGCGCCGAAGAGAAAGTGAAAATCGACGAACGCACCAAGAAATCGATCGACAAGGCGCTCGCGTATCTGAAGGACAAACAAGATCGCGATGGTTCGTGGGGCAACGCCGCGATCACGTCGTTTGCGTTGCTCGCGTTCATGTCGAATGGCCACGTGCCGAACCAGGGACTGTACGGGCCGGAAGTCGCAAAGGGCGTGCGGCACCTCCTCGCGGGGGCCAACGCCGATGGCTACCTCATCGGCCCGCACGGTGGCAACATGTATTGCCACGGCATGGCCACACTCGCGCTCACGCAGATCTACGGCATGACCGGCGATGAGGACGTGAAAAAGATCTTGAAGAAAGCCGTCGATCTGATCGCGAAGTCGCAGAATAACGAAGGCGGTTGGCGGTACGAACCCAGCCCCACCGGTGCCGATATTTCCGTAACGATCATGCAAGTCATGGCACTTCGCGGGGCGAAGGATAGCGGAATGCACGTGCCCGACGACACGATCAAGAAGGCGCTGAAGTACATCGACAAGTGCCACGATCCGCGCAGTGGCGGGTACAAGTATATGCCGTATTCGTCCGGCCCCGGTTACGCGCGCACCGCCGCCGGCGTGTGCGTGCTGCAACTCGGTGGCGACTACGAAGCGAAGCAGATTGACTCGGCGGTGAAGTATCTCGAAAAGGAAGCCGACGACAAGCAACATTACTGGTACGGTCACTACTACGCCGCCCACGCGATGCACCAAGTCGGCGGCAAAAAGTGGGAAGACTACTACGGTCGAATGAAGGAAACGCTGTTGACGAAGCAAAAACCTTCGGGCGAGTGGCTCGAACGAATGGAGGCCCACAACGGAGCCTCGTATCAAACGGCCATCGCCGTGCTCATCCTCTCGGTGCCATCGCACTACCTGCCGATCTATCAGCGCTAGCGAGCATCACGCGATGATGTCTTTCACGACGCGACCGTGGACGTCGGTTAGCCGGAAGTTTCGCCCCGCGTATTTGTACGTGAGTTTCTCGTGATCGAGGCCGAGCAGGTGCAGTATCGTCGCGTGTAAGTCGTGCATGTGAACTTTGTCTTGCACGGCGGCGTGGCCGAATTCGTCGGTCGCACCGAAGGCGAAGCCGGGCTTCACGCCGCCACCCGCAAGCCACATCGTAAAGCCGCCGGGGTTGTGATCGCGACCCGTGCCGTTACCCTGCGCATAGGGCGTGCGGCCGAACTCGCCGCCCCACCATACGAGCGTATCTTCGAGCAAACCGCGTTGTTTCAAATCTGCGAGTAGCCCCGCAATCGGGCGATCAACGGCATTGGCGTGGACGCCGTGCTTGGGCAAATCCGAGTGTTGATCCCATGCGGGATTCGCGGAGTTATCGCCGTAGGTCACCTGAATGTAACGCACACCCGTTTCACAGAAACGCCGTGCCATTAGGCACTGTTTGCCGAAAGTGTCGGTCGCCTTTTCGCCGATGCCGTAGAGCTTGAGTGTGTCGGCGGTTTCCTTGGAAAGGTCGAGGATGTTCGGCGCGTTTTGCTGCATCTTCCATGCGAGTTCGTACGAATTCGCCACGGCTTCATACTCGGTGTCGCCGGGCGATTGTTTCAACTGCTCGGCATGGAGATCGCGTAACAGGTCGAACCGCGATTGCTGATCCGCCAGGCTACTCGAGCCTTTCAGGTTGCGAATCGTCACCTCGGATGCGGGCCGACCGGCTTTGCCGAGGCCGGTGCCTTGGTACATCGCGGGCAGGAATGCCGTCCCGTAATTACGCGAACCACCGTTGCCCGAGGAGGGCGCGATCGACACGAAGCCGGGCAGGTTTTCGTTCTCGCTACCGAGGCCGTAAAGTGCCCACGAACCGATCGACGGGCGAACGAAATTCGTCGAGCCGCAATGCAGGAACAGCGTGGCGGGGCCGTGCGCGACACCTTCCGTGTGGAGCGATCGAATTTGACACAACTGGTCGATGTGCCGATTAGTTTCCGGGAACAAGTCGGATGCCCAATGACCCGACTGCCCGCGTTGGGCGAACTTCCAGAGCGGCTTCATCACTCGCTGATTCGAGCCGCGATTCCCCGTATTCGCGAGGATTCGCGCATCGTCGAAGGCGAACTGCTTGCCGTCGTCTTTGTCCAATCGCGGCTTGTAATCGTACGAATCGACGTGACTCACCCCGCCTTGCATGAACAGGAAAATCACCCGCTTCGCCTTCGCGGGAAAGTGCGGCACCTTCGCCGCGAGCGGATTCGTATTCGCGCGACTTTCGTTCGTGCTCAAGCCCGCCAGCGCCAAGGCACCGAACCCGCAACCGCTGGCGGTCAACCACTCTCGCCGACTGATAGGGGAGATCACGTATGCCTCTTACTTCACGTAGCGGAATTCTGCCGATGCGAATAATGCCTGAACGAACATTGCCCAGGCTTCCTTCGGTTCATCGTTGTGGTGCTTCAAATACTCGACCGCGATTCGCGATTCGCTATCGGTGGGGCGGCGACCGAGGATCGTGCGATACGCGATCGCGATTTTCTGTTCGGTGCTGCCTTCGGCATCGTGGAAATGATCGGCGGCCCCTTTCGCGCATCCAATGGCGAACGGGTGGTTCAACATGAACAACGCTTGCGGTGCCACGGTGCTGATGTTGCGCCGACCGGTGACGGTACTCGGGTCGGCGAAGTCGAAGAGTTCGAGAAGTTCGGGCAATGCGTTGCGGAAAACGGGCGAGTAAACGCTGCGTCGCACGTCCTCGTTTTTGTAGCTGTAGTCGGCCGCGAGCGATGCGGGGAAACTGACACCACCGCGTTTGCGGTCGAGCGTGCCGCTAATTTGCAACATCGCGTCGCGAATGCACTCGGCATCGAGACGACGACGATTCGCCCTGCCAAACGAGAGATTATCGGGGTCCGTATCGGTCTTGGCCGAGCTTTGGCGATACGTGTGGCTGAGGACGATTCTCCGTACGAGTTTCTTCATCGACCAGCCATCGGCCATGAAATCGAGCGAGAGCCGGTCGAGCAATTCGGGGTGCGATGGGGCTTCACCGGTCGTCCCGAAGTTGTCGACGGTGCGAACGATGCCGCTGCCGAACAGCCAGTGCCACGTGCGGTTGACGATGACGCGCGCCGTCAGTGGGTTGCTCTTCGCGGCGATCCAGTCGGCGAGTTCCTTGCGGCCACTCTGCGACTTACCAATCGTTGGCGGTTCGCCGTAAGTGGCGACTTGTAGGAAGCCACGCGGCGCGACTTCGCCGAGCGTATGCACGCTGCCTCGCACGTGAACTTTCGCATCTTCGATGGCCGTCTCCTCGATCACTGTCATCGTCATCTCGCGTTTCGGGCCGCTGCTCTGCAACTGTTTCAGCTTGCTTTCGAGTTGGGCCAGTGCGTTACCCATCGCCGGAATTTTCGCTTCGACGACATCGGCGGGAATGAACGTGACGGCATCGGGGGTGACGTGGCCTTTCGTCCCTTCGTTGGAAACGATCACGAAACTTTGGCCGGTCTTCTCGAACTTATACGTGCCAAGAGAAACGAAACGCCCGTCGATTGGCGGCGTTTTCTTCATGTTGACCGCGATGGTTTTCTCGCCGTCGGCACTGAAGACCGTCACAGGGACCGCTTCCGCGCGATTGGCACCTTCGGAGTATGCGAGGCGAACTTCGTAGCGACCGTTTGCGGGTAGTTCGGGTTGAAACGTCAGCGTTTTCTCGCCTTTATCCTTGTCCTGATCGTGCAGGTAACCCGCGCCGATGTAGGTGCCGGAGTGCGTCGAGCGTTGCCATTCGCCGACCTTCTTCGCGCTGGCATCATCGACGACGATACCGATGACGGACTTGACGGGAAGCACGCCTTTCGCCGATACGGCATTGCCTTTTTCTCGCTGGATCTGTGCTTGCAATGCCGCAACGGCCGCGTCGTGTTGTTTGAAATTCGCTTCCTCCGCAGTTGTAACGGCGATTGGTATCTCGATCCACTTCGAGACGTTGGCGGTTTCGAGCGTCTTCGCGTTCCGCAAAATGCCCGCGAGCGCGTAGTAATCGCGAGTGGGGATCGGATCGAATTTGTGGTCGTGACATCGCGCGCAAGTGACGGTCTGCCCGAGGAAGCCTTTCGTGATCGCGTCGAGTTGCTCGTCGACGACGTCCATGCGAAGTTGTTTCTTGTCTTGTTCTTCGAGGTTCGAGTTGCCGAGCGCGAGGTACGTCGTGGCAATCGCGTTTCGCTGGCGTTCGGGAGTGGTCGTGGCGGGGAGCAAGTCGCCCGCAATCTGTTCGCGAATGAAGCGGTCGAATGGCACATCGGAATTGAACGACTCGATGACGTAGTCGCGATAGCGCCATGCTTCCTTCATAACGAGGCCGCGTAATGTGAACGATTCGCCGAAGCGTGCGACATCGAGCCAGTGCCGCCCCCAGCGTTCGCCGAACTCCGGTGACGCGAGCAGCCGATCCACGACCGCTTCGTACGCCTTCGGCGAGCGATCCGCAACGAACGTATCGATTTCTGAAACTGTCGGTGGCAACCCGATGAGATCGAAGTAAATGCGGCGAATGAGCACTTCGCGATCCGCGTCGGCTGCCGGTTGTCGCTTCTTCGCTTCGAGTGCGGCCAAGATGTATCGATCCAGCGGATCGAGCGGCCAACTCTTGTCTGCAACGTTCGGCTCGGGCGGCATCATCGGTTGCCGGTACACCCATAACTTGCGGCCGTCTTCGACGCTCATGCCCATCGTTTTACGCATGGCCGTGCGAGTTCGTGGGTCGGGTGCGCCCATCTCGACCCACTTCTCGAAATCGGCAATCACCGCGTCGGGCAGTTTGCCTTTCGGCGGCATCTTCAGATCGGTGTCGTGCTTCAAACTCTGAATGAGGCGGCTGAGCTTCGGCTTTCCTGCGACGACTGCCACCCCGCTGTCACCACCCGCCAGAACGCCTTCGCGGCTATCGAGTAGCAACCCACCTTTGAGCTTGTTCGTTTTCTCCGCATCCGCCGAATGGCACTTCTGGCACTGGTCGATCAGCACCGTGCGAATCTTTTTCTCGAAGAATTCGACCGCTTGTGGGTCGAGCGGTTTCGTCGCGTCCGCCGCACGAAGATTCGGACATGCAAATAGAACGAGTGTAGCGAAACACAATGCGAGAGCGCGGGCCATCGTGAAATACCTGTTCGCATCGGGAAGAGAGTATCCGACACCGACATTATGACGTTTTGCACGCAAAATACATCATGATTATTCGCGACTTTACCGCCAAATCCAGTCACGGGTTGTGCAACGTGGGCGAATCGCGGTTTCGCACTTAGATTCATTCCGTAGATCACCGCACTCCCTGACCCCACGTGGCGTTGTGACTCCGACCCTGCTCGACAAACGCGAAGTTCGCATTCAACGGATGTTTGGACAGATCGCGCCGTGGTACGATTTTCTCAACCACTTCCTGAGTTTGAACATCGATCGGCGTTGGCGTACGAAAACGGCGAAGCTCGTACCCGCGAACGGACGGGGGCCGATCCTCGACCTGTGTACTGGCACCGGCGATTTGGCGATGACGTACGACAAGGCGTGTCACGGGAAAGCGACGATCATCGGTGCGGACTTTTGCCACGAAATGCTCGTGCGGGCCGTCGATAAAAACCGACGGGCCGGCAGCGAAGGGCGGATCGCGTACATCGAGGCCGATGCGCAACTGCTGCCGTTTCCGGACGATCATTTTCAAATTGTGACGGTGTCGTTCGGGCTACGGAACGTGACCGATCCGGACAAAGGGCTGGCCGAGATGGTTCGCGTGGCCCAACCGGGTGGCCGCGTGGCGGTGCTCGAATTCTCGAAGCCGACGAACCGTTACTTCCGCAAACTGTACCTGTGGTACTTCCGAAATGTGCTACCGCGAATCGGGCAGTTGCTGTCGCGGAGCAAGGAAAGCGCGTACCAGTATCTGCCCGCGAGCGTGCTGCAATTCCCCGATGGCGAGGCGATGGCGCAGAAGATGCGCGACTGCGGTTTGACCGCCGTTACGTTCTATCCATTCACTTTCGGCATAGCGACCCTATATGTTGGTGAGAAGCCACCGGCGGCGACGGCATAATCTCACGGCATCGGAATCGCGCGATGACACAGTCCAGTTCTTCCCCGCACCTGCTCATTCGTGCCGCCCGTGGCGAACCGGTCGAACGGCCACCCGTCTGGGCGATGCGACAAGCCGGCCGCTGGGATCCGGAGTTTCAAAAAATCCGCACGGGGCTGTCGTTCTACGAGTTCTCCGAGAACGTCGAAAAGTCGGTGCAAGCGTCGCTTTGCCCACGTCGTTTCGGCGTCGATGGGATCATCCTCTTCTACGACATCACCACGCTCCCCGTGTCGATGGGGCTGCCGTTCGAGTTGAAAAAGGACATCGGCCCCGTGCCGAATCGTCCCATCCGCACGATGGCGGATCTGCAAACGCTCAACCCGAATCCGCCGCCCGAAAGCTACGATCACATTCGCCAACTGCTTCGCCGCGTGAAAGAGGAACTGCGTGGCGAACTCCCCGTGATCGTGTTTGCGGGTTCGCCGTTCACCGTGGCGACGTACTGCATCGGCACGGGAAAGGACGTCGCCGCGACGCGCCGTTTCGCCGCCGAAAATCCCGATGTTTGGCGTGGCTTGCTCGACATGCTGAGTCACGCGACCGGCGGTTTCTTGCGTACGTTGATCGCGGAAGGTGCGGACCTTTACCAACTCTTCGATTCGTGGGCGGGGATGCTGACTGAAGCCGAGTACGACGAATGGGCACAGCCATACCACACGCAGGTTCTGGCGTCTGCCACGGGTGTGCCTCGCATATTATTCGTGAAGGACTGCCCGTATTTGGCGAAGATGGCCACCACGGGTGCCGAGATCATCAGCCTGAGTAGCCATCACGATCTCGCGGCAGCACGGCGCGATTATCCGCACCTCGTATTCCAGGGAAACGTCAGCGAGAAGACATTACGCACCGGCACCGTGGCCGAAGTCGAAGCTGCCGTCGCCGCGTGCCTGAAAGCGGGCGGCGGGCAGAAGCACATCGTCAACCTCGGGCACGGCGTCGGCAAGGAAACCCCCGTCGCCAACTTCGAGGCCTACATTCGCGCCGCGAAACGCGGATTTTAGATTGAAGATTGTGGATTGAAGAGTGGAACTGCAGAGGGCGCTGAGTACGCGGAGAAACCGATGATGCGATTACTTACGATTGCGGTCTTGGCCTTCACGACGATGGTGGATGTTCGTGCCGCCGAGCCGACGGCGACGACGTTGCTTGCGCTGCAAGAGCAGATCCGGACGATGATCGATGCCGCGGAGCCGTCGGTTGTGGCCATCGTCGTTTCGTCGAACGCGAAATACCCGGCTCGCAACGAATCGAAACCGTGGCAACTCGGCGCGTACCAGAAGCTCGCACGGCAGATGCCGTTCGTCCAAGAACGCGATCGGCTCGACCTCGAAGACATTCGCAACATCCCGGATAACTCGTTCGCGACTGGCGTAGTCATCGATTCTGCCGGGCTGATCCTCACGAACTATCACGCGATTGACGGTGCCCGAAAAATCTTTGTGCGTTACTCCGGCGGTGGCGGTTCGTATGCGGATATTCAAGCGGCGGATGCACGGAGCGACCTCGCCGTGCTCAAGCTCATCGACGTCGGCAAGAAGTTGAAAGCGGTGAAATTTGCCGACGTGCAACTCTACGATCAACCGGGCGGAGCGAAGGCGAACGTCTACCGCGGGATGTGGGTGTTGTCGCTCGCTCATCCGTTCGCGTCGGGCTTCGCCGACGGCCAGCCGAGTGCGTCGTGGGGCATACTCAGCAACGTGCGGCGGCGCGTTGCCACGGCCGGTTCGGAAGAGCAACGCCAGGGTTTTTTGCACCAGTATGGCAGCTTGTTGCAGACCGATGCGCGGCTCAACTTCGGTTGCAGTGGCGGCGCGCTTTTGAATTGGAACGGGGAACTGATCGGGCTGACATCGTCGGTGGCCGCCGTGACGGGAAGCGAAGCGAGCGGCGGTTACGCGATCCCGATCGACCCGATTTATCGCGGCATCATCGAAGCATTAAAAGAAGGACAAGAGGTCGAGTACGGCTTCCTCGGCGTCGCGCCCGGTGGCATGTCGAACGACGAACGACGCCCCGGATTGCTCATCGGCGCGACGACGGCGAACACGCCGGCAGGTCTCGCGAATCTGCGACAGGGGGATGTCATTCAGGCGGTGAACGGCGCACCGATCCGCGAGCCGGACGATCTCTTTCTGCAAGTCGGTGGCTCGCTCGCCGGTACGAACGTGACGTTATCCGTTCTGCGCAATGAAACGAAAATCAACGCGAAGATTCGTCTCGCGAAGTTCCTGCATCCGCACCCATGGATCGCGTCGAATCAGCCCGCCGCAGTGCATGGGTTGCGCGTCGATTACAGCAGCTTGCTCGCCCAGCAACAGGGTCTCGGCCCCGGTTTTCGCATGATCTCCGCACAGAACGGCGTGATCGTTCGCGAACTGATTCCGAAGAGCGCGGCCGAAGCCCGCTTCAAGAAACTCGCGAATCCGCAATCGCGCTGGCTCATCACTGCAGTCAACGGCAAAGACGTTCGCACCCCCGCCGAGTTCTACGCCGAGGCCGGGCGAAACCGCAGCGCCACGCTGACCGTGAGCAACGCGATGGAGCCGAACGGCGACACGCAAACTGTTACCCTACCGTAGTGGTGCCACGCGATGAAATATGCGATTTGTAATGAAACCTTCGTCGATTGGGATCACGAGCGGATCTGCCAGCGCGCCGCCGAACTCGGCTACACCGGCCTCGAAGTCGCGCCGTTCACGTTGGCCTCGCGAATCACCGATGTCAGCACCGCACGCCGTGCAGAGCTTCGCCGGCAAGCCGAATCGGCGGGCATCCCGATTATCGGCCTCCACTGGTTGCTCGCAAAAACCGAAGGTTTTTACCTAACGACGCCCGATGCTGCGATCCGAGCAACAACGGCAGATTACTTCATCGCGCTCGCCGAAGCGTGTGCGGAACTCGGCGGGCACCTGATGGTTCTCGGCTCGCCACTCCAGCGAAATTTGTTGCCGGGCCTATCGCACGCGGAGGCGGATCGCTACGCGCTCGACACACTCGCACGCTGCCTGCAGACGCTCGAACGCACCGGCGTGACGCTCTGCCTCGAACCGCTCGGCCCCGTCGAAACCAACTACATGAACACCGCAGCATCGGCGGTCGCACTGATCCGCGAATTGAACCACCCGAACGTGAAGTTGCACCTGGACGTGAAGGCGATGTCGACGGAAAGCGTGCCGATACCCGAACTGATTCGCGCGAATGCGGGCGATACGTTCCACTTCCACGCGAACGACCCGAACCGCCGCGGCCCCGGTTTCGGCGACACCGACTTCCGGCCCATTTTCGCGGCCTTGCTCGACACCGCCTACGATGGCTGGGTCTCGGTGGAAGTCTTCGATTACACGCCCGACCCCGACACCATCGCCCGCGAAAGTCTGCGATACATGCGAGAATGCGTATCTTAGGATTCTCTCCTCCTCTCACGGAATGAACCCATGATCACCCGATTCGCATTCGTGCTACTTCTTGTGAGTGGCAATATCGCGATGGCCGAACCGCAGCTTTCGGTCGGGTTCGGTGAGGTCGACGTGTCGCCGGTGATCGGGCCGAAGCCGGTGTTTATGGCGGGCTTCGGGCAGGATCGCCGCGCGACGAAAATCCACGATCCGATCATGGCCCGCGCCGTCGTCATGAGCGATGGCACGAAGAAGATCGCGATGGTGTGCGTCGATGTCGTGGGGCTGTTTTTGCCGAGTGTGGAGAACGTCCGCAAACAGCTAACGGGCTACGAAACCATCTTAGTTTCCAGCACGCACAACCACGAAGGGCCGGATACGCTCGGGTTATGGGGGTCGAATCCGTTCCGCTCCGGCGTCGATGCGGACTATCTGAAATCGCTCGAAAACGGCGTCGTGGCTGCAATTCAGAAGGCCGACAAATCGCTACAGATTGCCACCGCCGAAATCGGCACCGCTCGCGATGCGTCGCTACTTCACGATGCTCGCCTGCCCGATGTCAAGCACGATGAAATCGTCGTGCTCCGCTTCTGGAATCCGAAAGAGACCAAGCCACTCGGGCTGCTGGTGCAATGGAACTGCCACCCGGAAACGCTCGATTCTCGCAACACGGAAATCAGTGCGGACTACGTGCATACCACCGTCGAAAGCCTCCGCAAAACGCACGGCTGCCCCGTCGCGTACTTCACCGGCACCGTGGGCGGCCTGATGACTTCACTGCACGTCGAAGTCAAAAACGACAAAGGCGTCAGCCTCAAGGACGGCACCTTCGAGAAGACCGACGCCTACGGCGAACTCGTTGCCGAGCTGGCCAACAAGGCACTCGCGAAAGCGGTGGCTATCAATCTGGTGCCGTTCGACATTCGCACGCAACCGGTGCTGTTGCCGATCGAGAACGGGCTGTACCGTATCGCGTGGCAAGTTGGTAAGCTGCGCCGTTCGATCTACAAATGGGAGGGCGACTCGACGCCAGCGAAATGGAACGAAACGAAGGACATCGCGCAACCGGTGGCCGTGCTCAGCGAGATCGGTTACTTGAAGCTCGGCGACCTCGAAATAGCGGCGATCCCCGGCGAGATTTACCCCGAACTCGTACTCGGGAAAGTGCAAGACCCCGTCGATGCCGGTGCCGATTACCCCGATGCCGCCGTCGAACCTGCGATTTATCCACAGCTACGCGGCAAGCACAAAATGCTGATCGGCCTCGCGAACGACGAACTCGGTTACTTCATACCCAAACGCCAATGGGACGAGAAAGCCCCGTACTGCTACGGCCTGAAGAAATCGCAGTACGGCGAGATCAACAGCATCGGCCCCGAAGCCGCCCCGATCATCTGCGAAGCCTTCCGAAAGCTCGTTGCTGGGAAATAGGCAAACGTGGGCAGTTTTCAACGTGCCGAGTCCCTCGCGAAATCCCTCTTCCCCAATTCGTATCGGTGGTAGTATTCTCCACCCAGCCGAGAATGGACACGAACCGAGACCGAGCATGAAAGCGTTGATATTCGTTGCCGACCAATTTGAAGATCTCACCCTGTTTTTGCCGTGGTATCGGCTGCGGGAGGAAGGCGTTCGCGTGACGCTCGCCAGCCCGCTCCTGCACGGTCTGACCGGGATGCACGGCTACCAAATCGAACCGAATCTCCGAATTCACGACGTCATTCCATCGGATTACGATCTATTGCTGATCCCCGATGGTCTGGCCACCGAAAAACTTCGCATCCGCGAAGCGGCCGTCGACGTGGCTCGAACTTTCGCGCAAGATGGTATGGTGGCCGCGATTGGCCACGGTGCGCAAGTTCTCATTAGTGCGGGTGCTCTCGATGGCCGAACCGTCACTTGTTCGCCGGGAATCCGCGACGATGTGCGTGCCGCCGGTGCGGTTTACAAGGATTTGCCCGTCGTAGTCGATGGCAACATCGTCACCGGACGTGGCCCCGACGATCTTCCCGAATTTTGTCGCGCGATGATCCGAATGCTCCGAGTTGAATCGCGAGTGTAAGTTCGCTTCCCTGTGAAACCTTGCCTAACGTGATAAGGTAGTTCGAGTAGTTTTGCGAAACTGGCGGAGTGTCTGCCGGTTTCGCCCGCGAAAATGTCTGAGGAATCTCATGAAAACCGTCAGCCGCAAACTGATTGCCGTGGCCGTGTTCGCTCTCGGCCTGACCGCCGCACCGTCGCGTGCCGCCGATGTCGAGAAGCTGCTCCCCGCTGAAACCGAGCAAGTGTTTCAGCTGAATATCAAGCAGATTCTCGAATCCGACTTGGTCAAGAAGTACGCCCTCGCCCAGATCAAGCAGGCGCTCGCGGGCAACGAAGCCCAGAAGACGCTACAGGCTCTCGGAATGGACCCACTGAAGGACATCGACAGCGTTACGGGCGGCGTTTGGGGCGACGACCCCAAAGACCTGAAAGCCGTCATCGTCGTGCGCGGTAAATTCGATGCGGAAAAACTCTTCGATGCCGCGAAAGCCGCCGCGAAAAAAGATGGCGACAAAGTCAGCATCGTCACCGAAGGCGATTATACGCTCGTCAAAGTGACGGTCGAGAATCGCCCCGAACCGCTTTACCTGACCGTTGCCGACGAAAAAACGGTACTGCTGGCGACCGACAAGAAACTCGTCGTCACGGCAATGAAAGCCGCCGACGATAAAGCCGCAAAGCCGCAGATGAAGAAGGACTTAATCGCACTCATCGAGCAAATGGACGGCAAAGCGTCGATGTTCGCGTGCGGCGTTTCCACTGGCAAGGTTGGCGAAATTCCACCGAACCCATTGTTCGACGATGTCGAAAAGCTCAAGAAGCAACTTGAGAAGCTCAAAAGCTCGGCAATGACGCTGCGAGTCACGACCGATGTTGCAATCGAAGTGATTCTGAGCATGAAAGATGGCGATGCCGCCGAAGATTTCGGTGGCACCGTCGACGAACTCCTCGGCAAAGCCAAGGCGTTCCTGCCGTTCATCGCCATGCAAAACGCAAACATGAAGCCGATCATCGGCGACTTGACCAAATCGCTGAAGAGCAAGGTCGATAAGAACGATGTCAAAATGACGCTGAAGCTCACCGGCGACTCGATCGGCAAAGCCGCTGGTACCGACGACTGATCGCTGTCGAAGAAATGACCCGACGCGGCGAGTTTACTCGCCGCGTTTTTCGTTGAAAATACTCCACTCTGCTTCGTGGTAACTCGCTTCCGAAAGCCACCAGACGCGGGTCGCAATCACTTCTTTCATGCCAATAATGACGCAGGCGACATCGTCGGCGGAACGCTGTTCGCAATCTTTCCGGCTCGGAATCGGCTCGCTCGACGGGTGCGAATGATACACTGCCAGGATCGTCGTGCCATCGGCTCGCATCTGTCGCATCGCGACAAACATTCCCTGCGGATCCGATAGAAACTCGGTTTCGCTCGCGCGGATATTCACGAGCGGATAGCGTGCGCTAACGACGCCATCTTCCCGCAGGCCGACGAGCAATCCACAACATTCGAGCGGATGTTCGCTGCGGGCGTGCGCGATCATTTCGTCAAAAAGTCGATCCGGGATTCGGAGGCGATTCATGTGCTCTCCTGGCGGTTGCTGGTTAGCCCGACGCGCTAGCGAGGGAGTGAGATCGAAAATGGCTTCCCTCGCTTGCGCGTCGGGCTAACAAAGATCTCCTTGCGGGGATTCGGCTCGATGACCGGGCGACGGATCGTGCATATTCCGTATTTCTACAGTAGAAGGTCGCACGAACACACGGAGATTGACACCGATGACAAAACTCGCCGATCTCAAAGGCCAAACCGTCGCCTTCGCGGCCTCGGGTGGCCTCGATTCTTGCACCGTCACGAAGTGGCTCACCGAGCACGGCGTTCGCGTCGTCTGCTTCACCGCCGACATTGCCCAACCGGACGAGTCGAACTTCGCCGAGATCGAAGACCGAATGCGTGCCTGCGGTGCCGACGATTACGTCGCGGTGCCATTGCACGAGATGATCGCCGAGAGCGGCATCGAAGTGATTCAGTTTCAAGCGCGTTACGAAGGCGCGTACTGGAACACGACGGGTATCGGCCGTCACGTGATCGTGGCCGGGCTGATTCCGGAGATGAAGAAGCGTGGCATCCAGATTCTCGGCCACGGTGCGACGGGGCGTGGGAACGATCAGGTTCGCTTCCAGTTGTGTACGAATATGCTCGCGCCGGATATTGCCGTGTATGCCCCGTGGCGAGACGAAGCGTTCCTGGGCACGTTCCGCGGCCGTAGCGAAATGATCGACTATTGCGAGAAGCGCAAGCTGCCGATCAAAGTCTCGAAAGCCGCCCCGTACAGCACCGATGCGAACCTGCTGGGCCTGACGCACGAAGCCGGTAAGCTCGAACAACTCACCGTCGGCCCGTGGTTCGTGACGCCCGGTATGGGCGTGAAACCCGTCGATGCACCGAACGCGCCGGAAGATGTCACCATCGGTTTCAAACTCGGTCGCCCCGTTTCGATCAACGGCAAAAGCGTCAATGCGTTCCAGGCGATTCAACTCGCGAACGCCATCGGTGGTAAGCACGCGATCGGCATTTGTTCGCATCTCGTCGAGAATCGCTTCGTCGGCATCAAATCGCGTGGCGTCTACGAAGCCCCCGGGATGGAACTCCTCGGCACGGCGTACGCCTATCTGATGCAACTCGTGCTCGATCGCCGCTCGCGCGAGTTGTTCGATCAACTTTCGCCGTTCGTCGCGAAGCAGATTTACCAGGGTTACGGCTTCGATTTGGCTACCCGGATGGCAAGAAACGCCTTGGTTCCCGTGATCGAGCAAATGACCGGCACGATCCAGATGAAACTGTATAAGGGCGGGATTCACTTCGAATCGGCAACCGATGTGCCATCGCAACTCTACTCGGAAAGCAACGCCTCGATGGAAGCGATCGGCGAATTCAACCACGCCGACAGCGAAGGCTTCTTGCGTGTCCTACAAGTGAGTGCGCGATCGCTCGCCGTCAACGGCCAAGTCGTGCCGCCGAGTTGGGCGAAGTAAATTGTCTACGAGCCGCCGGGTTTATCCCGGCGGGACTTGCAACCCCACGGAAATCGATTCATGCCTTATTGGCAAGCGGTACTGCTCGGCGTCGTTCAGGGCCTCACCGAGTTTCTGCCGATCAGCAGCACGGCGCACTTGTTGCTCGTTCAAGAATGGCTCGGTCGTAGCCGCGAGGAACTCAAGGAAGATCCGTTCACGGTCGTGGTGCAATTGGGCACGCTCGTGGCGGTATTCGCTTACTTTCGTAGCGATATTCTGGCTCTGATTCGAGCGTTTTATCGCGACTTATACGAAAATCGCATCTTCACCAGCGCAACGCCCGAAGGTCGCCTCGTCAAGTTCATCATCGTCGGCACGATACCCGTCGTGATCATCGGGTTACTGTTCGCGAAAGTGCTGAAGGAAAAATTCTACAACCCCCCAGCGATCGCGGTCGTGTCGATCGTGTTTGCGCTCCTGATGCTCGCATCGGAACTCTGGACGAAACGATTGGCACGTCGCGGTGCGGTATTGCGGGAATCGAACCAACTCGGTTGGTTCGATTCGGTGTTCATCGGAGTTTGGCAGGCACTCGCACTGATGCCCGGCGCGTCGCGTTCGGGAACGACGATCACCGCCGGATTGTTTGCGGGTCTCACACGGGCCACCGCAGCGCGGTTCTCGTTTCTGTTGTCGTTACCGAGCGTGTTTGCGGCGGGGATGAAAGATTTAGGCGGCTGGCTTTGGAAGGTCAAATCGGACCCCGAACTCGCTGCCAAGGCGGGCGATCAGGCGATTGCGATGCTCATCGGAACGACCATCGCGGGCATCGTCGGCTATTGGTCGATCGCATTCCTGATGGGGTTTCTACGAAAGTACACGATGGGCGTATTCATCGTCTATCGATTCATCCTCGCCACTGCGATCCTCGTTTTCGTGTGGTTGGGGCGAATTTAGGGATTCATATGTGGGGCACGTTTTTAACGGCTAAAAACTTGCGGCTACCAGAATAAGATAAGAATTGAGGCTCATCCGGGAAGTGCGTACTTCCTGCTGGCCAAAAGGAGGACCATGCCGTTTCTTGAAGGGTAACCAAACCTTCTTCAGGAGCACGGCAT
>JAYVXI010000221.1:0-12921 GCA_043785305.1 Limnoglobus sp. | reverse complement strand
TGAAAACGGGCGGATGTCACGCACCCGACCCCTTGCGGGGAATCGGCTCAGAAGCGACTGTGCATCCACATCGCGACGGAAAGCGCAACTTCAAAACTGGCGCGTCGGGCTAACAAGAATGGTTTGTTAGACCGGTGACGTGTCATTTCCGACCGTGTGAAGTTTAGCCGTGTAGGCTTTGCGTAGCGAAGCGCGGGCGTGAGACTCGCAAAATCAGGGTGTTTCGCACTGAAGGAGCCATTGACATGAAGACTTACGAGTTTGACGTCGTTCTGAAAGGGATTGCCGAGATCACCGACGTTCAGGCAGACGCTTTGTTTTCGGCAGGCTGCGATGACGGGACGCCTGCGTCCAGTGACGGTCGGGCTTGGATTCATTTCGACCGGGAATCGGACTCACTCGAAGAAGCGATTCGCTCCGCCAGCATACAGGTGCAGTCGGCCGGTTTTCTCGTGGCTAAAGTCGAATTGGATGCGAAATCCGCAGTCTCAATAGGTGTTTGAGTCCGGGGATACCTACCCAAAATCGACCCGAAGGATAACACGTTCCTTGTGGTTCCCACTCTCACCTCAAGGAACACTCTCATGCCTCGTATCACACGGCGACATATGATCCAAGCCTCTGCGGCGATCGGCACGGCCACGGCACTTCCTGCGGCGGCGGCCGAGGGCGTCGCGAAAAATGGCCGCATCAAACACTCGATCTGCTCCTGGTGCTTCACGGCACGCGGCGAGAAATGGAGCTTCGAGAAGGTCTGCGAAGTCGCCAATTCGCTCGGCGTGCCGTCGGTCGAACTCGCGATGCCGAGCGACTTCCCCACGCTGAAGAAGCACGGCCTCGTCAGTGCCATCACCTCGAACGGCATGGGCTTCCCGCGCGGCTTCAACAACCTCGCACACCGCGATGAGCTTGTGACAAAGACGAAATCGGTGATCGATGCCTGTGCCGAGGCAAAGTTTCCGAGCGTCATCGGTTTCGTCGGCATGAAGTGGAACAAACCCGACGACTCAAGGAGCGGCGAGATTTCCCGCGACGATGCCTTCAAGAACTGCGTCGAAGGGATTAAACTCGTCGCTGGGCACGCCGAGAAAGCGGGCATCACGCTTTGTATCGAGCACCTGAACAGCCGCGACGGTTCGGACCCAATGACCGGCCACCCCGGCTACCAGGGCGACGATCTCGATTGGGTGATGTCGATCATCCGCAAAGTTGGCTCGCCACGGGTGAAGTTGCTGTTCGACATTTACCACGTGCAGATCATGCACGGCGACCTCATCCGTCGGATTGAAGAGTGCAAAGAGATGATCGGCCACATCCACACCGCCGGCAATCCGGGCCGCGGCGAACTCGACGAGAATCAGGAAATCCATTACCCCGCCGTGATGAAGAAGCTGGTGCAAGTGAAATACGAAGGCTACGTCGGCCACGAGTTCATCCCGACGCGAAACCCACTGGCCGGGTTGAAGCAGGCGATCGCGGCGTGCGATGTGTAACGTGGCCCGCGCACAATTCTCGGATTTCATTACGATCGCAGAGATCGTAAGATGATGGTTCGACGTCATCCGGAGAATTGTTACTATGCGCCATTTTTCGTGCGATTTGTGCGGGAAGACACTCACCCCCCGTTGCGATAACCACTATGCGGTGCGAATCGAAGGGTTTGCGATAACCGAGACGGCGGAGTTCGATACCGCAGCCGATACCGATGCCGTCGAAGAGATGGATGAACTGTTGTCTGAGATGGAACGCAATGAATCGCAAAGCGACTTCGAGACCGTCGAAATGTCTCCCGTATTCGCCAAAAAAGAGTACGACCTCTGCGGACACTGTTACGCCAAATTCTTGTCCGACCCACTCGGGTTAGATTCCCGCCGCAAGTTACCATTCAGCCGGAATTAGCTTCGAGCTGTCAGCACGCCTTCGGCTGTCAGCGATCCGCCGATCTCAAACCGCTGATAGCTGACCGCTGATAACAGGAGTCTTCGACGATGGAATTTCGCCGTGATATCGTTGCGGGTCTCGTGGTGTTTCTGGTGGCGTTGCCGTTGTGTCTGGGGGTTGCGCTCGCATCGAATGCGCCGCCGTTTGCGGGACTGGTTGCTGGGATCATCGGGGGCATATTGGTCGGGTTTGCGAGTGGATCGCAAACGAGCGTTAGCGGGCCTGCGGCAGGACTGGCGGCTGTGGTGGCCGCGCAGATTCTCAGTCTCGGCTCGTTTGAAGCATTCCTACTTGCGGTCATGCTCGCGGGGTTCATCCAGATCGGCCTCGGCTACCTTCGCATGGGCTTCATCGCGGCGTTCTTTCCATCGAGCGTCATCAAGGGACTGCTCGCCGCCATCGGCGTGTTGCTGATCCTGAAGCAGATTCCGCACGTCGTCGGGCGCGATACCGACCCCGTTGGCGAAATGGCGTTCCAGCAACCCGACAAAGAAAATACCTTTAGCGAACTACTCAATACCTTCGACGATTTATGGCAAGGCGACGTGGCGTACGGCACGGTGACAATCGGCATTTCTTCTTTGCTGCTTTTGTACGTCTGGGGGAAGTGGAAGCGGCTCAAGCATTCGCCGGTACCATCATCGCTCGTCGTCGTGCTGTTCGGTGTCGGTGCGAACCTGTTGCTCCGGCATTTCGGGATCTGGGTGATCGAGCCGAGCCACCTCGTTCAGGTCGATATTGCGAACTCGCCGACGGAGTTTTTCCAGTTGTTCAAGACGCCGGACTTCTCGCAGTGGTCGAACCGTGCGATCTATATCGCGGCGATCACGATTGCCATCGTGGCCTCGTTGGAAACGCTTTTGAACCTCGAAGCGGTGGATAAAATCGACCCGCTGCAACGCACTTCGCCGCCGAACCGCGAACTGATCGCGCAAGGTTTGGGGAACATCGTGGCGGGGCTGATCGGTGGATTGCCGGTCACCTCGGTGATCGTGCGCAGTTCGGTGAACATCAACGCGGGTAACAAATCGAAAGCCTCCGCAATCATCCACGGCGCGCTGCTACTGATCTGCGTCGCGCTGTTGCCGCACTGGTTGAATCTGATTCCGAAATCGTGCCTCGCCGCGATTCTGATCTTCACCGGATACAAACTAGCCAGCCCAAAACTCATCCGCGAAATGACGAAAGCCGGGTATCCGCAGTTCGTCCCGTTCCTCGTCACCGTGCTGGCAATCGTGTTTACCGACTTGCTCATCGGCGTGATAATCGGCCTCGCCATCAGCGTCGGGTTCATTTTGCAAAGCAACTTCCGTAGAC
Organism: Limnoglobus sp.; assembly: GCA_043785305.1. Lineage (GTDB taxonomy): Bacteria > Planctomycetota > Planctomycetia > Gemmatales > Gemmataceae > Limnoglobus. The sequence goes on along the minus strand of JAYVXI010000221.1, from coordinate 9,663 downwards.
CGATCCGTTGCGTGGTCGAGAAGCACCTGAATAACGAAGTCGTCCGCATCGAGTTAGCTAACACCGTGAGTTTCCTCAATCGGGCCGCACTCGATCGGGCGCTCAACGACGTCCCTTCCGGCGGCCACGTTCTCATCGATGCGGAGACCACCGATTACATCGACCCCGATGTTCTTGCGCTCATTCGCGACTACACGAATGTCGCCGCACCGACGCGGAGCATCGCGGTCAGCCTCGTCGGTTTCCGAACGGAGTACAAACTACACAACCGCACGCACTACATCGATTATTCGACGCGCGAACTGCAAAACGAACTGACACCGCAGCAAGTGTTGAACATTTTGAAAGACGGCTACGAGCGGTTCCGGAGCGGCGAGAACCTCACGCGCGACATCCATCGGCAGATTCGCGCCACCGCTTCGGGGCAGCATCCGCTGGCGGTCATTTTGAGTTGCATCGATTCCCGCACGCCGGCGGAGATGATCTTCGACCTCGGCGTCGGCGACATTCTCAACGTGCGCATCGCAGGCAACGTGACGACCGAGGAAGTGATTGGCAGCCTGGAATATAGCTGTGCCGTGGCCGGAGCGAAATTGATACTCGTGATGGGCCACACGCGCTGCGGGGCCGTCGGTGCGACGGTCGTATGGAGCCGCGACACCCAGAAGTCCCAAGATCAGATCGTGTGCGAGCACCTGCAAGGCATCGTTCGCGAAATCCAGCACTCGAATGAAACCGCTCCGCAGCCCGACGAAGTTCTTGCCGTCTACATCGACGAGGTCGCCCGCCGTAACGTCGAGAGAACCGTACTCCAAATCTGCGAGCAAAGCCAGACACTAAACCGGTTGAAAGAAGAAGGCCGCATGAACGTCGTCGGCGCGATGTACGATGTCGCCACCGGAACGATCGCATTCCTGCCGTAGGGCGAGCAGGTGGGCTGACGGTGTGGCCGCGTTTTTAACGTGCATTCTGCGTCCGAGTGTGGCACGATCAGTGGCGGTTCACCACCCACCGAAAGGCCAACTCATGCTGTCTCGCATCTTCACGAGTGCCGGTATTGTCGCGATATTCGCACCCGCACTCGTTGCTCAGTCGAAGCCACTCGACATTGTAAAAACGGATACGCACATCGAGTTCCGCTCGGGGAGCCAAGTCGTTGCGAAGTACCAGCACGCGGGTACGGTGCAACTGGAAAAGGGCGACGGAACCAAACCGCTGGCGAAGCCGTACTTCTACCCGCTGCTGTCGCCGAACGGCACGATCGTCACGCGCGGTTGGCCGATAATTCGCGGCACCGTCGGCGAAACGACCGACCACTTCCACCAGAAATCGGCGTGGTTTTGTCATGGGGATGTCATCCCCGTCGGCCTCGAATTGAAGACGAAATCGGCGGACAAGCGCGTTCATGGCGTCGATTTCTGGGCCGAGTCTGGCGGTCACGGCCGCATCGTTTGCACGAAAATCGCGATCCCGAAAAATGGCTCCGTCGAAACGAGTAACGAATGGCGTACCGCCGACGGCATCACGATCCTCGAAGAAACGCGCACGATCACCGCTACCGAAACGGCAGTGGGGCGGTTGTTCGTTCTCGACATCGATTTGGTTGCGAATGCCTACCCGATCGAGTTCGGCGACACGAAGGAAGGCGCGCTGGGCGTTCGCGTCAACGATGAGTTTCGTTTGAACGGGCCGAAGAGCGATGGCGTTGTCGTCAGCGTCGATGGCAAGACGTCGAAGGCCCCAGCGAAAGACAACTTGCCGCTCTGGGGGCAAGTCGCCGCGTGGCACGATTACAGCGGCACCGCGAACGGCAAAGTCGCTGGCATCGCCGTGCTCGATCATCCGTCGAACGTTCACAAAGCCGCATGGCACACGCGCGCCTATGGCTTGATGGCCGCGAACCCGTTCGGCCGCGATGGCTCCGGATTCCCCGGCGTGAAGGGCAACAAGGAACTCGTGAAACTCGCGAAAGGCGAGCACCTGAAACTCCTTTACGGCATCTACGTCCACGATGGCCGCACGGCAGAAGGCAAAGTGGCCGAGGCGTTTGCCAATTTCAGCAAGTAGCATCAATCGAATGGGAACCCGCGCGGTGGTCCGAAGCGTGGGCCGATCGGTCCGAATGGACCGCGTGGGAGACCGCCGCGTCCGCCCATCGATGGCGGTACGAATGGCGGTTGCGTCGGCTGAGGCGGCGCTTTCGCCACCGTCGCCGGTTTGATCGACGGGGCGGCGATCTGAATGTGGACGAATTCGTTAATCAAGTCCGAAGGTATCGCGAAGTTGATGCTCGTGCCTTTGATGGCGGAAACCGCGATCCCGACGACCTGCCCGCCACGATCCGTCAGCGGGCCGCCCGAGTTACCGGGGTGCATTCCGCCGTTGACTTGGATCGCCGTCAGCGGGCCGTTTTCTTTTTCACGCCGCAAGCTCGAAATCGTCGTGGTCGTCACGGAAATTTCCTTGCCGATCATGTCGCCGAGCGGGAAACCGAACACGAACAGTTCCTGCGTTTCGCGAAGATCTTTCGCCGAACCGAGCGACAACGGCGCGGGCAGTCCGCCTTTTTCGACTTGCAACAAAGCAATATCCGCATCGCCATCGACGCCGAATATTCTGGCCTGAAGCACGCGTTGGTTCGGTTCGCCACTCGAAAACACGACTGAAATCGAATTCGCCTGCCGGTTGCCTTCCTGACGGCTGTACCCGACGACGTGCGCATTCGTGACGATCAAACCATCGGCGTGAATGAGAAAACCGCTCCCGCTCCCCTCTTCGTTGCCGAGTTTCACATCGACGCGCACCGTGGCCGCTTTGACTTTCCGCAGCGTCTCGGCGGTCAGTTCCTTATTACCCAAACCGGCGGCGAGTTCCTGGCCACCGACCGCAGGCGTGGGCGAAGTGCTGGCAACGTCGGCCTTAGTCGATTTCGAAAACAGGCTCACCATCCCGACGATAATCAGCGCAACGGCGAACAAACCGCCGACGCCCATCGCGATCAACTTGCCGTTGTTTTCGCTTTTCTTGTTACTCGACCGCTTCGGCTTTTTGCGTTGTGGCTTCTCGGCACGCTCTTCGACTTCGTCTTCATCGTCGTAGACAGGCTTGGTTTTTCGCGAACCGTAGTTCGAACGCGGTGCCGTCTCTCGGGAGTATTCCGATGGAACGGACACCGGCTGCGGTGGTGGCGGTGCAGGCGGCGGAGCCGCAGGTGGCGTGGGCACGCGAACCTTCCGGGCCGCAACCGGCACATTGGGCCGTATCGGCACGAATGTCTTGCGACACGAGCCACACGCAACCGGCTTCCCGAACAATTGATCGTCGATCTGAAGTGTCGCACGACAGTCAGGGCACGTCACCGGTTGGGCAGGCATAAGTGGCTCACGTAATAGGGCGTTTGCAACAGTGTATCCCGATGAGCGGAGTTACGCAATCGTTTTATTGCATCACGCAGTAGTGTTGTTAGTATGGCGAGAATCTATCCTCGGAGACTTCGCGATGAACGAAATCACACCTGGTTCGGGTACGCAAGCCGCCACGCCGGAGCAGAACAAGCTCTCGGCGGAAGTTTCCGTTCTTCCCAAAGGCATGCCTCAACACATCGCGAACCGATACGAACTCAAAGGCGTCCTTGCACGCGGTGGCATGGGCGAAGTCCATAAAGCTTGGGATAGCGTTCTTCAACGCCCCGTCGCGGTGAAACTGCTCTTAGGCAAAATTGCTTCGGAACTCATCATCAAGCGGTTCAACTACGAATCGCACATCACGGGACAACTCCAGCATCCGAGCATTCCGCCGGTCTACGACATGGGTACCCTGCCGGACGGAAAGCCGTTCCTCGTGATGAAGCTTATCAAGGGCGATACGCTCGACGAACTCATCCGAACCGATCGCCGCGAGATCAACGTGCTCGCCGTGTTTGAAGCCATTAGTCAGGCCATCGGATACGCTCACAGTCACGCGGTCATCCATCGCGATTTGAAGCCATTGAACATCATGGTCGGTGCGTTCGGCGAAGTGCAAGTCATGGATTGGGGCCTAGCGAAGTTCCGGGCCGACAGCGAAGCGACTTCGCCGGAGGCTTCGATTGCCAGCACGTTCTACGACCCGAAGACGGACGACGACTCGAAGACAAGTGCCGGTGCTATTTTGGGCACGCCGGCGTACATGCCGCCGGAGCAGGCCATCGGGGCCATCGATCAGGTGAAGGAACGCTCGGACGTATTCGGCCTCGGCGGTATCCTCTGCGCGATGCTGACGGGCAAGGCCGTGTTCGTCGGCGACGACGCCGAGACCACGCGCCAACTGGCAGCGAAAGGGAAAGTCGGCGATGCGTATTCGCGATTGGATGCGAGCGGTGCAGAGCCAGAAGTGATCGCGCTGGCGAAACGCTGTCTGAGCGTGGAGCCTAACGAACGACCGGCCAACGGCTACGCAGTGGCTCGGGAAGTTGCGAAGCTGCGAGCCGACGCTGACGAACGCGCGAAGCAAGCGGAGATCGGCAAGGCGCGTTCGGAGGTGCGGTCGGAAGAACTACGAAAGCGTCGGCGTTTACAACTGGCGCTGACACTTACAGTAATAACAATCGCGACCGCTGGGCTTGCGTTCGCCTGGTGGCAGAACGTGCAGGCCAACCGCCGCTCGCGGGATGAATTGCTGTTGGTGCAAGAGCGTGCGTTCAAGGCCGAACAAACCCGGCAGGGTGTGGCGGCCAACCTGTCGCTCGCTTCCAACCTGCGGCGGCAGTATCGGTACAAGGATGCCGAGACCGCACTCGCCCAAGCAGCGGAACTAGCAAAGGGAGCGGAAGAACTAGCTCCAGCGGTGTGGCAAGCCCAGGTTGAACTGGCGTTCGTCGTTCAGCTTGACGACATCCGGTATCGGAAGTGGCTCTGGGTCATGGGTGGGGAGGGAACTCCGGGGACGTTCAACACCGCCATCGCGGCACCGGAATACCACCGGGCGTTCTCGACGCAAAACCTGGACCTGAAGGTGCTGCCGCCCGCCATGGCTGCGGCCCGGATCGCCACGAGCGGCGTGAAGGCCGAGGTGGTCGCGGCCCTGGACGACTGGGCTTTGAACGAGCCGGACACAGGCCTGCGGGACCGGTTGCTCGACACCGCCCGCCGCGCCGATCCGGGATCTTGGACCGACCGACTCCGCGACCCGGCGGTTCGTGGAAACCGCGCGGCCATCGCCACCCTCGCAGCCGACGCCGATGTTTCACGCATGCCGCCGGCGGTGATTCAAGTCGTTGCGGTTCTGATGACCCGGCAAGGACTCGACCCGAGACCCACATTGAATGCCGCCCGGATGGCCAATCCCGGCGAGTTCGAACTGGCGTTCTATCTGGGCCAGTGCCAACATGGTGGCCCGGCGATCGGGCCCTACGAAGCGGCCCGCTCGCTCAGACCTGACAACCGCAGTGTCTTGAACAACCTCGGCACCGAGTTGCACGCCGCAAATCAACTCGCCGAGGCCGAGGCCGTCCTGCGGCGGACGGTCGAAGTCGCCCCGGTCGACGCCGCCGTCCAGTACAACCTGGCGAACGTTTTCCTGGATAGGCAGAACCTTTCCGCCGCCGTTGCCGGGTTCCGCCGTGCGATCGACCTCGACCCGAAGTTCGCCTTCGCACACCTGAATCTTGGGATCACTCTTATGAGGCAAAACGACACCGCCGGCGCGATCTCGTCCTATCGGCAGGCCATCGCGTGCGACCCCAACTTCGCAGCGGCGCACTCCAGCCTCGGTGGTGCCCTGCGGGAGAGCAAGGACGAAGACGGAGCTCTCGCCGCGATGAGAAAGGCAGTCACCCTCAACCCCAAACTCTCAAAAGTACACAACGTGCTTGGAAACGCTCTCCGAGAACGAAAAGATTATGATGGGGCCGTTGCCGCCTACCGTAAGGCGATCGAAGCCGACCCGGCCTACGTGAAAGCACACTACAATCTTGGCAACGTCCTCCGCGACCTGAAGCGGACGGATGAGGGCATCGCAGCGTATCGCCGCGCCATCGAACTCGACCCGAAGTACCAGTTCGCCTACCACAACCTCGGCAATGCCCTACGGGATAAGGGGGACACTTACGGCGCGATCGCAGCGTATACGCGGGCAGTCGAACTCGACCCGACTGACGCGAGTGTACACCAGAACCTCGGACTCATCGCGGCCGGCCGGAACGACCTGAAGCAAGCCGTCGAGGCGTTCCGGACAGCGATCCAACTCAAACCGACGTCCGCGACCGCGCACAACAACTTGGGCAAGGCTCTGTTCACTCAGCAGGATTTGCCCGCAGCGACCGCTGCCTTCCGCACGGCTATCGACCTCGACCCCGCTTACGCCCTCGCCTACGCCAATCTCGCCATCGCTCTGCGGGTGCAGAAGAAATACCCGGAGGCCATAGCTACCGCCCGTGAAGCTATCAAACTTAACCCGAAGATCGCCTCCGCGTACAACACCCTCGGCGTTGCACTGCGGGCAACTGGCGATGCCGAGTCAGCGCAGGAGGCCTTCGCCGAAGCAGCCCGGTTAGACGCCAAGCAGTACGGTAAGGCCACAACTCGCGAAGCGGCTCCGCCGCCGCGCGAGGCGAAGTAAGCCAGCTCGCTGAGTGAATAAAGTCGTGGGCGACAATCCGAGATGGTTATCGCAGCCGCATTGGCGGCAACTCGCCGCGGTCCCGGTATTTGTCGTCTTCGTTTCCCATGCGGTAGGCCCACGGATTCATTCGGGTACCTTGGCCATCGCGGCGGATGAGCTTTTTTGCGAAGGCGTGGTTCAGCCAGTCGTAGAGTGCGCTCTCGCTGGGTCGATCCAGGTCCGATGGCCAGTTCACGCGAATCTCCTTGTGCGTGATGGCGGCGGTGCGCATCTTCAAGATCGACAGCACTGTTTGCCAATTCTCCTCGAACTGCCGTTCGCGCGGGTCGGACAAGATGCGAAACTCGCCAGTCGTCGCGTTCCATTCGTAGGACAACCGGGCCGGTGTTTCGGAGCGGCGGGACTGTGCGAGAAGCAGTCGGCGGTTCGCGTCGGTCTTTAGTTTGCTGTAGCGAGTCAGTTCGATCGACACATCGACGAAGCCCAACAATGCCCCCGATCCGCGTGCGGAACTGCCCGCTTCGGAAGACTTTTTTCGCGGATGGTGCAGCAACAACACCGCCGCGCCGGCATTCGTAAGTTGATGCAACGGTTGCAAGGCTTCCAACAACGTGCTGGCATCCGATTCGCAACGGCCCGGCAGAAACGACGCGAGCGGATCGACGATGAAGAGGTCGAGTTCGCCGCGCACACGGGCTTCCGTAGCCTGGTTGATGAGCCGGTTCCATTCCTCCGAAGTGGGCCGACCGCGAAAGGGCCGCGCCAGCAATTGCACGTGTTCACCGAGCGGCAATATGCGATTTCGTTCGCGCCATTGTTCGAGCGATTCTTCGGAAACGATCCACGCCTGCCCGCGCGAAACTTTGCCCCCGAGGAACGGTTCGCCCGTGCCGAGTTTTTGGAGCAGCCCGGCAAGGAGCGTGGTTTTGCCGGTCTTCCACATGCTGGTAAGCAACGTGACATCGCCAGGAGCAAGGTAGCCGTGCCACAGCCAGTTTGCCGCCAAAAGTTTGGTTCCGGCGTTGAGCGAGTCCATGGAAATTGGACGTAAGTCGTTGATGGGCATAGATGGTTCCTGTATTCGGTAGTGAGTTTGGGGGAGGGTGGGTGGTAAGTGGCGGAACCACTTTTAACATGGTAATGAACATGCGTACAAAATAGCAGGTTCGTTGATCGCCGCCCGTTTTCAGTAAGAAACAGTTATTGGCTGACCGCTGACCGGAGAGTTCCAGACGATGTTCCCCGATGCCCTTGCTTACTCGCAACTACAAAATGGCGTACACCGCGATCTGTTGCTGTTCGTGCCCGAACTTGCGCTCTGCGTGGGAATCGTGGTTTCGCTCGTTTCGCGGCTGTTGCCGAAGCGATTTCAGGCGCATGCGACTTCTTACGGCCTCGTGGCGGCAGGGATCGGGCTTGCGTGGGTCGTCGTCCAGTGGCTCGCGTATGCCGATGGCATCGGCGGTGCGGAGGCGTTCGGCAGTCTGTTGCGGTTCGATGCGTTCGCTTGCTACTTTCGCGGTTTCCTGCTGTTGTTTTTGCTACTCGCACTCGTGCTCACACGCATTACGGGACTCCCCGATGCCGACGATTCCGCCGACTTCACCGTTCTGCTTCTCGGTGGCATTCTCGGCATGATGCTGATGTCGAGCGCGAATCATCTGCTCATCGTGTTCCTGGCAATCGAGATGGCGAGTTTGCCGAGTTACGTTCTTGCGGGGTTCTTGAAGGGTAAATCGAAAGGCAGCGAATCGGCGCTGAAGTACGTGGTCTACGGCGCGGCGGCATCGGGCGTGATGCTCTACGGCATCAGCCTGCTGGCGGGGCGTTTCGGCAGCGGGCACTTACCCACGCTCATGGCGGGCTATGCGGACTTGCTGAAAACGGGCGGCATCGACCTTCCGCTCGCGGCCGGCACGCTGTTTCTGTTGTGCGGATTGGGCTTCAAACTCGCGGCGGTGCCGTTCCATTTCTGGCTGCCCGATGTCTTTGAAGGGGCGGCACCGGAAGTCGGTGCGGTGCTGGCGGTGGCGTCGAAGGCGGCCGCCGTGGCGCTGACGTTCCGCTTGTTGCAAGCCTTTTCCGCCGCTTACGGCTTCGTGTCGCCATTCGTTTTCGCAGAAACGATCGGCGTAGCGATTGCCATTCTCGCTGCGATTACAGCCACGGTGGGAAACCTGGCCGCACTCGGCCAAACGAACGTGAAACGCCTGCTCGGCTACTCGACCATCGCCCACGCGGGTTACATGCTGATGGCACTCGCCACGTGCAAACCGGCTGCCGGTGCCGCGCTGCTTTTTTACCTCATCGGCTACATGCTCATGACACTCGGCGCGTTCGCGGTCGTGGCCATCGTGCGGAACCGGACCGGTTCGGAGAACATCATCGCATTTCGTGGCCTCATCGCGCGCTCGCCGATCCTCGGCATCAGCATGGCGATCTTCCTACTCAGCTTGCTCGGGTTGCCGCCACTGGCTGGGTTCGCGGGTAAGTTCGCACTGTTCGCCGCCGTCTACCGAACCGGTGCCGAGTACACCGCCGCTGGGCATCCGTGGGTGGGCACGCTGTTCACGGTGCTCTTCGGCGTAGGGGTGTTGAACGCCGTTCTGAGTGCGGGTTATTATTTGAAGTTAATTAAAATCATCGGCTTCGACGAACCGAGTGAAGCCACCCCACTCAACTCGACGGGAGCCGCCATGTATGTGGGCATGTTGGCGGTGCTAACCGTCGCTGCGGGCCTCGCGTGGGATCCGCTCATGAACTTGGCGAAGATCGCAACGACGGTCCGTTAGCCATTACGAACGGTGAGCCCGACATTGGGCAAGGCTGTGCCAAGCCCTTTGCTGGCAGTGGGAAGTGGAGATTGCTCTAAAGCCAAACCAGGCCCGCGAGAACACGCTGAAAAGAAAGAAGTCGGGGAATATTCCCCAGCCTTTTGAAATTTGTGGGGCTATCAGTGGCGCTGTAACCGTTCACGCCCCGCTTGGGATTAGCGACGGTTTTTGAGTGGGGTCGTTGCTTGCGGCGAGGGCTTTTCTCAGGAAGTCGAGGACGTCGCGCTTT
>JAYVXI010000220.1:0-4114 GCA_043785305.1 Limnoglobus sp. | reverse complement strand
GCAATATGCGATCAAAAAAGCGACTCTTGGGGCCTCCAAAACCGGAAAAACACCCGAAAAAACGGTTTTGGAGTGTCCGCAATTGTGACTTACGTCGATTCTGGTGACGGCTTACGGCAGATCGCGGTACGGCTTGCCTTCGCGATATTGCGCCAGGCGTTCTTCGTACTCGGGGCGTTCGTCGGGGGGGACCATCTCGATCACTTTGAGTTGCCACTTGATCGCATCTTCAAAACGGCCCGCTTCGGCATAAGCGGCGGCGAGCGTGTCGAGGAAGCCAGAGAAACCGTAGTCGGTGGCCTCGCAGGCGCGGTTCGCCTCGTTGATCGCTTTCGTGCCGTCGCGGAGTTCGTCGTTCGGGCAGGTGGCGTGAATCCATGCGAGGTAATTGAGCGTACTTTCGTCGTTGGGGTCGATTTCGTGCGACTTCAAATGGTCGGCGAGCGCGGCCGCATAATCGGCGACGGCGTAGTGTGCCGAGGCACGCAGGTTGTACGCGGCATCGAAGTTTTCGCGGATCGCGAGCGCTTGCGTCGTGTCTTCGAGCACGGCGGGCCAGTTGGTCATTCGGCGGTGTGCGAGTGCCCGCGAGAAGTACGCGCGTGCGCTCTTCGGGTTGCGTTCGAGTGCCGTGTTGTAATCGAGGATCGCCCGCTCGGGATCGAGCATTTCCATGTGGGCATAGCCGCGCTGAATATACCCGGCGGGGTCGCTCGGGTTCATCTCGATCGACTTCGTGAAATCCTCGATCGCGTCTTCCCACTTCTTGGCACGACCGTACGACAACCCGCGATTGAACACGGGGCCGCTATCGCTCGGGTCGAGCCGGATCGCTTGCGTGAAGTCGGCGATTGCCTTCGCACTCTGGTTCATCTCGGCATACGCGACGCCACGCATGTTGAACGCACGTCCATCGCTGGAATCGAACCGCAGCACCCAGGTAAAATCGGCGACGGCGCTCGCGTGGTTGCCCGCTTCGACGTGCATCCGCGCACGGTGCCAATAGGCTTCGGTCGATTGACTATTAAGACGTAATGCCGTGCTGAGGTCGGTGAGCGCATCGTCACTACGGTCGAGGCGTTCGTAGCTGAGCGCGCGATAAATATATGAGCGGCCATGTTGTGGCTTAATCTGAATTGCGGCGGTGTAATCTTCGATTGCTTTTTCGTGTTCGCTCTGCCCAGAGTGCGCGTTGCCGCGGTTGAAATGCACGCGAAACGACTTCGGTTCGAGTTCGAGCGCCTGTGCGTAATCGGCGAGCGCGAGTTCGTAATTGCCCTTGCGGCTATGTGCGGCGGCACGGCCGTTCAGTGGGTCGGTGTCTTGATCGTCGAGTTCGATGGCGCGAGTGTAATCGAGAATGGCGGCGTCGAAGTCGTTGCGTTCGATGTGCGACGACGCGCGATTATGGAACGCGGCGGCGTAGTCGGGCTTCAGGTCGATGGCACGGGTGAAATCGGCAGTGGCATCGTCCGATTGCCCGCAGGCCGCGTGGGCGTTGCCGCGTAGGTAGTGCAACTCCGCGTCGGTCGGTTCGAGGTCGATCGCCCCAGTGAAGGCTTCGATTGCCTTCGCGAATTCCGAGCGACGAACGTAGCTGTGGCCGCGTTTGGTGAGTGTGGCGGCGTCGGGCGAAGGCATTTCCATACGCCGATTATACGCGCCCCACGCCGAAAACCGAGACGACTCATTGCCAGTTCGTTTGGCGGAATCGGAAAGTTTCGTCCATCACGCTTCAAACCGAACCGTACTGGTGTAAACTCAATGTGGCCCGCAACTGTTCTGCTCACCCGGATGGCTGAAAATGCAATACCCGATGTCTCGTCGCGATTGGCTCGTTCGCTCGTCGAATGGCTTTGGGGCGATGGCGTTCGCGTCGCTGTTCGGCGACACGGCACACGGGGCCGCGAAGACGCCGCACTTTGCCGCCAAGGCGGATCGCGTCATTTTCCTGTACATGGATGGCGGGCCATCGCAGGTCGATACGTTCGATCCGAAGCCGCGGCTGACGAAGGAAAACGGCCTGCCCTTTAAGATGAAAAAAGAGCCGACGCAGTTCAACAACAACGGCAACACGCTCGGCAGCCCGTGGAAATTCGCCCAACACGGCAAGTCCGGGTTGTGGGTCAGCGATCTGTTCCCGCACGTGGCAACGTGTGCGGACGATCTCGCCGTGGTGCGTTCGATGGTGTCGAATTTCTCAGAACACACGAACGCGAATTACTTCTTTCACACGGGGAACGGACAGCAGGGGCGGCCGAGTATGGGGTCGTGGGTGAACTACGGGCTGGGTTCGGAGTCGAACGAACTGCCTGGCTTCGTCGTGCTTGGCAGCGGGATGATCCCGCCGGGTGGCCTCGATTGCTTCGGCAACGGCTTCTTGCCGGCGACCTATCAGGGGTCGATGTTCCAGAATGGCGCACGGCCCGTCGCGGACCTCACGCCACCCGATGGCGCGGCGAAATCGCAGAAGGCGAAGCTCGCACTCATCCGCAAGCTCGATGCCGCGACGCGGGAACGCACCGGGCCGAACGACGCGATCGATGCCGCCATCGCCAACTACGAACTCGCCGCGCGAATGCAGGTCGCCGTGCCCGACGTTTACGATTTGTCTAAGGAAACCGCTGCGTTAAAAGCCACGTACGGCATCGGCGACGCAAAGACCGACATCTACGGCAAGCAGTGCCTGATCGCACGGCGACTGGTCGAACGCGGCGTACGCTTCGTCGAACTGCTTTGCCAAAACCTCGGCCACGACCGTTGGGACCAGCACAAGAACTTGAAGAAGGGCCACGATGACAACGCATTGGCAGTGGACAAACCGATCGCCGGTTTGCTCAAGGATTTGAAGGCGCGCGGTATGCTCGACCGCACGCTGGTGATCTGGGGTGGGGAGTTCGGCCGCACACCGTTCGCCCAGGGGAGCAACGGCCGCGACCACAACCCGTTCGGCTTCAGCCTCTGGATGGCGGGTGGCGGCACCAAGGGCGGCAGCGTCTACGGTGCGACCGACGAATTCGGCTACCACGCCATCGAAAACAAAGTGACGATGCACGACTGGCACGCCACAATTTTGCACCTTTTAGGCATGGAACACACGAAGCTCACTGTCCGCTTCGGCGGCCGTGACATGCGACTCACCGACGTCCACGGCGAAGTCGTGAAGGGCGTACTGGCGTAGAGTTGGGGAAAGTGGGGGATTCACAATTGGACACATCCTTTGCAGGTAGCAGTTTCGGACCTGTCAGGACCGAAACTGGCCCGCGGTTCAATAACTGAACCCGGCGATTAGCCCGACGATGGGGATCGGTGTCCAGTATCGGTCGGAGAAACCGGCCCCGCAACCGAGCTTTACTCCGAACTGACCGTGGAGGCGTTCGCCGAAACGGTGTCGCCAGAGCATGTCGAAGTCGAGTGCAATCACGCCAACCGAGTTCGTGCCATTTCCACGCCAGCTAGTCGGGATGCCATAATAAACGTCGATGCCCGGTCGTACGCAGAGCGCATTCGACCGACTTGCGAACACATCGGCATCGGCGCGAACGCCGACAAATACCATCGGGACGATCACGTAAACGCCCGCACCTGCTTCAAACCATGCGTTCGACTCGCCGATGCGGCGCTGCACACGCAGTGCGATCGGCAACCCAAAGGTGATGTCCGAACGCCATGGACTTTCGGCGCGAGTCACTTTCGGGGCTACGTCCAAGAGCGGATCGGCGGCACGCGGCGCAACCGGTTCGGATGCGGGTAAGAGTGCATCGGCTGCGCTCGCGTTCGCAGTGAAACGTACGAAGAACGCCAGCCACAATACGCCGCATCGAATTGGAACCATTACAACCCCCCCATCCACACGTGGGCATCTGGCTTGCAATATCTCAACCCACTCATGTGCGAAAGCCCAAACGGAACCTCTCCAAAGTCTCAGGACTTCGACACAATAAGACGCAAGCGCGCAAGCAGGATTTAAAAATGAATCCTTACCTTCGCCATGTTTTTCAAAAATTCTTTTCTATCTAATTCTACTGTATCTTCGTGCTTTCTTGCCGCAAGGAATTGTGGGATAATCGTTTGCATTCGCTCGCGTTTTACGGGAGTCCGTCATGGACGAACG
>JAYVXI010000219.1:0-4137 GCA_043785305.1 Limnoglobus sp. | reverse complement strand
GGCGACGCCGGATGAGCCAAAGAACAGACCCGGCCAGCAGGAACCCGGCCCCCACAGGAAAAACGAAGCGGGTCCACGATTGCGGCTCGGTGCTGACGGGCGGTGGCTCGCCCGCTGGGCCAGATAGCATCGGGGAAGATTGTGAGGAGAGTTGGGAGATCGGCGCGGCGACCCCGATCATTTTGCCGTCGTTATCCGTGCGGTATTTCTTGCCCGTCACAAAGTCGTGAACGTACGTTTTGGCAGGGATCGCCGTATCGAGCAAGGCAGCCGGTATCGGTTTGTCGACGGCCAACCCCTTCAGTTTGAGCGATACCCATTCTTGCGTGTCACCCTTCTCGGTGGTTGACATCTGGCGAACGCCTTCGGGGAACCAAACACCCGGCACGATTTCGGCAAACTTGATGACGCGATACGTTCGCGTTGCATTGAAGGGAGGGCCGTAGCGCCGGATCGTGCGGTCGAGCAAATAGTTCCGGCCTGCATCGAACCACAATTCCTCATCGACCCAGGCACTATCCGATTTCTTCGCATCAACCCGGAACCGCAAGCTGACGACGTGATACCGGTTACTGCCTTCGTTCGTCGTACGAATACATTGCAACCCACCGCGATGTAACTCGCAATGGTCCGCGATAGGCATTTCCTTGCGATTATCATTCCCGGAAATTGTGAATAACGCTTCGCTGTAGAGGTCGCCGAGGAAACCTCGCTCTTCATCGAATGATCTGATGATGACTTGCCACGTGGAAGACTCTCCCTTCGGCAACCGGGATATTGAAGTCATCAGGCCGTTTCGGATCACCGAGCGGTCGCGCACACCGGAAACCGGTACTCCTTCGATAACGATCGCTTGCGGATCGCGCAGATATCGCCCGGCCCGAAGCACGTACGGGCGACCTTCGACCGAACAGAGCATCTCGAAATCGCACGAAATCGACGCGCAGAGCGCGGCCCCCTGGCGATTTTGGACGAGAATGGAATCGAGCGACGGTGGAACCGCATCTGGCGCACCCGCAACGAGGAACACCCCGCACAGCCAGGAAAGTGAGTGCATGTCAACTCCTGACAGAGTGGTAACAGAGTCCAGAACCCAGAAACAGTAGACGCGAATCACGATAAGCGAAATGCACCTCACGTGCAAGCGATCGACCCACACGAATGCCAAAAGATGACGGCCCGCGAGTGCTTCTTCTCGCGGGCCGGAGTGGAATTGGTATCGACGTGGCAAGACATAAATCGCAGATCTCATGCCAAACTGCGGCATTGCGTTTGCTTACCTGAGAAATAACTCTCAGGGCAACACAATGGCCGCTACGACCCGACCCGCTTGGCAAAACGCACTCATCACGCTCTCCGCCGTCGTCACGACGACGGTGATTTTAAGCCTGCTTTACATCGGTCGCGTGGTGGCGATCCCGATCGCGATGGCGATCTTCTTCACGTACGTTCTCGCACCCGTCGTGGCATTCTTGCAGCGTCGCGCGATTGGCCGAATGACCGCCGTGATTCTGACCGTAACTGCGGCAGTTTGCCTATTTTTGGGAACGTCGTTTCTCATCACGCAACAGTTGGCCAGTCTGACGCAAACCTTAACGGCTAACGCCGAGCCGATCAAAATCAAAGTGGCGTCGCTTCGGACTTCGATTTTGGGATCGACCGATTCGCCGCTCGCGAAGCTGATGGATGATCTCGACAAAATGATCGCCCCGGCGAAAGGCGATACTGAAAAGATTTTGGTGATGGAACCGCGACAATCTGCGTGGACACCGAGCGTGAATACGATCGTCGGCCCCGCAACCGAAGCCTTTGGGCAAGCGGCGTTCTCGTTCATTTTAGTCGTCTTCATGTTGCTATCGAAGACCGACCTCGGGGATCGACTACTGCGATTACTCGGCGAAGATCAGATGACCACCACCACGCGCGCCATGAACGATGCGAGCGAACGAGTCAGTAAATATCTTTTCCACCAATTTATTGTCAATACTACATTCGGTCTCATTGTGTCGATCGCGTTGTACGCGATTGGAATGCAGTATTCACTGTTATGGGGATTTTTAATTACGCTCATGCGCTACGTACCGTACATCGGCACGTGGCTCGGCGTCATCCCGCCCGCGATTTTCGCATTCGCAACTAGCCCCGATTTCGGTCTCGCGCTCGGTACGGTCGGTATCGTTCTCGGGCTAGAAATGATCGTTAACAACCTCATCGAACCGCGCATTTACGGCAAGAGCCTCGGCGTCAGCGAAGTCGCGCAATTGGTTTCCGCAGCAATCTG
The DNA here is from genome assembly GCA_043785305.1 of Limnoglobus sp. Taxonomy (GTDB): domain Bacteria; phylum Planctomycetota; class Planctomycetia; order Gemmatales; family Gemmataceae; genus Limnoglobus. The sequence continues at coordinate 1,856 of JAYVXI010000219.1, read as the reverse complement.
GTCGTTCCTCTGGGGGCCAATCGGGTTAATCCTTTCCAGCCCAATCACAACGTGTTTACTCGTACTCGGCCGCCATGCGCCGCCGTTCCGGTTCCTGGAAGTCCTCCTCGGCAACACGCCCGCACTTTCCCCATCTCAGTCGCTGTTCCAACGACTGGCCACGAAAGATCAGGACGAAGCGATGCGAACCTTGAAACTCGCACTGAAAGACAGCGATCCCGAAGCCGTGTTCGATGAGGTTTTTATCCCCGCACTGGCTCAACTCAAGGCATCTCGCATAAACGGGCAGTTAGAAGATTTTGATGATGCCCGTGTCTTAACTGTGGCCCGCGAGGTTCTCGACGAAACATTGGAAGAACTCCGTGAGAAGCCGAGCGGCGACGAAGAGTTCGTCGAGCGAATTCGCGTGTTTGCCTGTCCGGCACAAGATGAATTCGACCAGTTGTCGCTAGAAGCGTTGGCATCCCGACTGCCGATTGCGTACTGGGAAGTCCGCGTGCATTCCGCGACCAAACTGGCATCCGAAATGGTGACCGACACGGCCGAGTTCGACCCGCAAGTGATCCTTATCGGTTCGCTACCGCCGGGCGGAGTGGCACACGCACGATATTTGGTGAAGCGATTGCGCCAGCGTTTTCCCGATGCGCAAATCGTCATGGGACGTTGGAACGATTCGGATCTGAACCTCGACGAATGGAAAGCCGCCGGCTGCGACACCGCAACCGCATCGCTCCGCGATGCTCTCAAGCACCTCAACTCGTGGAAACCCGTGCTGCAAGCGGAAGAAGCGGTGAAGGCGTAAACGCTGGGGCGCTGCTGCGAAATGAAACGGTCGCCACGCCAACGCCGGACGTACCAACGGCGATTTTGCCACCTACTGACACCGCAGCGTCACAGGGAGCCTTCGATTGGATCGACGGGCTCAGCGACGACCAGATTGCCTATCTGGCTCCGTTCGTGCAATATGCTGCGGCAAATGATCTGTGATGTTGTTCCGAGCCGAGGTAATATTCAGCGGAAAGAGAAGAATGCAATGAAAATCCCCAATGGCGTAATCGTCTGTGGCGGTTACGCCATTGGGTAACTGAAGTAGCGACTCACGACGAATCGGCCCTTGTCGCCACCCTCATTGAGCGTGTTTCCGACCGGGTCGACGCGGCGAAACACATTGATCCACTTCGAGTCGTCACCGACATTATAAATCGCGGCCGTGTTGCTGTCCGCACCCACAATCGTGTAATTCGACGAGGGATTCCGCGTCAATTTCGCCGAACCCGGCAGCGGCCCCGAGCCGTTGAGCGTCAAATTGACGCTCAGTTCCGACACCCCCGGCATAAACGTCATCCTGTTACCTCATAACTAACACTACAGCGCGGGATCGCCCACAATAATTGTCAGAAGCCTTTGCAGAATAATGATTTAAGTCGCAAATGCCATATCGGTAGTATTTGGCTTCATCACGATACAAAGCCCTGTTCTGCAATGGTTTGTGGCGAACCCATTTTTCAATCCTGCGCTATAGTGCTAACATACTTGAGTATTTATCGCTTTGGCTTATTCTGTTTTTTAAGTAACCGGGCAGATTCCAGATTTTCACAGCAGCTACGGTGTATTTGTAATTTAGAAAACTAATAATTTTTTCGCCTTCACTTGGAACAAAGTTCAACTCTTCATCGATTGTACCTGGTATGAGGTATCCACTCCGATAGTAGTCGTCCAATCTGCGCAGGGCTGAGCGGCAGAGATCATTTCTGCTTGCGAATCTAGCGTTTTCGTACGACTGACGGTGGGGCGTCAGCCACTGGGTTTGGGAAAGATTTGGTCGAGTATCGACGCGTCCGGCGGACGGATTTTGA
>JAYVXI010000218.1:0-4141 GCA_043785305.1 Limnoglobus sp. | reverse complement strand
TTCTTTCGATCCAGGCACCGTAAAAAGCGACGCTTGAGATTCACTAAATGTCGAATTTCTAGGGAAAAAAGCCATAAAAATAGCGCAACTTCAAAACTAGCGCGTCGGGCTAACAAGAATGGTTTGTGAGTCTGGCAACGTGTCATTTTCGACCGGGTGAAGTAGAAGTGCCTACGAGCTTGTCCCGGTGGGAGTGTTTTTTCTAACTCTCATCGTTTATTCGCGACTCGCTCACGGCGTTTCCCGATAGTATGTCTGTACCGCTAAATCACCCATTTGACTCTCGCTTCGATAGGCACCCATGTTTTCCTCCGCAGACCGTCGTGCGTTTCTCGGCTCCGCTTTTGCGGGCCTGGCCGCCAACCTCGTTTCGGCCGCCGACCCCAAACTGATCGCGCCGAGGCCATCCGAAGATATCGCCTTCCAGCCGAACACGCTGTTCCTCACGTGGCAACGCGACCCGACCACCACGATGACCGTGCAATGGATCGGCGCAGTCGGCGAAACCGACGACACGACGATCCGTTATAGCGAAGTCAACTCGGCGGATTGGATTTTGGCGAAGCCGACGGTGACGCCGTACCCGACGACCGAACTCAAAGTGTTCCGTACGGAATTGACGGAACTGACGCCGGGTGCGGACTACGAATTCCGCATCGGCAAAGCGTCGCCGACGTACAAATTTCGCACGATGCCCGCGAAAGCGACGAACCCGATTCACTTCGTCACGGGCGGGGATTGCGGCATCAATTCGCACGCGATTGCGAACAACATTCAGGCGGCCGCGCAAGACCCGATGTTCGCCGTCATCGGCGGCGATCTCGGCTACGACAATGGAAGATCGGCCGATGTCAGCTTGGCGTTCATCCGGAATTACAGCCGACACATGATCGGCCGTGGCGGGCGACTCATTCCGCTGATCGCGGGTATCGGCAATCACGAAGTAGCGGGCGGCTACAACCAGAAACGCGACAAAGCGCCGTTCTTCTACGCGCTGTTCGACGGCCTTTACAAAGACACCGGCTTCGCGACTTTGGACTTCGGCGACTACCTCAGCCTCGTCATGCTCGACACGGGGCACACCTCGCCGATCGGTGGCGAACAGGCCGAGTGGCTCGAAAGCACCTTGAAAACCAGGGTCGATCACCCGAACGTGTTCGCGGTCAACCACGTGCCCGCGTACCCGTCGTATCGCACGATGGGGGCAACATTACTTACGAAGTCCGGCACAGGCGACGAGAACCGCAAGTACTGGGTGCCGCTATTCGAGAAGTACCGCGTGCCCGTCGTACTCGAACACCACGACCACACCTTCAAGCGAACGAAGCCGCTGATTAACGGCCTCGCCCACGACAACGGCGTGCTGTACCTCGGCGACGGTTCGTGGGGTCGCATTCGCCCGCCGCAGAAGCCCGAAACGCTCGGCCACATGGCAATCATGGCGGGCGAATATCACCTGACGCTCCACCGCATTCAGGGGAAAGATCGCTTCCACATGGCCCTCGACGAAACGGGCCGCGTGATGGACGTCAGCCACTCGGGCCAACGCACGCAAGGGCTATTTGCAGTCGCGTCGCCGAAAGGGTGATTCCCATCCGGTGTGCGGCGCGTTACACTTTCTGATATGCCTCCGTTTCTTGCCGAACTCGGATCGTCGATCGTGCCCACGCGCCGCGACTGGCTGCGCGTCGGGGTGCCGTCGCTGTTGGCAGCCACGTTGCCTCGGTTGCGTGCGGATTCGCGTCGGCCGGGTTTCGGGCGGGCGAAGTCGGTGCTCGTCGTCTTCACGAGTGGCGGGCAAAGCCAACTCGATACCTGGGATCCGAAGCCCGATGCGCCGGTCGAAATTCGCGGCGCGTTTCGGAGTATCCCGACGGCGATCCCCGGCGTGCGGTTCTGCGAACATCTGCCGCAACTCGCGAAAATCGCCAACCGTTTCAGCATCGTTCGCAGCGTCACGCACGACGATCTCGATCATGGCTCGGCGTGTTACCTGGCACTGACCGGTCAACGCCATCCGCAAAAGTCGTCGAACCCCCCGCCGAAGCCGACGGACTTCCCGGCACTCGGGGCGATCCTCAAGCGGGTTCGCCCAACGGATCGTTTTCCGCAAACGGCCGTTCACGTGAACGGCCCGCTGCTCGCGCCGTTGGAAGTGTCGCCGGGGCAGTACGGCGGGTTTCTCGGCCGAGGCTACGATCCGTACACCGTGGGCAACGTCACGGAAACCGATGCGTTAGTCGAAGGGTTTGCATTCCCGGAAAATGTGTCGCTCGAACGGGCGGCGGCGCGGCGAAAACTGGTCGGCGAACTCGAACGCCACGCGCTGCCGTTGTCGACCGACCAACTGACACTGGCGCGTCAGGCGTACGATTTTCTACTTTCTCCCGTGGCCCGCAATGCGTTCGACTTGGACCGCGAACCCGCGAAACTTCGCGAGCGGTATGGCCGACATCGTTCGGGGCAGGCGTGCTTACTCGCGCGTCGGCTCGTCGAAGCGGGGGTGCCGTGGGTGACGGTGTTCTTCAACCATTGCATTCGCGGGCAAGACGACCACCCGACCGAGACCGATCAATACGGCTGGGACACGCACAACGATATTTTCGACGCGATGCGAACGCACCTGCTGCCGCGATTCGATGGCAGTGTCTCCGCGTTACTCGAAGACTTGCGGGTGCGGGGATTACTCGAAACGACGCTGGTGGTGGTGATGGGCGAATTCGGACGTGCGCCGCGTGTGGCGATCGAAAAGAACTTCCTCGGCAGTTCGCCGGGGCGGAAGCACTGGGGCGGTTGTTACTCGGTGATGCTCGCGGGTGCAGGCATTCGGCCTGGAACGATCTACGGTTCCTCGGACCGCATCGCGGCGTACCCCGGCGAGAACCCCGTCACGCCCGGCGACCTCGCCGCAACACTGTTCCACGCACTCGGCATCGACCCCTCCGGCCACTACCAAGACGGCACGAACCGCCCCTACCCCATCGCAAGTGGCGACCCCATAAGTGGGCTATTCGGGTGATGGTAGTCGCAACATAGGATCGAACGAATGGGCGACGCATTTCCGCATCTCCGTCCGTAATGCCGGCCACAAGATCTACCCACCTCGAATTCGACAGGTGTGCCAATTCAAGAAGGCCACGACGGCCACATTTTCAAAGCCAAGCCTTCACCCGTGCCGGTGTAAGTCAAATCTTCTGTGTGAGTGCGAGTACGCAGGCGAAGACGAGCCAAGTGAGACTCCCCACTCAATTAATATTCGGGACGCTCGATGAACGTGGTAACGATTCGCGACGGCGAATGACCCGTTGTTTGCGACACTTGATTGCGCAGTACCTTCAGACTCTTGTGATGGCCGAGTAGTTGCTTGCCAACGACGGCGATATACTCGCCGAGGTAAGCGGTGAACGACCCTTTGTTGTGCTCCTCGTCGATCCACGCAACATCCGCCTGTGCGGCCAATCCTTCGGCATCGAGTTCCAGATAGATGTCGTCGGTTCTGTCGTTGTGGTTACCCCAACTGGATGCGTCACTCCTCGAAGGCGGATCGACGGTTGAATCGATCTCGGTTTCTGGTTTGTTCATTGTCTCTACTCCCAGTCGGTTTGTCGGATCGCATAATTATACACGCCGTTTACTTCGTGCCGCGCCAGAGCCAGCGCATCGAGTCGGGGAGGATCGCACCGCCGTGTCGGCCGTTGTGGCCGCCGTCGCCGAACGCGAACTGATAGTCGTAGTTCATGAACTTGAGTGCAGACGCCATCGACACATTTGCCTGCGGCCAGTGGCCGTGCAAGTTATCCAAATCGCCCGCGCCATCTTGTAGGAATACGCGGATCGGCTTGCGTTCGGTCTTGCGAATCATGCCCGGATAGACATCGCCGCCGCGAATGTTCGTGAAGCTGCCGACGTGCGAAAGCACCTTGCTGAATAAGTCCGGGCGTTCCCATGCGGCCGTGAATGCACAGATGCCGCCGGAACTAATCCCGCAGAGCGCACGACCGGCTGCATCGGTGCGAAGTTTCAGCGTCTTTCCCACCTCGGGTAGCATTTCTTTCTCCAGGAACGTCGCATATTGCGGTGAGGGCGTGTCGTACTCGAAGCTTCGGTTCGATCGCCCGGGCAGTTTTGGATCGGCGGCGGG
>JAYVXI010000217.1:0-34845 GCA_043785305.1 Limnoglobus sp. | reverse complement strand
CCGAGACACTGGCCGGCTGGCACTGGGTCGCGTTCGCAGGGCTGTTGCTCCGCCGCATCGCCAATTTGGCGAGCGAAAGTACATAACAGGCTCTAGACCTGACTCGATGTCTCGACAAGAACGAGATTTTCGCGAGTCCAAGCCCCGCGCTTCGCTGCGCACAGCCTTCGCATCTCGGCTAAACGGAGAAACGGAATCATGCGGCGCGGGCGTTCTCGCCCGTGACTCGCTCCCATTTGCCCCCGCGCCACACGAACAGCACGTTGTCGGTGCCGCGCCATGCGGAGCAATAAATGCCCTTCGCGTTCTGGATATTCCAGCCGAGGTTGCGCAAGATGTCGAGGTTCGGTTCGTCGTGGGGTTGTTGGTTACGTGACATCGCCTCTCCAGTGTGAAAATCGTGTGGTGAGAGGAGACCACGGGTCCACGTCGCACATGTGAAATATCGACATCGACACGGAACGAAGCGCACGATGAGACGGAGTGGCAAGCGATGCCGAAACGGCTACGACGCAGATTGTCGCAACCGCTACGATCCGCGAATCAGGGGGTGATTGACGATTGCCGCCGCGCCGGTGATGCTGAGCAAACCGAATGGCACCGGTTGGGGCGGCGAGGGCACGTCGCCGTTGACCCACTCGAAACCGTTCGCGGGCTGAACCGTCGTCGGGTGGCCGGAGTCGATCGGTTCGCGGGTTCCAAACACGGTCACGCTCGGCAGCGATTCGCCCGCCAATGTCGTTCCGCGGCGGATACTCCCGCGACTAAACGGCCCCGCACCGAACACCCAGGTATCTTTGATGCGGCTCGATTCTTCGACGACGCCGGACTGCCATACCGCCCGCCCCGTGACGCGGTTGTAGGCGAATACGGCAATTTTCGCGACGCCTTTTTGGTCGGTCTTTTTCATGAGCGCGATTTCGGGAATGCTCGTGGGAATGCCAGGCAACACGGTCGGAATCGAGAGCGCGGGCGTGCCGAACAACAGCGTGTGCCGGTCGGTGCCGATGGCCCCCGAACGCACTTCGACGACGTAAACGCACGAGCGTTTTTCGTCGCGCAAATGCGCACCGTGGGCGAGCAGTTGCTGCCGCAACGAGCTAATCATGTAGCCTTTATCGACGACGTTATCGTCGATCTGCGCGGTGTCGAGGTAAACGGCTTTATCTTGGAGTGCGGAGAAATCGATCTGCCCCACCGCCCGATCCACCGCCTGCGACACGAGCAACATCTCGGTAGCCGTGCGCGTCGTATCGGTCGTCCGCGTGGTTCCGCAACCGGTCGCGATCAGCAAGCAAACCACACCCGCAAAGTTCCGATTCGCCATCAGTAACGTCCCCCGTAGCTGGGGAACGATAGCAACACGGGCACGTCGGTCAACGTCAACTTTAACGGCCACTCGGCGACGTGAAGGTCGTGCCGGTTCGTGGAGTTTCTTCTTCGCCCAACTCGGCACCCGGTGGCAACATTCGCCACGGCACCCCGCCCGAGGCTTGTTTGACGCCGACATTAAAAAGATTCGTCATTTCCACTGGCTCGATCAGCATACTTTTCGGGCTGCCTCTCACTTCGTCTGGCACGACCACTAATTGATAGGTCATGCCAGACGTCACGCACAGCGTATATAGTTTCAGCAATTCCACGCGGTAAAGTGCATACAACGAAGCCGAGACGCTCGCGCTGATCTGATCGATTAAGTTCAGGCGGCCATCGGTCGGGTCGGCGTACAGTTTCCCTGCGGAGATCGCATACAGATTCGACCCGGCCAGCCATTGCGTACCGGGTGCGGGCGTCACGTTCGGCCCAAACTTCATGAACGTCTGCGTGACGGCACCGCCATCGGTGTGGACTTCCTGATAGCGTTTGCCGTTGACGACCACATCGAATTCGACGGGCGGCACCATGCCGGGAATCGCACACGCGGCGAGGATGATCTTGCGTACGAAATCGTCGGCATCGGGACGTCCCGAGCAGGCAACTGCGCCGATGTCCCAGATGATGAGGCGTTTCGTGTGCGCGTTGAGCGTGCCGATGAACAGCCGTCGCCCCGCCATGTGCGACGCACGGAGTTCGCTCAGAAACTGCGCCGTCACTTCTTCGTCGATGATTTTCTTCAAGCCGTCTGCCGTCGAAATCGAACCGTAACGCACGAGGTTGCGGATGGGCCGCGTGCGGAACAAGTCGGAGCCTTTCGTCGTCGTGAAGAACTTTTTGAGCTTGCCATCGTACTGCGAACCTTGAAACGCATAGAGCGCGAGGATGGCCCCGGTGCTGACGCCGGTGACGACATCGAACGTCGGCCGCGTGCCCGACTCGGTCCAGCCGCAGAGCACCCCCGCCGAGTACGCGCCGTACTTGCCGCCCGCGGATAACGCGAGAACATTCAACGGCTTCGTGGGCAAACCGGTCGCGGGTGGCACGGGTACGGGCTTACCGGCAAGGGCGTTTGCTAAACCATCGACGGCGGCCCGATCCGAATCCGGGTACGTCCCCGGCGGCACACTCGGCTCGCTCCACTTCTCCGAAAAGAGTTCGACCGATGGATAATTCACGTGGCGCAGGCGGTTGCAACTCGCGTTCGCAGCCCCCAGGCAAGCGACCGCGAATAGTAAAAGTGTCGTGGGGCGAACCCGTCGGGCCATGGGCATGCCAAGCTCAGTCGGTCGAGTAGAGCGGTGTAGATTTCGCGAGAGTTACCGAGTATTGCGAGAGCGGTCAAGAGCGAAACGAACGGATTCTCACAACGTCGGTTGCGCCACTTGCCGCAACGGGCCGCGTTCCTAAATTACACGTTCTCGAATAAATGAGGGTCGGATCATGGCGAAGACATGTTTGTTCACGGGCCGTACGTCGGCCATGGGTAATCAGAAGACGTATCGCGGTAAAGCGAAGTACCTCGGCGGCGTCGGTAAGAAGATCACCGGGATCAGCCGTCGTAAGTTCAAGCCGAACTTGCAGCGCGTTCGCGCCGTCATCGATGGCGAAGTCGTTCGCGTCTGGGTTTCGGCAGCCGCAATTCGTAGCGGATTCGTGCAAAAGCCCGTGAAACGCGCACCGTTCAGTATGCAACCGCTGTAAATCCGGAAATGGAAACGCAGTATCGAACTGGCTTTCATGCTGCGCGGTAAGGGGATTACGGACATGTCGCTGACACTCGACGAAGTGCGAAAAGTCGCGAAGCTGGCGCGGCTCGATATGTCCGCCGCCGACCTCGCCACGATGCAGGTGCAGTTGTCCGCGATTCTCGATTACGTCGGCCAACTCAGTTCGCTCAACACCGACGGCGTCGAACCGCTCGCTCACCCGTTGCCCGTTCACAACGTCTTCCGCGACGACATTCTCGCACCGAGCTTAACCCCCGACGAAGCGCTACAAAACGCACCGAACCGCCTCGCCAATTTCTTCGGCGTCCCCGCCGTCTTCGACACCGAAGAACCCGTCAGCCACTAATCGCTGTCCGTGCATCCCATGGGTTTTGTTCTTCGGTCCTGAAGGGACCGCTCACGTAGCCCATGGTAAAACCATGGGAGGGGTCTTACGGTTTCGCCGAGTAGGTTTTCTTGCCGCGACCGATGCCGTAATAGGCGAAACCGTTGTGTGCCATCGCTTTTTCGTCGAAGATATTGCGACCGTCGAAGATCGCGTGGCCTTGCATGAGCGTCTTCATCGTGTCGAAATCGGGGTTCTGATACGCCTTCCACTCGGTGACGATCGCGAGTCCATCGGCACCTTCGAGCGTGCCGTACGGACCGTCGGAATACGAGATCTTGTCGCCGTAAATCGCCCGGATATTCCCCACCGCTTCGGGGTCATGGACGCGGACTTTCACGCCACTCGCCAGCAAGGAATCGATGAGCACGAGTGCGGGTGCCTCGCGGACGTCATCCGTTTGTGGCTTGAACGCCAGCCCCCAGATTGCAATCGTCTTGCCTGCCAGATCACCCTGAAAGTGGTGAACGATCTTCTGAAACAGCACCTTCTTTTGCTCGTCGTTGACGGCATCGACCGACTGCATCAGGTTCAACGGCAGCCCCGTGCGGCGACCCATCGCGATGATCGCTTGGACGTCTTTGGGGAAGCACGAACCGCCATAGCCGGGGCCGGGGAACAGGAACTGGAAGCCGATGCGCTGATCGTGCCCCATGCCTTTGCGCACGTCGTTGATGTCCGCGCCGACGCGGTCGCAGAGGTTCGCCATCTCGTTGATGAAGCTGATTTTGGTGGCGAGCATCGCATTCGCAGCGTACTTCGTCATCTCGGACGATTCTGGCGACATCGCAATGAACGGGCGTTCGGTTCGCAGGAACGGCGCGTACAGTTCGCGAAGCACCTCGGCGACTTCGGGTCGTCGCACGCCGACGACGACGCGGTCGGGCTTCATGAAGTCGTTGATCGCTGCACCTTCCTTAAGAAACTCCGGGTTGCTGGCGACGTCGATATGGCCGCAGCCTTTCGCGTTCAATCGCTCCATCACGCCGACGTTCGTACCGACGGGCACCGTGCTTTTCACGACGACGACGCGCGACCCTGGTGGACCGGCGGGCACGTCTTTGAATGCATCGCCAATCGCGTTCGTTACGGCCCACACCGCAGACAAATCGGCGTCGCCTTTGTCCGATTGTGGCGTGCCCACACCGATGAAGATCAGCCGCGCCGAGCGTACGGCCTTCACTAAATCGGACGTAAACGTCAGCCGTCCATCGCGGTGGTTCTTTTTGACCAACTCTTCGAGGCCCGGCTCGTAGATCGGTATGCCGCCCGCATTCAACAAGTCGACTTTCTTCGGGTTGTTATCGACGCAGACGACATCGTTGCCGCTCTCCGCAAAGCACGTTCCGGTAACCAAACCAACGTAGCCCGTTCCAATGACAGCAATTTTCACGAATATCGTCTCCGGTAGAAACCGCGGCTGTACCGAGACAAGATAGGACGCAGTGAGCGGAGCGTAACGGGAGAAGTGGCAGGAATCCGAAGGGCTTTGGATAATTCGAGGACGAGCGACGCCATCGGCGCGCGAAGAAGGCCACGGCAAGCCCGTTCACAGGGGCGGGTTATCGCTCACCGGCTGGGAAGTTTCTGAGGCGGCGTCTGGGGCGAATCGCAGCCCGGCGACCGCCTGCCCGGCGGCCTGGCTGACAACCAGAGACAACGCCGCAAACCCGCCCAGCGCCGGCCCCGCGAGCGTGTCCCAATTTACCCGCCCGCACTCGGCGGCGAGCGGCGGGACGTCGGCGGGCGGCACCACCACCGGGAGCGGGGCGGACAGCAGCCCGGCCAGGGCCGGCAACTCGGCAGACCGCTGCTCCGCCCACTCGGCCAGCCCGGCCCACTCGCCCGCATCCAGGTCGATCAGATGGACCGCGTCGAGCGGCCCCCCGACGCCCGGGAACCAGAGGCAGCACGCCACCACTAGCCGTCCCTCCGACGACGCCAAACAACAAAGCTCAGCAGCCGACGGGGCCACTGAGGCGATGAAGTCCCAGAAGCCAATCAGCCCCTGCCACCGGTGCGCGAGGAAGGCCACGGCAAGCCCGGTCACAGCGGTGGGTTATCGCTCACACCGCCTGGGGAATTTCCAGGGGCCACGCGGCCTGCGCGGTCAGAACGGATTCAGGCGGAGCGGAACCTTGGCCGCGGCACAGGCGGCCAGGAACTCCACGGGCACGTTGCAAGTCGGCAGCGGCTTCCCGTCCGACGACCCCGCGATCTGGAAATGGAACTCCATCACCGCATCGCCGCCCAACTCGCTCCACTTGTCGAACGCGCCTCGCGGCCGCGCATTTAGCCAGTCCGCCGCGCGGAGGAACCGTTCCGCCAAGACGGTTTGCGTGACCTCGCCCCCAAGGCCGCACCCCATGAGCGAGAGGCAGTTGGAGGCGGGGTACAACCGGCAGGGGCCGGCTTCCTTGGCCTTGAGCAGTCGGTAGAACCGAGGCATCCGCTGCTCGACCGGCAAGCGCTCGGCCCCGCTGGCGATCAGATTCAGATTCAGATAGTTTACGCCGCACACCTCGGCGACCGCGGCGATAGGCCACGCGAGTACGACCGCCGAGCCGCCGACGGCCAAACCGAGCAACGAACGCCGGTCGAACTTATCCATCGCTTCGCCCTCCGCCACCGAACAGGTGTTTATCCCAATCCGGACATGGGATAAACACTTGATTCTGAATCCGCAGATGAGATATTACTGGGCTTACGAACGTCGCGTCAAGAATTTTTGCTGTCCGACAAACACACCCGACAAATTGCAGTCTCGGATAATTCGACCTACTGGGTCGAAGATTTCTTTCGCTACCACTGAGCGATTCTTGTTCCCATCACCAAACCGACGCAACACGTCTCCGCAACGCCGTGAAGGATTTTGCAAACGGTAAGAACTATTCATTCTTGTCGGATTCTGGTAGCCGCAGGTCTTTAGCCTGCGCGGGGGCAAATACCCTGAAAACCCAGTCGTGGCGAGTCTTCGAGATACGACGCATACGGCACGGCACGGCACGATGATGATGGGTGCGGACCCCTCCCATGGTATCACCATGGGCTACGTGAGCGATCCTTTCAGGACCGAAGAACACGGCGATCCAACGTAGTCGAAGTCGTGAGACTTCGGGACGAATGAAGTCACTGCGTCAGAAGTCTCACGACTTCCGCTACAAATAAACGGAAAACACGCTAATTAGGAAATCGTTCACGGCGTTGCCGTCTCCGGTTGAAGCCGCGGATGTACTGAGACAAGCTCCCGCAGCAGAAGTCTCACGACTTCTGCTGCATCGTCCGCCACGAATCGAGAATGTCACTGAGGGTTTGGCCGATTTCGTAGCGGGGTGCCCAGCCAGTGGCTTCGCGTAACTTGCGAGTGTCGGCGCGGGTGATCGTCGTGTCGGCCTTGCGATCGATTTTTTGCCGCACTTCGACGCGCACTTTGGCCAAACTCACGAGGCGATCGAGGATGTCTTGCATGACGTATGTCTGTCCGCAACCGGCGTTGTAGGCCTCGCCTTTCGTGCCCTTTTCGATGAGCAAGCGGAATGCGGCGACGATGTCGCGAACGTCGGTGAGGTCGCGATGCGCCGAGAGATCGCCGGTTTCGAGGATCGGCGATTGGCGACCCGCTTCGATGGCAGCGACTTGCCTGGCGAAGTTCGCAACGGCGTAATCGGGCGATTGTCGCGGGCCGATCTGGTTGAACAATCGCACCCGCACGATGTCCAAACCGGGGTTCCGCGTCGCCTGATAGCTGTGCAAGTCGGCGGCGGCTTTGCTCGCGGCATACGGGCTGGCGGGCTTCAGCACCGTGCGTTCGTCGCAGTCTTGCCCCGCCACATCCGGATCGCCGTAAATCAAACCGGTGGAAACGAACAGGATTCGCGGCCGCACCGTCGTTCTGGCAATCGCATCGTAAAGCGACCGCGTGCCACCGAGATTGTCCGCCCAGCAGCGGTCGGGTTCGTGGAACGATTTGCCGGTGTTGGCGTAACCGGCGAGGTGAAACACCCACTCGGGTTCGAGCCGCGCAATCAGGCTTTCGACGCCTGCGCCATCGCTGAGTTCGACGCGGTGCAGTTCGGCTTGGCCGTGCAAATGCAGCAGATTCGCGGGCCACGTGACGTTCCGCGAGAGGCCCGCAATGGCGTGGCCCCCCTCGTGGAGGAGAGCCTCGACCAAGTGCCCGCCGACGAACCCCGTGATGCCCGTAATCAGGATGCGCATCTTAAATTCCGCGTGCCGTCACTTGGGCGGTCGAACCGGTTTTCAGGCGTTCGAGGTCGGCTTTCACCATCCGCTCGATCAACTGCTGGAAGGTCATCTCGGGAACCCAGCCGAGCTTCGCCTTCGCTTTGGCCGGATCGCCGATCAGCAAATCGACTTCCGCCGGGCGAACGAGGGCCTGATCGGTGACGACGTACTTCGTCCAATCGAGATCGGCCGCCTGAAACGCGGTCTCGACGAGCTTTTGCACCGTGTGCGTTTCGCCGGTGGCGATCACGTAATCGTCGGGCGTATCCTGTTGCAGCATCAGCCACATCGCACGCACATAGTCGCCGGCGAAGCCCCAGTCGCGCTTCGAGTCGAGGTTGCCGAGGCGAAGTTCCTTCGACAGGCCGAGCTTGATGCGAGCGACGCCATCGGTCACTTTGCGGGTCACGAATTCGCGGCCGCGGCGTTCGCTTTCGTGGTTGAACAGAATCCCGCTGACCGCGTACATGTTGTAGCTTTCGCGGTAATTGATCGTGATCCAGTGGCCGTAAAGCTTCGCCACGCCGTACGGGCTACGCGGGTAAAACGGCGTATCTTCGCTCTGCGGCACGGCTTGCACTTTGCCGAACATCTCGCTCGAAGAGGCCTGATAGAAGCGGATCGTATCGCGGCCGAGCAACTTGACCGCTTCGAGAACCCGCGTCACGCCCATTGCCGTAAACTCACCCGTCAGCACGGGTTGTTTCCAACTCGTCGGCACGAAGCTCTGTGCGGCGAGGTTGTAGACTTCGTCCGGGTTCGACACTTTAATCGTGTCGATAATCGATAGCTGATCGAGCAAATCGGCTTGGTGAAGGTGAATCTTCCCCGATAGGTGGTTGATGCGCTCGAAGGTCTCGGTGCTCGCCCGGCGGACGACTCCGTGGACTTCGTAGCCTTTTTCGAGAAGGAGTTCGGCCAAATAGCTACCGTCTTGCCCGGTAATGCCAGTAATCAGCGCGCGTTTCATGCCCGTTTCCTACGGAGTCTGCGTGAGTATGCCCGTTCCGGCGAATCGTCCGCATCGCCGGAATGCTGTTATATCGGTCGGAGTCGACTTCCGCTTTCGGAAAAGCGCGCGAGTGATGGTTTTGGGTGAAACGAACGCTACTTCGCGCCGGGTTCGTCGTGGTGGGCGAACTTCAACGGCGAGAATTCGCCCCAGATGACTTTGCGAAGCTTGCCTTTCACCTCGACCTCGGCAACGACGGTGAGCATGTCCGCGCGGGTCATCCAAGGAGCCTTCGCGACGAAATGCGAGCAGGTGCCGATGGCTTCGCCTTTGGGCCGTTCGTCGGGCGGCGCGGGTTCAAAAATGAGTTTATATTCCTGTGTGTCGCCGCTGCGTTTGGCCTTGGCGATGATATTCGCGAGGGGCAAGGCGACGGGTTGCGGTTCGTCGTTGTCCGTCTCGATGAAGACGTCGAGTTCGTTGCCGTCTTTGGCGAGGTGCGCCGTCAACGCGGCGTGGTACGGCCCCGCATCGGCGAGCATCATTTTGCCGCGTTCGTGCGTGTGCGGTTCGGCTACCACGGGGCCTTGCACCGCCTTGTTCGCTTCGGGTTTGGCCGCGTCGCAACCGAGGAAGATCGTCGCCATAATCAGACATAGAATCATTCGCATGTGTCACCCTAAAATCAGATATACAGTTCGCGGTTTCTACTACCTACAAAACTAGCACTATTGAGATTGAACTTGCGAAGGATCGGGAAATGCCACCATCAATTCGGCAGCGGCCTTGCGAATCGCTTCGTTCGGTGATGCGAGCGCATCGGAGACGACTGCGATGGCTTCGGCATCGGTTGCATCTTCGACGAGTACCCGTCTGGCGGCGATGAGCCGCAGTCGCGGGTTGGGGTCGTCGAGCAGCGCGTGCAACGCATCGGTTGCGGCCCGGCCCTTTGCGCCTTGCAGCGCGAGTGCGGCACTGAGGCGAAGCCCAGCATCGGAGTGACTGGCACACGAGGCGAGCGGTGCGATGGCCTCGATTGGCAACGGGTCGAGCCGGCTGAGCGCATGGGCCGCGTTCGCCCGCACCTGGATCTCCGGGTCGAGTAGCGCCTCGATCAATGCCGGAATGGCCTCTTCGGGTACGGCGACCGCCTTTCGCCAACCGGCGGATGCTAACTTGCGGACCTGTGCTTCCGCATCGCGCAGGCCGGACGTGAACGCGGCGGCGGCCTCGGGTGGTTGGGCGACGGCCATCGCCCGCATCGCTTCCTCGCGCAACGCCACCTCCCCAGTTTGGGCGGCGCGAAGGAGCGCCGCGCCGGCCGGAGCCGCGGCCGCGCCGAGTTGCCCGAGTGCTCGCGCGGCTTCGACGCGGACCCAATCGCCATCGTCTTCCGCAAGCCGTCGCGTTAATCCGTCGACGACGGCGGGGGTCGCACCGATGAGTTTCGGCAAAATCCGCGCCACGCGGGCTTTGACTTCGTCGTTCGTGTCGTCGAGCAGCCCGAGCAAATCGGCTTGCGTGGCCTCGTCGGCTTGTCCCCAAGTGCCGAATGCCTCGGCCGCGGCAGCACGAGCTTGCGGGTCGGGGTCTGCGAGCGCGGCACGAACGACTCGAACCGATTCCGGCGTCGGCGGACCGACGGCACCGAGCGCGCGAATCGCGCCGAGTCGAACGCCCCCGTCGGCATCCTTCGCCGCCCGTTCGAGCGCCGGAACGGCCGCCGCGGCATTCGGGCCGAGTTTGCCCAGCGCCTCGGCCGCATTCACCCGCACTTGCAGGTTCGCGTGCGTCAGCGACCGAACGAGTGCGGGGATCGCTTCATCCGCTCCTGCTCCCATCTCGCCGAGCGCTTCGGCTGCGAGGGCGCTCACCCAATTGTCCGGATCTTTGAGCGCCCGAACGAGCCGGGGGACGGCCACCTCGGCGGCACCCTCGCCAATTTTCCCAAGTGCTTCGACGGCCTTGGCGCGAACGCGGTCGTTATCGTCCCCGGCCGCTTCGACTAGCGCCTCCGCCACATCCGCCGCTGCGCCGCCGATGTCGCCCAGCGCCTCCGCCGTCTGTGCCCGCACCACATTATCCTTGCTTTCCAGCCCTTCCGTCAAAGTATCCGTGGCGGCTCCCGGCAAGACACCGATGCGACCGACGGCATCGGCGGTAGCCTTGCGAACATTCTCATCGCGGTCCTGAAGCAGCGGAATGAGCCTTTCCACCGCCGACGTCGCGGCCCCTTTCAATCCCCCGAGCGCCCGTGCGGCGGCTTCCCGAATCGCCGGGCTGGGGTCTACGAGAAGTGCCGCCAACGCGGGTACCGTCTGCGGATCCGTTGCGCCCACCGCGCCGAGTGCCTCGGCGGCGCGACCGCGAACCGTCTCGTCGGGGTCGGCGAGTGTTGCGATCAATTCCGGAATCGCGGCTTCGGACGAACTGCCTAAACGTCCGAGCGAAATGGCGGCTTGCGCGCGAACGGTGGCCGCGGAGTCGGCCAGTGCGGTCATTAAATTGGGAACGCGGATTGCAACCGGATCGATGTCGGAAACGGACCGTGTTCGTCTGCGGAAAAATCGCCACACACCCCGTCGGTTGCGGGTGCGCTTCGCGTTCACTGGGGCTGGAACGCCGACTGCACCGAACGCCTCCGCGAGGCTCAATCGAACGAGATCGCTCGGGTCGTTTACCAGTAGTGCCATTTGCGGCAACGCATTCGCGGCTCGCAGGCGGCCGAGCGTCGAAACCGCCACTGCCCGTACGTATTCGCTCGGGTCGTCGAGGTGAGCGATCAGGTGCGGGATCGCCGCCGGTCCGATCGTCGCCAGAACTTGCGGCAGTTGTTCGCGTTGCTCCCGCGTCAACGCTTCCGTCGAGCGAAGCGACGTCAGCAACGGTCCGAGCGCGATCGCCCCGTATTGCGGCAACGAGGCTCGTGCTCGCTCGTGGATCGGCTCGTGTGGACTCCAGAAGTCGGCAATCGTTTCCGTGAGTAACCGCCCCTTTCGCAACGACGCGAAGATCTGTTGAAGGAGTACCAACGTGAAAAACGATTTGAACATCGCGAGGAACGCCGACGCGACCCCACCCGCCGGTACCGCGACCGACACGGGAACCACATGCTGCGCGTTCGCGAGATTCACCAGACTGACGACGCTGAATAAGTGGACCAACGCCGATGCCACGAAGTCGAGGTAAGTCGCGTCGGCAGTCGGCTGGCTGTACCATTTTGTGCCCAGTAACTCGAAGAGCGCGAAGTTGAGCAGGGCGAAGCCGCCGATCATCCCAACGGCGGAGGATGCGAGTAGAGGAACGCCGACTTGTTGGCCGTACTTTGCGAGTTCGACCGCGAGCCGTTGGCCCTTCATCGGGTCGTAAAGTGCCTTATATCCGCGTGCCACTTCGTAGCGTTCGACGTCGATGAACATGTACGCGAGACATGCGGCGAGGCCCATCGCCAACGGGATCAGCGCGCAGACTACGGCGATCAGCGGGACCGGCCCCGCCGTAACCACGCCCATCACCAAAAAGCCGAGTTGAACCGCCAGGAACAGCCGCCACGAAGCCCACGCGAGGGAATACTCCCACACGCGAAACCCCGTGCGAATCCCTCCGCGAACAATAACTCCGGCGACCCACAACACCCCGCCAATCACGCGAAGCTGAAAGAGAATGGCCGCAAACAGCCCGAGCGCAGCCAGCGCCAGCAATATGAGCGTAGACGAGCGAAACGGGTCGTTTTCGACCAGCCAGCCCGTTGAGTTCACAGCGAATAGTTCGGTAAGCGGCACGTTCCTGTCACCTCGGATGAAAGAAGTATCAGTTTATACCGGACGATTGGCAGAACCAAAAACTGGCACTCGGTGAGCGCGAACGCGACCCGGATGGGCATCGCAGGCCCATTGCACCCAGGGAACTCGGCCCATTTTCCCGACCCCAACGGGCAACGCCGTGAACGATTCCGAAGTTTGCGTTTTCCTTTTCGTGTGTTTCGCGGTGAGTTCGGGGCTGGTGCGATAACGTGTTGCGTTTTGTGGGTATTCCTCGCTTGCGCGTCGGCTAACAATCCGATCTTGTTAGCCCGACGCGCAAGCGAGGGAAACCATATTGAATCCCGATGCCGTTACAGGAACGTGAAAATCGCACACGATCCGAAGCGGAAACTCCAAAATACAAGCGAAATAATCGTTCACGGCGTTGGGATAAAGAAAACGCTCAACCCACTGTAGGAAATTCCGGTGGAAAGGGCCTCATCGCCGAGACAAAATCCGGAACAAGAATGTCGTTGAAATTCGATGAAAAACCCAACTTCACGTCACTTGGGGTTCCCCTTGCTTGCGGGCTGCGGACTGGCACGAAAAATCGCAATTGACGCGCACTTCCATTTCGACTAAGGCACCATGCCTCACTCTCTAAAAGTCGAACGAGATCCATCGAAATGCGCTGCGGCCTATTCGTTGCTTTGATGCTGGCCCACTTGGCCGGATGTGGCACACCGGCGACGTATCGGGCTGCGGCGTTGCCGCGCTACCTCACGGACGAGCCGAGCGAGGCTGCGCCGCTACCTGCGGTCCCGATTGCGATTGCGACACCGCAGAGCGCGAAGCCCGATCTGACCTTGCCCGATGTCGTGCGCGAATGCGTGCTGAATAACTTTCGCCTCAAAGTCGGTGCCGAACGCGTGAAGCAGATCGAGGGCGATTACCTCACCGAATCGCTGATACCGAACTGTCAGTTGACCACCGATGCGCAGCTGATCCCGGTCACTGTGGTCAACTTCGACAACCAGGCGGGGCCGCCGCAATTCGATGCGCTGCTGACCGTGCCGATCGACTGGTGGTTGTTCGGCAAGCGCGTGGCCGCACGGGCCGCGGCGCGGCTCAACGTCGATGTCGCCGAGGCCGATTTCGCCGACCAACTCCGCCGCGAAGTCGCCCGTAGCGTCGACACGTTTTACGATGCACTCGAAGCCGACGAGTTCGTCAAACTCGCCGAAGAGGATTTGAAAGCGTTGCAAGGGCTGGAACTCGATGCGATCGAGCGAGGTAAAAAAGATCCGAAAGCCGCCGTCGAAGAGAAGCGGGTGAAACTCGCCGTACTCGATGCCCAACGCGAACTGCGGCGACGGCGCGCGGCAGCGGAGACTTCCAAAGCCAAGCTCCAGTCGCTGATCGGGCGGCCGACCGACACGCCCGATTTCAACGTGAAAGGCACGCTGTCCGTCAAACAGGCGGCACCGGGAATCACGGTAACGCAGGCGTGGGAACTGGCGTTACAGCACCGCCCGGACCTGCGTGCGGCCGAGCGCACCGTCGCCGCCGCCGCCGCCGCCGTCACCCGCGAACGCAGCCGAGGCCGTCCGCAACTCTCGATCAGTACCGGCCCCAATTATCAGTACCAACAGCGCATTACGGGGTTCCGCAACGCGCTCCTTTGGACGGTGGCGGTCAACTCGACACTGCCATTCACGGACCGCAACCAGGGCCGCATTTATACCGCAGAAGCCGCCGCACGGGGCAGCGTGGCGAACCTCGGCGCGATCACCGCCGATGGCCGCGCCGAAGTCGAACAAGCCGTCGCCGAATACACCGAAGCGCTGAATGGCATTACCAAAGACGACGTCGATTCCCTACGAATCGCGCGCGAAGTCCGCGTCACAATTTTGAAATCGTACCGCACCGGCGAACGCGATTTGCTCGACGCCCTCGATGCCGAGCGCGCCTATCGCGACCGCGTCCGTTCGACGCTCGGGAACTTAACCGACTACTGGCAAGCCCTCAACCGCCTCAACGCCGCCGTCGGCCTACGCGTCCTGACCGCACAAGAATCCGAAACCGAATCGATTTTGGAAGAAGCCACCCGCCCCGATAAGTGATGCGAATCTTGTTTAGCCGCGCCGCGTAGTCTTCGGAGCGAAGCGCGTGGGCACGGCGTATCGGACCACAAAGCCTTCGCGACGCGGCGAAACGAATCTCGAATTTCATGCGTACATCAACCGGCCGCGCGGCGTTGGGATGGGGCGACCGAATGCCTGCGCCGTCTCGATCCACTCCTGAATCACGACTTCGATATTGGCCACCGCTTCCTGGTAAGTCAGCCCGTCCGCCGCGCAGCCCGGTAGTTCCGGAACCTCGGCAATGAACGCCTCGTCTTCCCGGCTCCAATACAAGATAATTTCGTACTTGATGTCACTCGCCATCGTTCTCCTCCGATTCAAATGGTATTGTACCCGCGTCGGTTATCTCACCCGTTAACGGGTCCTCTTCATCGACGGCCCCTGCCAAACCATACGCAGTGGAGCACACCTCGGACCTGTTTCACTTGATACACTTTTGCCTTGCCACTTCGAGGCTGGAGGTTGAGGATTTCTGCCACACCATGCCGGGCGAAGATGTGGTGGTCTCCGCGGAATTTTAGTTCAGGATCGCCCGTCCTCGATTTAATGCCGTGAGTAAGCCGCAAACCTGATAGGAACCAACTAATGAGAGGCGCGTCGATCAAAGTCCCTAGGTTGCCATTGGACTTTGCCGATACTCGAATAGTGTACCCCTTTACTCCACGGATAGCATCTGCAAAGATGTGCTCCGCGTTGGTCTTAGCAATCTCGACCAGCGGCTTCAGGGTGTAAGGGCAAAGGTTGTATGTGATGCATCCAGTCATAATTGCCAATTGTGTTTGCCATCGTCGGGCCGCCGACGCACCCCCTCGACTCTCGACTCGGGCTCCAGTGCGCGTTGCAGTCATGTTTATTTCAGTATTGCTCGAAGAAACCCTTAGCGAAAACCGCGACAAGGGAAGCTTGAAAAGATAGCTGTCCTTGTATTACAGCTGTCACTCCACCACAGAGACCGCATAAAACAACGATTGCCACGATACTAAGTGCTAAGGCCTCTGTTCCGTCCCTGCTGCCGTTCGACATGTCTACAGTCCTCGTAATGTTATTTGGTTACGCCATCAGGGTGCCGTCGCCGTCGCGGCGGACAAAGCACACCAGCATGTCTGCTTCGAGCGAAGCACTCTCACAAAACTCTGCGCGGCAGAACGACACAGCACAGCGGCCGATGGTGGCCGAATGATCTATACGACTGGGAAAGCATACGCGCCCCCACCGTCTGCTACAGCGCCAGGTTCTTCGTGGCCACCTTCGAGCGGCATCATCCAGTACGTGACCACGTTCTCTTCCGTAAGCCGAATTAGTATTCGGTGCCCTGGATTTGCCACAGCCAAACTCTTGAACGACTTTGCCAAATGCTGCTCCACCGCCGCTTTTGTCATCGCAGGTGGTAAGCTAAGCGACCCTTGTGCGCCCGCATCGGGCGGAACCGCATCGGGCAGGGAGTTTTTGTTGTCGTCGCCCCAATACGCGAAAATGACGTCAATGGCCGTCGCGGCCTGAACGGTGAAGTAATGTTTCAGAGATAGCTCCTCTTTCTACCGAGCGACAGCTATAAATTCCCTTGAAAAGATTCAAGATTCATGCCCCGATGCCTGCTAACATCGCGCGGTTCGCCTTCTTGGCCGCCAGGCTCAAGTGGTTACCCTTTGAAGTCTACGTCCTCTACCGCAGCGCAACCACTTATGAACAGCGTCGTACCAACTATGAACTTGTTCAGAAAGTTGATAAAGAAACTGTGCTGAGTGCTGTTCTCATCCAGATGAACCTCAAAAATGTTCTCGGCCATCGCCACCTTCTGCCCTCCCTCTTGAAGTCCGAGGGGGCTGACAACGATCCCTCCGAAAGCGGCCATATCGATGATCCGGTACGCAAGCCCCCAACTGTCTCTTGGTGCTGTTTGCTCTTCGTCCAGCGTTTGCACTCTACGATAATGAAACCACCATCGGCAGTCCTAACGCCTTTTGCATCGATTTGCCAGATTGTGCCGGATCGACTGCCGACGACCTTCTGCTTCCCCTCGAAGAAGTCCACACCAAACTCGTGCGCGAACTGGCTCAAGAGGTGGGCGGCTACCTGTTCGTAATTTTCCCATTTCTTCACCACCGAGCGCCCTCTAGCCCCTCTAGCCGCCAAACCCGATATTCCGCCGACAGTCGGCAGTGTAACTAACCGTATCGTACCCACTACATTTTATAATGCAACATATTTCGAGCATTTTTGCATCGCTCGAACGATCAATCCGTTCTGAAGCCACCCGCTTCCACCAAATGGAAATTTCCCACGGACGTTCGTCCGTGGGCTTTGGGTTGGTTGTCAACGGCAAGGAATCCTGCAAGATCGCCGTTGATTCTGTAAGATAACGCACTATTTTTCCGCATGAGAGGCAGAAAAGTATCGCCACGCATGGCTCGTAAGACTTCCCGAAAGAACACCGTGGTCAGTGCGCTGGCAGGCCCCGACCGTGCGAACCATCAACCGGGTGGCTTAGAATTGGCGTCGATAGCGACCAAACCATCGTGGGTCAATTTCCCGAGCAAGATGAAGTCGCCGCTATCGAATCCCACCGCAATGCCGAGGGAATCGGATTCTCCCAGAATCCGCGACGTTTTAACGCCTGTCAGCACTTCTCGCACGGCAAATGCACCATAGCCGAGGCACAAGGGATACTCTGCGTCGTTGCCGAGGCAACCCTTTTGCTCGCCGACTCGCGCACCCTGACGATATGCGATCCGATAGATTTCAGCCAGTACAGATGAAGTCGCATATCGAGCTTCCGGCCACCAATCGGGACTGACCGCCCAACTGTTGTCGTCATGGTCTGGCTCGAATCGCTCAGACCCGCAAACATAGATGTCTGAGACTGGAGTGCGGCCGTCCGGGCAAGGATTGAACAAACCGAACCACAGCCCCCGCAAGAGGACTGGCGACGGCTCCTCGCGAAACGGCTTTTGGATCCAGTCGATCAATGGCAACAAATCGGCGCAAGGCAGCGCCCGCAGTTTGGCCCAATCGGGATGCGGTTGCGCTGCTTCGCATTGCGCAATGAGGGCACCCATCGAATCGGCGATCGGACGTCGTCGGGCGAACTCGTCGACGATCCAATCGTGCATCTGTTCAAGTTCCATTCCCACCGCATAACCTCGGCTGTAGAAGTGCCCATTATATCCCCGTTTAGCCGCGCCGCGTAGTCTTCGGAGCGAAGCGCGGGCATGGCGTATCGGACCACAACGCGATTTTCAGGTGAGTTCACGCCCCGCGCTTCGCTGCGCAAAGCCTTCGCGTCGCGGCTAATTCCGGAGCGCGGCGCGGCGAATTCAACCCGATTCGGTCGCACCCACACGAAATGCGATAGTCAAAAAATCGGAGACGATTCGACGTAAGTGGACTTTTGTACTTTTACACGGATGTACCCAAAAGTGTCTCCAAATGACCCAAAAGTGTCTCCAAGTGACGCAAAAAGGTCGCCAAGTGACGCAAAACGGTCGGTAGTTGCAGCGAGCGTCGAATCGAGGGCCATCGGTGTAACCCGTGACGAGCATTCCGGATCAGGCAAAAAAACTCGAAACGGATCAGCGATTTTCGATCAAAAAGTGGCATTTTTAGACCGAAAACACCCAAAAAACGGTTTTTGAGCCTCCGCAATTGTGACTTACGTCGATTCGGGAGCGTCAAAACGCGAAGCCGCTGTTGCCTTCTGCTTCGCAGACGTATATCTTGCACGATACCGCGATTCGTTGCGGTAATATTTGACCGGTGAGTATCTTATCCAGAGTGGCTGAGGGTTAGGCCCTAAGACGCCACAGCAACCGGTTCGACAATCGTTCTCACGGAACGCTTGCCCGAACGCTGGTGCTAACTCCTACCCGATTCGCTTGCGAATTGGGGATGATAAGATGCGGCGAACCCGCTTTCCCAAGCGGATTCGCAGTTTCTTATCTCACCGTTCACCCTCCTAGCGACTCGGCACGAGGGTGTACACGTTCTGGATGAATCTCCCCATCGGTTCCGTACGTGTCATCCACGGCAGGGGTGTTTCGTGCCATCATCTGAATTCGTAGTGGGTATGAAGTGTCGCGTCTGCGGCAAACTGTACCCCGAATCGGCAATCAACTTCTGCATCGACGATTTCGGGCCGCTCGAAGTCGCGTACGATTACGCAAAAATTCAAGCGAAAATCAGCCGAAAGCTGTTCGAGAGCCGCCCCGCGAACATGTGGCGTTACAGCGAGTTTCTGCCACTGGCGGGCGAACCGACCGTCGGCCGCAACGTCGGTGGCACGCCGTTGGTTCGGGCCGATCGCCTCGCCGATGCACTCGGCGTCCGCAAGCTTTGGCTCAAGAACGATGCGGTCAATTTCCCGACGCTTTCGTTCAAGGATCGCGTCGTCTCGGTGGCGCTCAGCAAGGCCCGCGAGTTCGGCATGACGACCGTCGGTTGTGCCAGCACGGGCAACCTGGCGAACAGCGTGGCAGCACAAGCCGCGAGTGCGGGCCTCGATACGTTTATCCTCGTTCCCGCCGACCTCGAACGCACGAAAATCCTCGGCACCGCAGTTTATGGCGCGAAAGTCATCGGCTGCGTGGGTACGTACGACGAAGTCAATCGCCTTTGTACGCAGATCGCGATGAAGTACGGCTGGGGCTTCGTGAACGTCAATTTACGGCCGTTTTATGCCGAGGGTTCCAAGACGATGGGCTATGAGATTGCACAAGATCTCGGCTGGCGTTTCCCGCAACACGTCGTCGTGCCGATGGCGGGCGGCGCGCTCATCGGCAAGATCCACAAGGCGTTCCACGAACTCTACACGACGGGCATCGTGAACACGCCCGTAACGACGAAAATGTACGGGGCACAGGCATCGGGGTGCAACCCGATCAGCGATGCGGTGAAGCAGAACCGCGAGAAACACCGCCCGATTCGCAAGCCGAACACGATCTGCAAGAGCCTCGCGATCGGCGACCCTGCCGACGGCATTTTCGCAGCGAAACTCGTCCGCGAAACCGGCGGTTGGGCCGAAGATGTCGCCGACGATGAAATCGTCGAGTGCATGAAATTGCTCGCGCAAACCGAAGGTATCTTCGCCGAAACTGCCGGTGGTACCACCGTTGCCGTGGCACGCAAACTGATCGAGTCCGGGCGAATCCCGCGCGACGAGGAAATCGTGCTGTGCATCACGGGCAACGGCTTGAAAACCCAAGATGCCGTGTTCAGCACACTCGCCGAGCCGGACGTGATCAAACCGACGCTCGCCGAGTTCGAGCAACTGTCTTGCCTGATCGATTTCCAACAGTCCGCTTTCAGCGGTCAGTTGTCAGCGGTCAGCTAACCTGCTCGGATTGGCTGACTGCTGACCGCTGAAAGCTTCTTACTCAAGAGGATACCCAATGCGTCGATTGTTCCTGGTTGCGGTGGCTGCGGTCGGTTTTGCCTCGGTGACGTTGGCTGAAAAGCCGAGTGAGGCCAAATACATTCCGACGAATTCGCCGGTCGCGATTTTTGTCGATGCGGTCAAGCTGAAGAAGAATCTGATCGACCTCGGCGTGCCCGTCGAGAAAGCGTTCGCGAAAGCGAAAACTGATAAGAAGGTCGAACTCGACAATATCAGTCGCATAGCGGTTTTCCTCGAACTGTTCCCCGATTCGGGCAATCCCGTCGCACCGGCATTCATCGCCACGATGAAAGAAGCGACCGCGAAAGCCGATCTGCCAAACCTGATGGAAAGCACAACCGAAGCGACCATCGCGGGTAAGACGTGCATTAAAGGGAAAGAAAAGCTGGCGGGTCAAGATTCGTTCGGCTCCGCGATCGACGACAAAACCTTGCTGATTGGGGTCAAGTCGATCATGGAGACGCTCCTCAAAGCCGACGCGAAGGAAGGCGATTTGTCGAAGGAATTCGAGAAAGCCGACCTGAAGCACGATGCGGTGATCGTACTGGCTGCGAAGCCATTGATGGCCGCGCTGAAGGAAAAGTACGGCGACCTCGACAAACAAATTCCGCCCGCTGCGGAGTCGTTCTACCTTGCTGCGAAGACGCTCGAAGCCGCCACGCTGACGGTGGACCTGAGCGAAGAGACGCTGTTGAAAGGCGTATTTCGATCCGACAGCGCCGAAGGGGCCGAGAAGGTCAAAGAAGCATTGCAAGGCGGATTGGCGCTGGCGAGTTTCGGTTTGCCACAGATCAAGCAACAACTCGGCGGCCAACTGCCACCCGAAGCGAAGCCACTGATCGACGTAATCGAAGCGATCGTGAAAACATCGAAATTCAAGGTCGATGGCAGCACGGTGATCATGACGGTGGCACGCCCCAAGAACTTCGGCAAGTAACACCACGATCGGATTTCCCATGGCGATTCTCGTTCAAATTCCGACGCCGATGCGCGATCAAGCCGACGGCAAAGCCGAAGTGACCGTCGTCGGCGAGACGGTGCAAGCCGCGCTCGACGACCTCGTTCGGCAGCACCCCGGCCTCGGTACGAAGCTGTTCGACAAGGGTAAGATTCGACCGTACGTGAATGTCTTCATCGATGAGGAAGACATTCGCTACCTCGACGACATGGACACGAAACTCCGCGATGGCGTCGTCGTCGCGCTGATCCCCGCGGTGGCCGGTGGATGAGAGGCTGCTTACGCGGTGCGTTATACTTTGAGCGGGACGATTGGATACGTTTTGTTAGCCCGACGCGCAAGCGCGCAAGCGAGGGGAACCCGCATGAAGGCACGACATCTTCGCAGAAACGATAGTAATCCCTCGCTAGCGCGTCGGGCTAACGGGAATGGATTGTCTGAATGGTATCTTCCCACCCTACCGGCCGAGGCCACCTGATGCCCGATGAACCTCCCGTTGAAGAAACGCCCGACGGTGCGGCGGTGTTTCCGCTGATTCCCGCGGAACTCGGCGTTCACCCGCTGCTGTTGGCGATGCTGCACGCCTACGTGTTTCTCGAAGGCTCCGAAGTCGCCGTGCTCAACGGGGCCGTCGCTGAAGAGGCGATGCAGTATCTCGTGACGTACGTGCAACGCCTCGAAGGGGCCGATCTGAAGCGGGTCAAGGAGGATCTCGACGTCCTCGCCCGGTTTGCCAAAGACGAAAAATGGCCCAAGCAACAAGTGCGATTCCTGCAAGAGTTTCTCACCGAAAACGGAGTAGGGTAGCGATTCCCCGACGATTATGGACAACACTTTCGAACGATATTCCCGTCAGATGCGCGTCCCGGGTATCGGCAAAGCGGGCCAAGAACGCATCATGAACAGCCGCGTGACGCTCTGCGGAGTCGGCGCGCTCGGTACGGTACTCGCCAACAATCTCGTGCGCGCAGGCGTTGGGCATATCCGCGTCATCGATCGCGACTTCGTCGAACCGAGCAACCTCCAGCGGCAAGTGCTGTTCGACGAAGCCGACGTGACCAACAACATGCCGAAAGCGGAGGCGGCCGTAATCAAGATGCGGCAGATCAACTCCGGTGTGAAACTCGAAGCGATCGTCGCCGATATCAATCGCACGAACATCGAGGAATTCTGCAAAGATTCCGATCTCATTCTCGATGGCACCGATAACTTCGAGGTGCGTTACACCATCAACGATGTCGCTGTAAAGCTCGGCAAACCGTGGGTGTACGGCGGCGCGGTCGGCACCGAAGGCATGACGATGACGATCGTCCCCGGCGACACGCCTTGCTTGCGTTGCGTGTTTGAAGCCAGCCCCGGACCGGGCGAAGTCGGCACCTGCGAAACGGCGGGCGTGCTCGGACCAGCGGTCGGCGTGATCGCGAATATGCAATCGGCGGAGGCGCTGAAAATCCTTGCGGGCAAGAAGGAAACGATCAACCGCGAACTGGTGATGCTCAACTTGTGGGAGAACACGTACAAGCGGGTGAAGATCGCCCCGCTGATGGGCCGTAAGGGCAAATGCCCCTGTTGCGCCCTCAAGCAGTTCGATTGGCTCGACGGCGGCCAGGGCACGCAAACGACGAGCTTGTGCGGACGCAACGCGGTGCAAGTCACGCAACGCGCCGGCACGAAAATCGACTTCACGCAGCTCAGCAGCCAATTGAAATCCAGTGGCACCGTGACATCGAACAAGTTCTTGCTGAAGTTCCAGGTCGCCGATGGTGGCGACGACTACGAGTTCACGGTGTTCCCCGATGGCCGCGCGATCATCAAAGGCACCGATAGCGGCGAACGCGCCCGCACGTTGTACGCGAAGTACATCGGGTATTGATCGTTTCGTTAACGTTACGCTTCCAGGCCGTTTCAAAAACATGGGAATTTCGCTTGAATATTTATCTACTGATTATTCTGATCATCATTATTCTGTTTCTAGGCTTGGTTTGCTTTTGTTTTTTGCAGTATCGAAAACGAGTACAGCAAGACGCAGATTGGGAGAAGCGATATCCCAGATCTGCGTTCAAATACTGCGGGAAAACACTCTTGTTTTACAATCTGTCACATGGCAATCAAATTGAGTTCATCAGCCCGAATGGGTACTGCTATTTATTCAATTATACTTGTTGGGCGATGGCGAACGGACGGGTATCACATCTATTTTCAGTACGGAGCCAATACATTTAATCCTGTGACGGAATTGTATGGAGGGAGCTGGGAAAGGTGCCCAATCGACGAATGGTCCGTTTCGATCGTTGAAGCCGTGGCTGATGATATCCTTGAAGTCAAGAAGAGAATTCCTTTCGTATTGAAACGGGATCCCCCAATTCGTGCCCTTTGTGATTTGAAATCGTCAGGACGCGATTAGCGGACAATTCGCCAGGCGCTTTGGTTGAGTTCTGCCTCCGTCATTTCTTAGTTGCGAGTGGTAAGTTGTTAGAAGCACTATCAACTATCAACTATCAACTATTCCCTCGCAACTACTAACCGTTACGGCTCGATGGCCCGCGGGCGGTATTTTCGCCAGAGTTCGTCGACGAGCTTGGCGTACTCTTTTTCCTGGATTTGCCGCGAGAGTTTGCCCCGGATTTCGGTTTGCACTTTGGCGTCGAACGGGCGCGTGCCACCCTTGTCGCGTTCGACGACTTTCACGAGGTGGTAGCCAGTGGCGGTTTGCATCAGTGCGCTGACCTGCCCGGCTTCCATTTCCAGGATCATCGGTTCCATCTCGACGGGTAGAATTTCGCCGCGCTTCGTGCCGATGCCTTCGCCGTTGCGCAGGTTACTGTCCCCTTGGCCGTACTTCTTCACGAGCGGTACGAAATCGTCGCCAGCCATCGCCATCGTCCACATTCCGTCGGCGAACTTCTTCGCTTCCTCGGCAGTGCGGAATCGTTGATTGTTCACGAACAGATCGAGCCACTTGACGCGTTCTTCGAGCGCGAACTCTTTCGGATTGGCGAGGTAGTAATCCCACAAGTCGTTGAGCGTGATGAATTTGACTTTGTCTTTGAGCGATTGTTCGAGATACATACTCACGAGCGCATCGCGTTCGAGTTGACGCCGTAAGCCCTTGTACGTGAGTCCCTGAGCGCGCAGAATCTTCGCGAACTCTTCCTCGGTAACGTTCTTGCCTTTGCGATATTCACCGAGGCGACGTACGGCAACCTCGCGCGAACTGTCCATGATATCGTCGATCTTGCTGCCCGCGTTGTTCTTCCGCATTCGTGCGAACAGTTCGGTAATAATCAGTTCGCGTTCGATGAGTTTGCGAAGTTCTTCGCGGTAAATCGCCTTCTCTTTGGCTTCGCGCTCGCCGCCGATCAGGTCGTTGAACTGGTCGCCGCGTTGGCGGACCATTTGCCACACTTCGTCGTCGGTAAGCACGGTATCGGTGCCGATGAAAGCGGCCACTTGAATCTGCTTGTCGCGGAACGGCTCGGTCGTCGATGTCGTCAAAGCGGCCGACGCCGGTTTGATAACACCAGCGGGTGTGCTCACCGGGTCTGGCAGTAACGGCAACACCGTGAGCTTGCCTTCGGGGGCCTTCAGCCCATCGGGTGACTGCCCGCGTGCGGTGACGCTCAGCGTCACTCCCAGCGCGACAATCCCGAATGTACACACCCAACGGAACATCGGTTCGACGGCGACCATGCCCAACCTCCCCAGTCCGGGAATTTCCGCACAACCTGTAGTATCGGCACTTCCCGGCGCGGACCTACACACGAAGTGCATATAACGTACCTGACGAATGTTGCAAGGCGACTCGGTTGCCCGACCCGAACTACCGCTCTCACCCGGAGACGACCCGATGCGAATGATGTGGCTCGCGCTCTTCGCGCTGATGTTTTCCCAAGGTATCGCGTCCGCGCAAGACGATGGTGCAATTGCCATTGTGAAAAAGGCGATCGAAGCCCACGGCGGCGCGGAAGCCCTCAACAAGACGAAAACCGCCCGCTCGGCCGCCAAAGGCAATATGACCGTTAGCGGGCAGGAACTGACGTTCTCCGCCGTCGCCGTCTACAGTGTGCCCGATAAATATAAACTCGAGATTCAAGCGGAAATCAGCGGGTTGAAGCTAACCACGCTGCAAATCCTCAACGGTAAGAAGACGAAAATCAAGACGATGCTCGCCGGGACGGAACAGCCTTCGAGCGACAAAATGAAGGAAGAAACCATCCAGGCCGGGTTGCTGCAAGAAGTAACGACGTTGACGCCGTTACTCGAAGCGAAAAAGTACACGATTAAGATGGAGAAAGACGCCGACGTCAAAGGCACCTCCGCAAACGTCGTGCTCGTCACGGGTAACGGCGTCGTCGATGTGCGATTGTTCTTCGATGCGAAAGTCGGCAACCTGATCAAGACCCAACGCAAGGGCATCGCACCCGGCCCGAGTGGCGTGATCGACGTCGTCGAAGAGACATTCCTGAGCGAATTCAAAAAAACTGACGGCGCGTTGCTGCCGACGAAAGTCGTCGTCGAACACGACAAGAAGAAGTTCATGACGATGACCGTCACCGAAATGAAGCTACTCGACAAAGTCGACGCCAACGATTTTAAGACGGACGACTGACGAATTCGCTGTAGATCTGCATTTGTGTTCTCTCTTGTTAGGACTTGCGATGCCTCCCGTTGTTATCATTGCCGATCGCCGCGACTCCGGCCAAACCCTGGCCGCCGTGTTGAAGGAACGCCTCGGCATTACCTGGTCGCAGGCGCGGCGCGTCGTCGAAAGCCGAAACGTGCGCGTGAGCGGGCAGATCGTCGCGGACAGTACGTTTCGCGTGAAGGCGGGGAAGCGGATCAGCGTGCCGCCGGGCGTTGTCGAGGCGAAGCCGAAATCGGCGATACTCGAAACGCCCAAAGTGAAAGTGAAAAAGAAGAAGGAAGACCCGAACGCCGAGCCGCCACGGGTGAAGAAACTCGTTAAATCGGCGGCCAAGATCGAGCGAATCGTGCCGCGGGTGCCGCACGATCCCTCGATTCCCGTGCCCGAAATTCTTTACTCGGACGATACCGTGGTGGTCGTCATCAAGCCCGCCGGGTTGACGACGAATCGCGACGAAGACGAAGCCGAAGAGTTCGGCGAAGGCAAACGCTTCCTGCCCGCCACGCTCGCCGACCTGCTGCCGATGATGCTCGGGTTGCCGGATAAACCGGTGTTCGCCGTCCACCGCCTCGACCGCGACACCAGCGGCATCCTCGTGTTCGCCCGCACCAATGCGGCCGCCAAAGACCTCATGGAGCAGTTCCGCAAACACACCACGGAACGGCGTTATACGGCACTCGTTCGCGGCGTGCCGAAGAACGGTCGCATCGAATCGCTGCTCGTTCGCAACCGGGGCGACGGTCGCCGTGGCAGTGCGAGCGAACCCGATGCCGATGGCAAAAAAGCGGTAACTTTCGCAAAAGTGAAGGAAGCGTTCGGCGACTATTCGCTCGTCGAATGTCGGCTCGAAACCGGTCGTACGCACCAAGTCCGCATCCACCTCGGCGAGCGCGGCACGCCCCTCTGCGGCGAAAAGATTTACGACCGCCCGCTCAACGGCAAGCCGCTCCCCGATGGCAGTGGGGCCACGCGCCCGATGCTGCACGCCGCCGTCCTCGGCTTCACGCACCCCGAAACCGGCGAAGTCATGACGTGGGAAACGCCACCACCGAAAGACTTCGCCGAGTTGCTAAAAATCTGGCGCGCAGCGGTGGCTCCCGTTGTGAGCGGGTAAATCTCACCCCACCAATTGCTTGATTGGCATTCCCGTAGGCACGAGTTCGACGGGGCGACCGTCTTGGGTTTTGTACCACGTGTGCAATGGTACGCCGAGCGTGTGGTAGATCGTGGCGGCGAGGTCTTGGGCGGTGACGGGGTTATCGGTGACGAACTCGGCAAGTGCATTGGTTTGGCCGACGACTTGCCCGCCCTTCACGCCGCCGCCCGCCATCAACGCCACACCGGCGGAAGCCCAGTGATCGCGCCCGGCGGTCGGGTTCACCTTCGGCGTACGGCCGAAGTCGCCGAACCAGACGACCAGCGTTTCGTCCAACAATCCGCGCACTTCCAAGTCGTCGAGCAATGCAGATAAACCCAGATCGAGTCGCGGCAAATTGCGGGTTTTCAGCGTTTTGAAGTTATCGGTGTGCGTATCCCAACCGCCGTCGGCGATCGTCACGAACTGCACGCCGCCCTCGATGAGACGCCGCGCGAGCAGGCATTGCTGGCCGAACATCGACTTGCCGTACCGTTCGCGAACCTTATCGGGTTCCGCACGAATATCGAACGCTTTCTTGGCAATTGGCGAAGTAATAATCCCGTGGGCTTTTTCGTAAAAGGTGTCGCGGGCCTTCACGATACCGGCGGTGCCTTCGATGCCCTTTTGGTAGGTTTCGAGGTCGTTCAACATGTCGAACCGGCGGTCGAGTCGCTTGCGTTCGGCGATGCTGGCAATGCTTAGATCGCGGACTTTGAACAGCGAGCTACTCGGGTCTTCGCCGACTTCAAAGGGGTGAAACTCGTCGCCGAGGAACCCGGCAGTGCCGCCGTTGAAACGCCGATCGATGGCCTTGCCGAGTTGCACGAACGGCAACATCCCATCGACGTAGCCGCGCTCTTTGGCGACGACGGAACCGAAGCAGGGGAACGGCAGCGATGTATTGAATTTGTGGCCGGTCATCATCATATGATCGGCGACGCCGTGGCTGCCGTTCTGCGGATCGTGCCCGCGAATGATGCCGAGTTTGTCGGTGCGTTGCGCCAGCAATGGCAGTGGATCGGTGAAGCGAACGCCGGGCAGCGTGGTCGGGATCGTGCCGAACTCGCCGCGAACTTCCACGGGCGCATCGGGCTTCGGGTCGAAGGTATCGATGTGCGACGGGCCGCCTTGCATCCAGAGGAGAATGCAGCGTTTCGCCTTCGTGGGCGCGGTCGATGCCGCTTGGGCTTTGAGTAACGCGGGCAGTGTCAGCCCGAATGCAGCGAGGCCACCGATTTGTAGGAACGTGCGACGCGATCGGCCCGAACAGTCGGCATCGCGGCCCGTGCGGAGGTTGAACATGCTTCGATCCCCAAAGTGAAACGCAGGTAGGTAAAACAACCATCGGCGAAAAGCGAAGCAATGTCAACAGAAAAAGCCGGATTATCCGAGGAACGGGGGTTTTCCGTTCCCAGAATCGACGTAAGTTACAATTGCCGGGGGCACTGTATTTTTATGGAGGCACTTGTGTCGCTACTTTGGACTTTCCTCTCCACGCTTGCAGTTGGCGTGCTAACTATCGCTTCGTTCGTTATATTTGAAGTTGTGGTCCAACCGACCTCGGCTCGACGTCAGGAGGTCGCGAACGTTGTGTGGATCCTAGCGGGGCTGACCGTGGTTGTCCTCTGGGTGTGGCACTCGTTCCGACGTCGACGTGCCAAATGAAGCCGCCATCAGTGAACTTAGCGCAACCTTCCCGATTCACTTCGCGACATTCTCACGACACTTGGAGACACTTCTGCGCACGTCGAAAAAGTCGACTTACGTCGGATCGCCTTGGATTTTTTGACTGCGCGAATTCGTATGGGTGAGTCAACCAAAGCCCACGGACGACCCATGGGGAGTTCCCGCGAGGATCGGCGAGAAAATTACGGATTTTTCAAAGCCGCATCGCTTTCCGAATTGTCAATCCGTCTCGTCACTCAAGGCTGTGTACGCGGCTAAACATCGCGATCACCCGCAGCCGACGTATACGCCGCCCAGGAAGCCGTAGTCGGTGGCGAAGTAGCTATCGATTTCGGACAGATTCGTGCTGTCGAGGATGCGTAAATGCGGGCCGCCGCCTGGTCCGGCACCCGTGAGAATATCGGCGCGACCGTCGCCGTTCAGGTCGCCGATTGCGACGTTGACGCCGCCGGTGAATGTCTCTTCATAGGCCAAAAACTCTCGGGTTTGATCGGTGGTGGGATCGAAAATCTTGACTTGCGGTTTGCCACCGACCCCGGCCCCGACGACGATCTCGGCGTGGCCGTCGCCGTTCAGGTCGCCGACGGCAATCGTCACTCCGCCCTGGAACTGCGGATCGAACGCGAAGAAGCTCGATGCCTCTCGGCGCGTCTTGCCGTCAAACACCCGCACGTTCGGCCCGCCACCCTTACCCGCGCCGGTGACGATGTCGGCCATTCCGTCGCCGGTCGTATCTGCGGCCGCGACCGTCACGCCACCGCGGAACGACGAATCGTAGGCAAAGAAACTATCCATCTCGGAGAAATCGTTCGCGTGCAGAATCCGCACCCGCGGGCCGCCACCCGTGCCAGCTCCGGTGATAATCTCCGCGACGCCGTCGCCGTCCACATCGCCAACCGCGACATTCACGCCCCCACGGAACGTCGATTCGTAGGCGAAGAAGCTGGACAAAATCTGGCCGTTTTGCCCATCGACGACGACGATCCGTGGCCCGCCACCTTCACCCGCACCGAGCACGACTTCGGGTATGCCATCGCCGTTGAGGTCGCCCACGGCCACATGAATGCCGCCTGCAAATTCGCCGAAGGGCTGGATGCGAATCGCGTTCGTGCGGTCCAGGCCGCGATACATCTCCACCGTTGCACCACTCGTCACGACCATTAGCTTGGGGCCTGGCAGTGCGAGATCGACGCCGGTCAGTCGCACATCCCCACGGGTAACGATCGCCGGCTGATTGTGCTTCACGCCGGAAGTATCCGTCGTACGAACGACGAACTCGCCCGTTCGCAAGCCATCCAGGACGTTGAAGGAATACATCCCCTTCGAGTCCGTGGTGGTCGTCGCAGCCACAACCCCTGTCGGATCGATCAACTGGACAATCAGGCCCGCACGGGGCGGTTCGTTGCGGTCGAGTCGCCGATTGCCGTTCGTGTCGGTGAACAGCGTTCCGGAGACGCTGGCCTTGAACGAGAACACATCCGTTTGCAAGTTCGACACGGTGGTGTTGTTGCGAATGATATCCGAAAGCCGGGTGCCTTCGATCTCGCGCAGTTGTGGCCCCACGAAGGTTCGCTGATACCAGAAACGATCCGCGGTACGCAATCGTTCGAATTGCTCGGACAGGATCGCCCGCGCCGTCGGGCCGACGCTGCCACCCGCAACGTGGTCTTCGGCCAACACGCCCACCCACAGGTCGATTTTGTCGATGGAGCCGTACAAACTCCGGAGTTTCTCTTGTTGCGTGACGTTGGCCGTGATCTGCGAGAAAGCGGTGATGCGGGGCAGACCGTACGCCGCCCGCACGGTGTTGTAATCCGATAGACCGTGATCGCGGCCCCGTTCGATGTTCAAACTGGCGAGGTCGAAGCCACCCGATCCGGGAGGTCCGAACAGGAAGTTTCGGACGCCATCGACGACTTTGGAATCGAACTCGGAAGCGGGATCCGAAGCCAGATACTTCAGCAACGGATCGATGCCGTTTTGGACGACGAGCGGCGGGTTGGAAAACGCTTGGGCGAGTGAAACGCCATCGCGGATGGTGCTGCCCGCGTTGTTGAGGAACTGGACATCGTCGGCGAGCAAGCTGTGGCCGAACCGGAACGCGGCGGTCGAAAATTCGTTCGCCAACTGCGGATTCACCGTCGCATCGTAACCCCTATACGGCTTCAGTGCGTTCGGCCCGAGCAGCGCCGGCAGCCACTCGTTGTAGGTGATCGCCTGAATCTCGCCGATCGCGATCGAGCGTGCCTGCTGAAAGATTTGTTCATCGCTCATGCCCGGATTCGCTGCCGCAATTCGCTGGGCCACGCGGTTGTGTTCGCGAACGAAAAGCGTTTGCATCGCAGTCAGTTCGATGTTTTCGTTGGCCCGTTCGTCCCCCGCCGCGAAGAGTTGATCGTCGGGCACCACATGCGCATCGTTCCCCATCTTGACCGTGCCATTCGGGAACGTCGCCGCATTATTCACGGGCAAGAGGTTGCCTGCGCTCGTTTTAAGCCGCCCGCCTTGCAGCGTGCGCAGCGCCAACGAACGCGCTTCGGTCGAGCCGTAAACCTGCGAGCCATCGATCCAGGCCGCGATAGTGTTGATCTGCTGGCGCGGGTTGGCGGTCGAGGTACCGGTGGTCGGATCGAAAACGGAGCGCGTCGTGCCGATCGTTTTGGTTCCCGTGCTGTTGGGGTCGAACGACGGGTCGCCCGTTGGCACGCGAATACTGAGCTTTTCGGTGCCGTTAGTGGGCGTCAGACCGATATCGTGATCGAGAAACTGCCCCCAGGCGTAAACCATCGCCGACAAGCCCGCCGCACTAATCGGGTTCGATACACTCGCATCCGCCAACACGTTACTGACGAGCCGCGGACTCGGGAGCGTACTCCCGGCAGGTGTCGAAATGCCATCGCCATAAGCCACCGGCGAGACTCGTACTAACTGGGTTCCACTGCTGCCCCACGCCACATTGGTGAGGTTGTTATTAGTGCCGTCGTAGGTGCGGATGTCGAGCGTCGCAGGCACAACTCGCGTTTCGAAAAGTTCGACGTGCATCGGCACCGACCGGCGTGTTGTGGTCGCGCTCCGTCGGGAACGACGACGTGCCACACCAGCCACCCACGCGCGAAGCGTGTGGAGATTTTTCATTCGTATCAACCTTATACGACCCGCGACGGAATCGCTTGTGATTTGTGACCGACTCCTAAGCTCTAAACGCGAAGCGGACAAGAATGAGTACAGGATGAGAGAAAAAAACTCGAATGGTTGTCGCCATCGTGCGAAGCAGGCGCGAGCGTCAAGCCAATGCCGCTTACTTTCTTATGTAGCTGGCCTCTGTGAGGCCGGTGGGCTTCCGGGCAACGCCGTGAACGATTTCCCGATCGGCGTTTTCTTGTTCGTGTATTTGCGTGTGTTTCGTCGTGAATTCGGGGCTGGTGCGATAACGTGTAGCGTGTTGTGGGGCACGTTTTTTACGTGCCATTTTCAAAAATGGCACGTAAAAAACGTGCCCCACGTAATCGGGACTTTCGGCGGATGTGCTACCTAAAATCTTCGCGCTTACGCCTTCAACATGCCGACGCTTTTCGCGTAGTTGAAGATCCCGCCCGCTTCGATGATCGGTGCGACTTCGCCCAACGAACTGAGCGTCCACGTGTCGCCGGTGGTGAGGTTTTTCAGTTCGCTTTTGGCCAAATCGACGCGCAACTCGTCGCCGGTGCAGATCGTGTCGATCAATCGCGTCGGGCACTCGATCGGGACGAGATACGCGCCGTTGACGCTGTTTCGATAAAAGATCCGCGCGTAAAACTCGGCGATCACGCACTGAATCCCGGCGGCGGCCAACGCGATCGGTGCGTGTTCGCGGCTCGAACCGCAGCCGAAGTTTCTGCCGCCGACAATAATTTTGTACGGCGAGACGAATTCGTCGGCGGGGCCGTGGAACGGCACGTGACCCTTCGGCAGCCCCGCTGCGCCCGGTGGCACGCCGCAAAGTGCGAACTTTCCGAACATTTTGTACTCGGCGGCAATCGACGGATTGTACGTCAGATACTCGGCGGGGATGATCTGATCGGTGTCGACGTTATCGCCTAAAACGTAGGCTTTTCCTTCGATGATCGTTTGCATGGTGTGGCTCATCTTCAGTGTGGAAACGGCGGAGGTCGCGGCGAAAATCCCGGGTGAGAACGGAGTTGGTACGCATCCCGACTCGCTTGCGATCTTCATGCTATGCTATAGCAAACGGCGGTAGATTTCTAAGCCGATGTCGCGTGGAAATCGGAAGAGGCGACCGGTGATTACCGAAGAGACACGCATGCGCGCACGACTCACCCTGGAAATCGGCGACTGTGCCCCCCAGTGCGTGGAACTGGTTCCCGGTCAGCCTGCGACGCTCGGGCGAAGCCGCGATAGCACCATCGTGCTTCAGGAAGATCTCGCATCGCGCCTCCATGCCAAAGTCTATTTTGAAGAAGGCCGTTGGGTCGTCCGCGACTTCGGCCTGAACGGCACCCGCGTGAACGGCCTGAAGGTCAACGGTGCGTCGGAGTTGGCCCACGGTTCGACGCTACAAATCGGCACGACGGTCTTTCAGTTTTCGTTTTCGGATGTGAAGGAGCCAGGGTCTTCGTCTCGCTCGCTGACCGAAACGGCGGCGCGTCCGCCCACTTATCGCGAGATGGTCGATACGAACCTCGAAACGGCCAACCCCGAACAAGCCTCTTTTAATGCACCCGAACGCCAAGCGACGGCAGCCATCGCGCACGCGGTGGATCGGCGAACGCCTGAAGGGATTCGCTCGGGCAAGAAGGGTCACTTACTCAGCGATTCGCTCATGGAATCGGCCGCGTCGCAATTGAAAGTCGACGAACTGACCGCGCTCTGTCGGTTCATGACGGCCGCCGTCGAACTGACCGACCCGCACGCGATGATCCGCCTGGCGCTACGGTCCGTTCTCACGCAGACGGCCGCAAAAGTCGCAGGCTACCTCAGCCTCGACCCGACCGACCCTTCGCCGAAGTT
Organism: Limnoglobus sp.; assembly: GCA_043785305.1. Classification (GTDB taxonomy): domain Bacteria; phylum Planctomycetota; class Planctomycetia; order Gemmatales; family Gemmataceae; genus Limnoglobus. The sequence goes on along the minus strand of JAYVXI010000217.1, from coordinate 1,449 downwards.
CGTCTTCCCCGATCAGTCCGCCGTCGACGTCCCCCTGAGCCGACGTTTGACCGAGCGAGTTCGCACGGAAAGGAAAACGATCTGGCACTCGCAAGACACCGCAAAACATCAAACGCAACCGAGCACCGAAAGCCTGTTCGCCTACCAAGATGCGCTCTGTTTGCCGCTGTCGGCGAACGGCGAAATCTACGCGGCACTCCACGTTTACCGCACGGGCACCGGGTTCTCCGAGCGCGATGTGCGATTCATTGAAGCCGTCGGTGGCTACCTCAGCCGCGGTCTGGAACTGCACCGCAACCGCCGTAAACTCGAAGCCGAAAACAATCGTCTACGGGCGGCCGTGCCAACTGCCGACGAACTCATCGGCGATAGCACTGCGATCATGTCGCTCCGGCAGCAGATCGCCAAGGCCGCCCCGTTGCCGTTCACGGTGCTCATCCACGGCGATAGCGGTTCCGGCAAGGAACTCGTCGCGCAGGCATTGCACACGCAGAGCAACCGTGCGGGTGGGCCGCTCGTCGTCGTCAACTGTGCCGCCATCACACCGACATTGCTCGAAGCGGAACTGTTCGGCTACCGCAAAGGCGCGTTTAGCGGGGCGGATCGCGATCATCCGGGTCTCTTCGAACAGGCCGACGAAGGCACGCTGTTTCTCGATGAAGTCGGCGAACTGACGCTCGAGTGTCAGGCGAAACTGTTGCGCGTGATCGAAGGCAAACCGTTCCGCCCCGTCGGTGGGACGAAAGATGTCAAAGTCGATGTGCGCGTGATTGCGGCGACGCATCGCGACCTCGATCGCGAAGTGCGACAGAACAAGTTTCGCCAAGATTTGCTGTTCCGTTTGAAGGTGATTTCCCTGAGAGTACCGGCGCTGCGCGAACATGCCGAGGATATTCCCGAACTCGCCGGGTTCTTCCTCGAACGGCTTTCGGTGCAGTGCCGACGCTCGTTCAAACTGACGTCGGCGGCGGTTCGGAAACTGCAAGCGTACACGTGGCCGGGGAACGTGCGACAACTGCGTGCGGTGCTCGAAAGTGCCGCCGTCATGACCGATTCGGAAACGATCGACGCCGCCGATCTGCCACTCGGTGCCGTCTCCGAGCCGATCAGTTCGCTCCTCGATCTGCCACCGGGTTTGGACATCGACACGCTCGAAACGTGGGCGATCCGCAAGGCGATGAAACAAACCGGCGGCAATGTCAGCCGCTCTGCACAAATTTTAGGAATGTCGCGCGACACGCTACACACCAAGCTCAAAAAGAAGGGCATCACCCGCGACGACGCGCTGATTGCCGACCCCGTCGGTAGTGCGGTAGAGTCGTGAAATACCGGTTTTAACAATTCATTCCCGTTAGCCCGACGCGCTAGTTTTGAAGTTGCGCTATTTTCCGTGCAATAACATCGTTTTCCTAGGCATTTTCGAGTTCTTTCGATCCAGGCACCGTAAAA
>JAYVXI010000216.1:0-34860 GCA_043785305.1 Limnoglobus sp. | reverse complement strand
TCGGGTTGTTGCCGATGGCCGTGATCGCGCGCCCGCCAGCCGGTCGCACAAGGGAACAATCGTTGCCGATGTGGGTGGATCGCATCGCTGAGCGCGTGCAAGCCGAGGCCCCACAAGTGGCCGCCGACATCGTGTTGTCGTCGTTTATAATGGCCAGTATGCACGTGTCGCGTGACGTGATTCAAAAGATCTATCGAGGAGTATTCGCGATGAGAGAATCGGTCGCATACGACATCATCATGGAAGAGGGTGCCGTCCTAAACACTCGGAAACTGATACTACAGCAAGGAAATTCGCTGTTGGGCACACCTACGCCGGGGCAAGAGGCGCAACTGGAAGCGATTGAAAATCTGCCACGACTTAACCGGTTGTCATTGCGACTACTGAAAGTGAAATCGTGGGATGCGCTCTTACGCGGGCGTTGAGCCGTGACGCTGACAGAAACGATCTATCCAACTTGGTGCCGAAGCACGAGCGAAATTTACCATTCGCTTCACAGCGTCACCGGGCGTGCAGATCGTGGCATTCGACATCCCACGCGACGGCAAACGCAAGGGCGAACTGTTTGAAGCCATCGTAGAAATCGTACCTTAACAACCTATTGTTTTACCGTTGATCGGGTTCGGCGACCATGCGGACGTAGCGGGCGAGTAGCATTTGCACGGCCATGATCGTTTGCCATTCGTCGAAGCCGAGGCGGACTTCGGTGCCGTCTTCGTTCGATTCGATATTTTCCGTGGCGATGGTGAGGCCGCGATGGAGGTAGTCGAAGACTTCGGAGATGCGTGCCGACTGCGAGCCGGTGAGTTTCATCGGCAGTGGCGGAATGTCGGCATCGCGCGGACTCCAATCGGTCGTCGAACCGACTTCGCTGATACTGCGTCGCGATTCGTCGACGGCGACTTTGCCCGATGCGCCCATTCCCGCTGCGAGTTCTTCCGCGCGAAGGGTATGCACGGCTTGCGACATCGATTTCACTTGCGGTGTGCCGCGGCGCATCGCGATTTCTTCCATCGTGCCGAATAGCAGCATCGACCGGCCAACGGAGACTTGATCGCCCGGTCGCAATCTACGAATCTGTACAGTCGTACCGTTGACGCGGGTGCCGTTGGTACTTTCCAAATCGGTAATGATGATGTCGCCGTCTTCGTGCTGGACTTTGGCGTGGTATCGGCTGATCCGCTCGTCGTTGAGCCGCAGGCCATTGCCTTCTTCGCGGCCAATAGTAACGGGTATCGATAGATCGCGGAATACGCGGCCCTTATCGACGCCTTCCAACACGAGAAATGTGACAGTAGGCATACGCGACCCTTCCATCGAAGCCCTGCGAGCACGAAACCGATTGTGCCATACTCGTGCGAATCGAGACGATACCATTATAGACGTAACCGACAAAATTCCGTTTCCGGGAATTTTTGACACTACAACATGGCGAGTTCGACTTATTCTCTCAATCACGACTTTTGCCGGTTACGTCAACATACCTATAGAACGCAAAGCCGAAACGAGAAGCGAGATTCGGCCTGCTTTCGGGAACTAACGTGTATACTTGCGGATTTCGGCACCGATGTCAATTATATCTTCGGACAAATACGATTATTTGGATGAAAATTCTCGCAGGCACGACGAATACACTGCGGTATCTGCTGCGTACCCGCATCATTCCGCATCGCTCAGGACTCGTGTGCCACCCAATCCGGAAGTCGCACCCGAAAACCGGAATCGACCTACCGCACCAACGACTTGCGTCCGATTTCGACTGGCGCGATCCACACCGGAACCAAAGTTTTAACGACCCTGTAAACGGGTTCTACCGATATTACGTTTGCGATTCCGCCTGTGCGTGATAATATCGCCGTCAGGGTTGCCGTTCAGTTGAGTTATTCCGAGGTTTGCATTGTCCGATTTCCGCACCGATATTGTCGACCTCGTCCAGCGATTTCGCACGCACATCAAGCAGTACAAATCGAGTGCCACGAAAGAAGCGGAAATCCGCCAGCAGTTCATCGACCCGTTCTGGCGGGCGCTCGGTTGGGATGTCGGCGATACGCGCGGTGTCGGCCCATCGGAAGCCGATGTCATCATCGAAAAGAACGTCGAGACGGTCGATTCCGGCGGCATTCGCAGTCGCCGTCCCGATTATCTCTTCCGGTTGAGCGGATTCGCGCGTTTCGTCGTCGAAGCGAAGAAGCCGGCGATCGACCTCGACAACGATCCGGCCGGGATCTTCCAAGCCAAGTCGTACGCCTGGAACAGCACGATCCCGTTCGCGATCCTTACCGATTTCGAGCAATTCCGGTTGTTCGATACCACGCTGAAACCGATCTTCAACGAACCGGCGCGCGGCTTGGTGGCCGAGTTCAAAATCGACTTCGATCAGTACGAATCGCAATGGGATACTTTGGTTGCGACGTTCGGCCGCGATGCGGTCGAAGGCGGTTCGCTCGAGCGCCTGTTGGGGCGACTGAAAAAGCTGAAGGCGGGCCGCCGCATTCGCACTGTCGATCGCACACTGTCCGACTTCAAAGGCAGCGAGCCGGTGGATCGCGTGTTCCTCGCGTACCTCGATACGCACCGCCGTCACCTCGCGGCCGAAGTCTATTTCCATAACAAATCGGCTTTCCCCGAAGCCGATACGCTGCACGGTGCCGCGAAACTGACGGCGGCGGTCCAGCGGATTATGGATCGCCTCGTCTTCATGCGCGTGATCGAAGATCGCAATGTGGCACCGTGGGGTACGCTCCGCGATATGCTCGATCGTATCGGCACCGAAGGCGGCGAGTTCTACGAATCGTTGTGTGCGACGTTCCGCGATTACGACCTGAAATATAACGGGTATTTGTTCAAACCGCACTTCTCCGAACAACTCATCGTCGATGGTTCGGTCCTCGCCGACTTCACGCGCACACTCTATCCGCCCGACGGCCCGTGGGACTTTGCCGCCATCGGCGACGACATTCTCGGCATCGTTTACGAGCGGTTCCTCGGCAACGTCGTCGCGGTGCAACACGGCCAAGCGACGATCGAGGAAAAGCCCGAAGTCCGCCATGCGGGCGGCGTCTATTACACGCCGACGTTCGTCGTCGATTCGATCATTCGTCGCGTCATCGGCCCTCAAATTCAAGGGAAAACGCCACTGGAAGTGCTGGCCGTGAAAATCCTCGACCCCGCGTGCGGATCGGGTTCGTTCCTCGTGGCGGCGTTGCAATATCTGTTCGATTACTGCGTTCAGGCGATCGCCAAGAAACCCGAGTTGGCGATGGCGAGCGTTCCCGCTACTGTCGCTGCCAGTAAGAAAAGCCGCAAAAAGAAGGCCGAAATCGCCTTCCAGGACAAAGAGGGCCACTGGTATCTATCCCCAGACTTCCGCGCTGCACTCCTCACGCATTGCATTCACGGCGTCGATATCGACCAACAGGCGGTCGAAGTTACGGTGATGTCGCTTTACCTGAAAATGCTCGCCTCCAAACTCCCCGCGAATTGGCAATCCGAGTGGGTCGAAACGCGATTGCTACCGGCGCTCGACAACAACATCCTCTGCGGCAACTCGCTGATCGACGACGAAGGCTACGACCGCTTTCTGACGACGAAAGGTGCAAAACAACGCACGCTATTTGCAGTGGAAACCATCGACACCGCCTTCCGCATCAACCGCTTCGATTGGACGAGCCGCACGAAAGGCTTCGGTCGCATTCTCGACGAACAAGCCGTGAAAGAACGCGGTCGCGCTGGTTTCGATGGCATCATCGGCAACCCGCCATATATTCGCGTGCAAGAACTCAACAAGTGGGCACCCGAAGAATGCGAATACTACAAGTGGCACTACGTGAGCGCAGCGAAAGGCAACTACGACATCTACGTCGTGTTCACCGAGAAAGCCCTGTCGCTCCTTTCCCCAGAAGGGCTGTTGGGCTTCATCATGCCGCACAAATGGTGGCAAGCCAAGTACGGCGAAGGCTTGCGAAAGATCGTCGCCGACGGTAAGAATCTGCGCGCCATTGTCGATTTCAGCCATCAGCAAGTCTTCAAGGGCGCAACGACATACACGGCCATCCACATTTTGAGCCAGAAGGCGAACAAGAATGGGATACGCTATGCAAAAGTGAACGATTTAACGGACGGGATCACGCAGTGTGCCAATCTCGATGCGCGCGGTAAATCCGATGGTGTAACGAACTTCATCGCCCCGATGCCGACCGGTGAGGCACCTTGGCGAATTGCAACCCCGAAAACGATGAAAGTCTACGAAGCGGTTTCTAACAATTCGACACTGACACTTGCAGAGGCATCATCTCGATTGTTCCAAGGCGTTCGGACGAGTAAAAACCAAGTCTTCGTACTGCGCGTGGCCGACGAAAAACGTGGCATATACATATCGGAAGCGCTCGGCCGGCACGTCGAACTCGAACGCGGTTTGCTAAAGCCATTTCTCGATGGGAACAATATCCGACGATTCACCTTGGAGAAGGCCACCGCCGTTGCGATTTTCCCTTACAGTCAGCCGAAATCGACGGGCGGCGTCGATCTGCTTGTTGCCACCGAAATCGCAAAAAAGTTTCCCAAGACTTGGCAGTATCTCAAAGAATGCGAGTCGATCCTACGAGCGCGGGAAAGTGGAGCAATGGATACGGAATCGTGGTACGCCTATGGCCGCACGCAGAATCTCGATCTCTTCGGCATACCCCGCATATTAGTTCCAGATATGATGGAACGGGCATCGTATGCATTCGACGAACGTGGAGATTCTGCCTTCGTGAGTGGCTATGGCATCATATTAAAAGAAAAATATCGCGACCTTCACGCCTACTTTACTGGTTTGTTGAATAGTACGTTATTGAGCGAGTATTTGAAAAGTGTATCGACGCCACTTCGCGGCGGTTGGTATCGAACCTTTCCGCAGTTCCTACGTCAAATTCCCATCAAGCTCCCTGAGACGGCCGCCGAGAAAAAACTCGCGGGACGGATCGCCGATTCGGTTCGCGCCATCGTGACGGCCAAGACTGCACTTCGCGATCCGATGCTTTCCGACCACGAGAAGTCGCAATTGGAACGCACCGTCGAAACGCACGAGAAACGCATCGACGTGGATGTCTTCGCCCTCTACGGCGTCGATGGCCTACCCGGTGATGACGCATGATTTGCAGCACGAAGAGGAAGTAGTCAATGCTCGACATCGGCGTGGCAGTGGATGCCGATCAGATGGTTCTCGTGTCGGAACCCTCGCTTGCCCTCAGTGACGGTTACTACTGGTTCCTATACCCGTTGATCGAGCGACTGGCGGAGGAGACCGGTCAGTACGTCGATCTGTACGGGGATGCAGTTTTCGCGGGCGGCGACCTACTGGCCCTCCGCCGGATGTTGTCCGAGGCACGGGGGCTTGTCGAGACACGGGGCGAGTCGTGGGAGGTCCGCACTGGCACGCAGGTCGTGCCGCTGACTCGGGAGGTCTACAGTCCGGTTTGGCGGGACGAGTTCCTGCGGCTGATTACGACTTGGGACCAGGCCGCCGTGCGAGCCGGGGAGTTAGGCGGCGTGGTCGTGTGCGTCGGGGATTAGGAGCAGGTCGGGGGGATAGCGAACCAAGCGAAGCACCGAAACCGGCGCTACTTTACCGGTGCGATGTACAACTCTGGCACGCCGAGTTTCTTCGCGGCTTCGTTTAGCGGGACTAACTCTTTAGTCGTGATGGCGTCGAGTTCGGCGATGTAGCCTGTCAGTGTTTTCTCGAGTTCGACCGCGAGTTCTTTTTGCGCTTTCGTCGGCGTGCCATCGCCGTCAGTGGCGTTGCTAAGTAACCACACGAATTGCGAATAGAGCATCGCGCCGCCGCGGGCCGCGAACACGTCGTAGACGACTTTCGCCTTCGGATTGTGCAATTTCTCTTCGAGCGTCGCGAGTTTTGCAGACAACGCCTCGGAGTCTTTGAGTAGCGGTTTCGCATCGTCGCGGTCTTTGAGTAGCTCTTTGCGGAAGCGGATTTGTTTCTGCAAAGTCCGGATGCGCAGAACGGTGCGGGTGAGTTTCGTCACGCCGTCGCGGATGCCGAGCGCGAACAGTTCTTGCTCGATGGCGGGCTTCGCATCGCCACGCGGATCGGCCTTCACTTCGATCGTGGTGGTTGCGATTTCCTTGCCGTGCATCAGCTTGATCGTGTAGGTGCCGGGCGATGCGGGGATGCCCATCGCGGGGTTGCCGGCATCGACTTTCGCCCCCTTGATGAACTCGGCTCCGTCGTGCGTAAAGTCCCAGACGAACTTGTTCAGCCCTGGCTTCACCGCGAATGTCCGTTCGGCTTTCGGCTCGGAATCCTCGTCGTCTTCGTCGTCGCTTTTCGCGTCGAGTTTGCCCTTCGCCTTGGCAATCAACTTGCCTTTCGCATCGCGAATTTCCACGAGGATGCCATCCTTCGTCGGCTTCGGCGCGTGGAACCAAATGACCGCGCCGTTGTCCGGGTTGCTGGTCGAACTGCCGCGCAAGTGCGAGGTGATCGCCCGCCCGCCGAGGTACCATTTCGTCGCCGGGAGCGGCGCGAACACGTGCAGCGGTTTCTCGTTCGTGCTTGTGGCGTAGTTGCGAATCGCGGTGAGGTCGTCGAGAATCCACAGGCTCCGGCCGTGCGTCGCCACGAGCAGATCGTCGTTTTTAATGGCCAGATCGTGAACCGCCACGGTCGGCAGATTGAGTTGCAACGGCTTCCAACTCTTGCCCGCATCATTGGAAAAGAGGATGCCGCGCTCGGTGCCGAGGTAGAGCCAGCCGGCTTTCTTCGGGTCTTCGCGAACGGCGTGGAGGTGCGTCCCCGCATCGAGGCCGGCGCTGATTTTCACCCACGTTTTGCCGAGGTCGGTCGTCTTCCAAATGTACGGGCGGTAGTCGTCCATCCGGTGATTGTCGACGACGAGGTAGGCGGTCTTCGCATCGAACGGCGAGGCTTCGATGCAAACGACGGTACCCCAGTCGGGCAACTCGGGCACGTTCGCGGTCAGGTCGGTCCATGTCTTCGCATCGTCGGTGGAAACGTGGACTTTGCCATCGTCGGTGCCCGCCCACAACAGGCCCTTTTGCTTCGGCGATTCGGCGAGTGCGAAGATCGTGCAATAGACTTCCGCGCCGGTGTTGTCGCCGGTGATCGGCCCGCCGGACCATTGCTGTTTCTGCTTGTCGTTGCGCGAGAGATCGGGCGAGACGGCCTCCCACGTGGTGCCACCATCGCGGGTGCGGAACAGCACGTTCCCCGCGTGATATAGCGTCTTCGCGTCGTGCGGCGAAATCAGAATCGGGGCCGTCCACTGGAAGCGATACTTCATTTTCGCCGGGTCGACCCCCGACGGGTTCACTTGGTTGACCGTGATGTTTCGGGCTTGTTTCGTGCGGAAATCGAAGCGTGTGAGGATGCCGCCGTACTCCCCGGCGTAGACGATGTCGGGGTCGCTGGGGTCCGCGATGCAGTGCCCGGCTTCGCCGCCGCCAACGGTCGTCCAGTCGCCGAGGCCGATGCCGCCGGGCTTCAGCGAATGGCTCGGCCCGCTCGCACTGCCGAGGTCTTGCATACATCCCATCACGCGGTACGGCGTGCGGTTGTCGGCGCTCACGTGGTAGAACTGCGCGAGCGGTAACGGCGGTGCGTGCCACGTCTTGCCGCCATCGCTGCTGAGGTCGACGCCGCCATCGTTCGCGTTAATCATGCGGTTCGGGTTCGCCGGGTCGATCCACAAATCGTGGTGGTCGCCATGATGCAACCCCTTCACTATCTGGAACGATTTTCCGCCGTCGATGCTTTTCAGAAGTGGCACTTGCGGCAGGTACAGCACATCGGGGTTCGTCGGGTGAACGACGATCGTGGAGTAGTACCAGGCGCGTTGGCGGACGATCCGTTCGCCGTTGATGAGCGACCAACTTTCGCCACCGTCGTCGGAACGGTATAGTCCGCCCTTTTCGGCTTCGATGGAAGCATATATCCGGTTGCCGTTCGATGGCGAGACGGTCACGCCGATCTTGCCCCAGATGCCCGGTGGCAGGCCGTTCTTGTCGCGCTTCGATTTTAGTGACACCCACGTGTCACCGCCATCGCGGGAGACGGAGAGATCCGAACCGGGGCCGCCGCTCGTCAGTTCCCATGGCCGACGCTGCGCCTGCCAGAAACCGGCATACACCACCCGCGGGTTACTCGGGTCGATCGCGACATCGGATGCACCCGTCGCATCGTTCTGGAACAGCACCTTCGCCCATGTCTGCCCGCCATCGGTGGTGCGGTAAATGCCGCGCTCCACGTTCGGCCCGAAGGCGTGGCCCAACACCGCGGCATACGCGATGTCCGCCTGTTTCGGGTGAACGACCATCGTGCCGATCTGACCGATTTGCTTCCAGACGTGCTTCCAGGTTTTACCGCCATCGGTGCTTTTGAAGATGCCCGCACCCGGCGAGACGTTGCCGCGAATGTTCGCTTCACCCGTCCCCACATAGACGACATTCGGGTCGCTCGGCGCGACGGCGATACTGCCGATGCTCGCGGTCGGTTGGTCGTCGAAGATCGGCTTCCAAGTGATACCCGCATCGCCGGACTTCCAAACGCCACCCGATGCCGCGGCGGCGTAGTAAGTGAGGGGGTCATTCGTCACGCCACTCACGCGCGAAACCCGCCCACCCGCATACGGCCCCACCAGTCGATAGTTCAGCGCCGCGAGTTCCTTCGGCGACTTTTTCTTCTCGGGTTCATCCGCCGCACGGGTGGCTGTCCATGCAATGACGATGGCACAGATCGCGATCCAGAAACGAACGGGCATGATGAGTTCCTGCGAAGGAATGTTGCACGGCAAAATCGGTTTATTTCGCCCATCTTAAACGATGATAGGCAACGGTCTAGATCGAATGCGGGGCAGAAACGGTGAGAGATTGGGCGGAAGCGTCACAACCGGTCATTGCGCCCAGGGGTACCCCTGGGCGCAACTTCAAAACTTGCGTTCCTCGCTGAACCGTAATCCTCGCGCCCTTGCGGTCGTTCGTTTGCGGCGTATCTCTAACTGCCACGAACTGTTTCGCACTCTCTGGGGGTTTTGCCGTGTCGCATACTGTGAAAGTGGCCGTGACTGGGGCGGGTGGCAATGTGTCGTATGCCATGCTGGCGCGGCTGGCTTCGGGCGAGGTGTTCGGCGCGAACACGAAGGTGATTTTGCACCTGCTCGAAATTCCCAAAAAGGACGGCTGGACGGCACCAACGCCGACGGCACGGCAGCCTCTGGAGATCGCCGAAGGCAACGCGATGGAGTTGCTCGATTGCGGCTTCTCGACGCTGCTCGATGTCGTCGTTACGGATAATGCGGCGACGGCGTTCAATGGCGTGAATTATGCATTGCTCGTCGGTGCGGCACCGCGCGGGCCGGGGATGGAACGCAAGGATTTGCTCGGTTTGAACGGCAAAATCTTCGTCGGCCAGGGCAAAGCACTCGCGGCCAACGCGGCCAGTGACGTGCGGATTCTCATCGTTGGGAACCCGTGTAACACAAACTGCCTCGTGGCGTATCTCAACGGCAAAGACATTCCCGCGGATCGCTGGTCGGCGATGACGAGGCTGGACCACAACCGTGCGGTGTCGGCGCTCGCGGTGAAGGCGGGGGCGAAGAATGCGGACGTCACGCACGTGACGATCTGGGGCAACCACTCGAACACGCAGTACGTCGATTTCACGAACGCGAAGATCGGCGGTAAGGCGGCCACCGAAGTGATTCCGGATCGTGCGTGGCTCGAAGGAACGTTCGTGCCGCAGTGCCAGAATCGCGGTGCGGCGATCATCAAAGCGCGGGGACTTTCGAGCGCGATGTCGGCCGCGAACGGTGCGATCGATCACGTGAAAACGATGGTTAACGGGACGCCGAAGGGCGACTGGACGAGTGCGGCCGTGGTTTCCAAAGGCGAATACGGTGTACCGGCGGGCCTCGTTTTCGGTTACCCGTGTACCAGCGACGGCAAGGGAAATTGGACCGTCACCGAAGGCGTGCCGCTCGATGCCTACGGCAAGAAAATGTTCGAAGCGACGCTCAAAGAATTGCTCGAAGAACGCGATGCCGTGAAGGATTTACTTCCTTCGTAAACCACCCCCCAGATGCCGCGATGTGGCCCCATCGCGGCGAGTTCGGAGCTTACTGTGTCTACTGCAAAAAACGTCCTCGGCACTCCACTGCAATCGTGCTCGACGAAACCGCTGACCGGCTTTTACCGCAACGGCTGCTGCGACACCGGTGCGGAAGATCGCGGCTTGCACCTCGTCTGTACGCACGTGACGGCGGAGTTTCTCGCTTTCTCCAAAGCGGTGGGCAACGACCTCAGCACGCCGAACCCCGCGTACGGCTTCCCCGGTTTGCGCCCCGGCGACCGCTGGTGCGTCTGCGTGACACGCTGGAAAGACGCGATGGAAGCCAACGCCGCCGCGCCGATCGTCCTCGAAGCGACGCACATTTCGGCACTCGAGTTCGTCGATCTCGAAGACCTCAAAAAACACGCCGTGGCCACGTCGATTTAATCCGGAATCGTGCCAGCCCGCAGCGCAAGCACAACCCAGGTAACCCAGGGGTACGACGTAAGACGTCTAACCCTGGGCTAAAAGATCGAACCCCCTTGGGGTAGATGCATAGACGATTCTTACCCCAACGGGGTTAAATCTGACAGACCAGGGTTAGACGTTTCGTCGTACCCCTGGGCGTACCTGCAAACAGCGCAACTTCAAAACGCGCGCAGCGGGCTGGCACGATAGCAACGATCACTCGTCGCGGTACGGCTTCTTCGCGCGGTAGAGCGCCAGCCGGGCTTCTTGCACTTTCTTGTCGGTCGCGTCGATGTGCTTGTCGTCGAGCGCCTTGCGCTGCTCGGTCACGGCGAGCTCGAAATCCCCCGTCTCGGCATACGCCGCCGCCAGCGTCGCGGAGTATTCCCAGCCCGCATCCTTGCCCGCCTTCTCGATGGCCAGCTTCGCCATCTCGACGGCTTTCTTGCCGTCGCGGTACTTGGCATCGGGGCAGGTGGCGCGGAAAAAAGAATAGAGTTGATGGATGCTGGCCGAGGGATTGAGCTTCAGTGCCCTGTCGAAGTGTTCCACCGCTTCAGCATACTTCTTGAGTTTGGCGAGGGTCTCGGCCTTACTACAGTTAGCATTCGCATGGTTGGGATCAATTTTCAGTGCTGCGTTGAAATCGACCATCGCTTTGGCATATTCCTTTTGATAAAATCGACGGTACCCTCGATTGTTATAACCTGCCACGTATTTCGGGTCGATTCGGATCGCTTCGGTGTAGTCGGCAATGGCCTTGTCATAGTCCTTTGTTGCACCCCACGCGTGGGCACGGCCATGATAAGCATGGAGATATTTCGAGTCGAGCTTGATGGCCTCCGTGTAGTCTGCAATTGCCTTATCGTAGTTTTTCGAATCGCTCCATGCCTTCCCACGATTGAAGTATGATTTTGCATATTTCGGATCGAGCCGAAGTGCTTCGGAGTAGTCAGTAATCGCCTTTTCGTATTCCATTTTGGAATGCAATGAGAGGCCACGGTCAAAGTATGCGATTCCGCTCTCCGGATCGAGCCGTATCGCCTCAGTGTAGTCGGCAATCGCTTTGTCGAATTCTTTTTTGTCATGCCGTGTCGTACCGCGTGCTACATAATACTCGCTTTGCGCAGGTTTCAGGCGGATGCACTCGTTGTAATCAGCGATGGCATTGTCAAGTTCCCCCTTTTCTTGCCACCCACAGCCACGCATATAGAGCGCGTGAATATCTTTCGGGTCAGCTTTCACGGCTTTATCCCAGAATATTGGTGCATCCTCCTTGGTCACCAAATTCTCCTTTTGCACCCAGCCCTCGCGGTGACCGTCGTGGATGCGCACCCAGCCGTCGCCGTTGTCCTTGCGGACGTACATCGGCCCGATGCCGGACAGCTTAAAGTATTCCTGCTTGTCGTCGATCCAGTCGCCGAACTGGATTTTGTCGGTGTGTTTGGTCGGCATCACTACGGTTCCGAAGGCCCAGCGGTCTTTGGGCGTCTCGCCTTCGGCGTCCTTGACGAACTTCTTGGGGAACTCGGCCCCCGCCACGACATCGACATCGCTCTTGAAGACGAACCCGCCCGCGAGTTCGAGGAACGTGCCATCGTCGGCCTTCACGACGTAGCTCTTCTTCGCGCTGAGCGCATCGCCATCGCGGACGAGGCCGCCGTCGAGCTTCCGCCCGAGCTGGAGGCCATCGACTTTTACCGTGACGGACTTGCCCGTGAGGTCATCGGCGAGTGCCGGAAACGCGAACACCAACAGCAACAGTGGGATCAGCAATATTCGCATGGCATCACCTCGATCGGGAACGGGATTCGATCCATTGTACCGAACGCAAAACGCCGATGCAACCGGCCACCCACACGAATTCGCGCAGTCAAAAAATCCGAGACGATCCGACGTAAGTCGGAATTCGTCTCAGAACCCGGTTTTGGACCAAAGTTCCGGTTGGACGAACGGTGACGATCCTGTCCTTTTGATGGCCGCTCAAACTATCCAGCTTGCCCGAATACCCTTTGCAGAAGCCATCGCTTCGTGTAAATTCTCAGAACTGCGACACGCAGCAACACCATAAGAGGACACGCAATGTACAGCTTAGTAATGATGACGATGATGGCCGGTTCGGGCGATGCGGCAGCGTTTCACGGGCGTTCGGCCGGTTGTGCGGGGTCGGCCTGCTACGGCCCGCCTGCCGTGACTTACACCCAAGGCTGCTATGGCTCGTCGTGCAGCGGCGCTGGCAGTAGTTGCTACGGCTCGTCGTGTTACGGCACGCGGTTCGGTGCTCGCAACAGTGGCATCGTCACCATGCGTTCGAGCGCCTTCTTCGCCAACGGCAGTTGCTACGGAAGTTCCTGCTACGGCAGCAGTTGTTACGGCTCCTCGTCGTACGGTAGTTCTTACAATTCGGTTGTGATTCCGGACCCATACTCGGGCGGTGCCTGTTGCGATGCGCCCAGCATTCCGACGATGCAATCGGCCACCGAATTCGCACCGATCTGTGCGAACATCACCATCGAACTGCCTACCACCGCGAAGCTGTTCGTCGATGGCCAAGCCATCGTTGGCAGCGGCACGACGCGCCAGTTCCACACGCCCGAACTGCCTAAGGGCGAGAATTTCTTTTACGAAATGAAGGCCGAGATCGTGGTCGATGGCCAAGTCGTCGTGCAAAACCTGAAGGTCGTCGTGCGGGGCGGGGAAACGATCCATCGCACGTTCGGCGAACTGATTGCAGCCACCGCCAAGGCGAAGCCGAGCGAAGTGGCCGTGAAGTAAGTCAGGAAATCACTTCCACGGCTTGAATTCGCCTTCGCAAATAGAGGGCGCAGCCGATGCAGATCGTGGCACACACGAGGCCCGCTTCCCAGAACGCGGGCTGGTTACTCGGGCGAATCGTATCGCGACTCGCGCCCAGGCACCACAAGCCGACCAAGTACAAGTCGTTCCACAAATCGATCAACCGCCAGCGCGCATCGAGTTGCGCACCGTCGACGAGCATGTTCGCCAGCACGCGGCACAGCACGAACGCACCGGTCCAGACCATGATGAGCGGGACGGTGCGCCGCACCCAAACCGACGTCGCGATGAGCAGCATTCCGAGCGTGAACGTGAGCGCCAGGCCGTAGCCGATGATGCCGATGAGTTCGCGCAAATGGTCCAGGTAATACACTTCCCAATCGTACAAAAGCCCCGCCTGCACGAAGAGCACCAACGATGGCAGCGTCGTCAGCAGTTGCACGAACAGCCCGATCGCAAGGAACTTCCCGAGGATGTAATGCCGTCGACCGATCGGTTTCGACAGGTAAAACGGCAGGCTGCCGTACTGGAAATCGTTGCCGACGAGCACCGAACCGGCGAGCGCCAGCACGATCATGACGATGTAACCTTGGAACCAGATGAAGTTCCCGAAGGTGTGTGCGGAGCCGTTCAGATTGAGCCGATCGAGGAACCGCGTCAGCTCGACGAGCTTCACCGGCACCCCACCGAACTGCACCGTTTGCGTGGCGGTTTGCTGTTGAATCCAGACGACGAGATACTGGCCGTAGAAGAAGAAAAAGAAGATCATCAGCGACAGCGCGTACAGCGCCCAGAATAGCTTCCGGCGTGCCAGCAGAACGAGCGAGGTTCGCGCCATCGCCAACGACGCACGGGTCGGGCCACGCAGTTTCCCACGCCAAGGGCGGTAGCGAAGCAGGTCGTCGGTCGCAGGGGACATGAACGCTCGGGGAAATCGTTTGGGGCGAGGACGGAGCCAATCTCCACGGAAGCATTATAGCTGCGGTCGAAATGAGAATTGGGCCGCGATGGAAACGACATCGTCTCGGTAGGTCGATTCATTGCCCCGGATGGGGCAACGGAATGTAGCCACGGGTGGAATAACGACTGCCGAAGGCGGTCGGAGTGCAACCCGTGGAGGAGTTTGCAAATAGTAGCGGCTTCTGAGGCAGGAAGCTCCACGGGTTCCGCTTCGCTCTGCCCGTGGCTACATTCCAACACCCTCCGGGGCGTTCCGATCGCAATCCGTCTGTGAAGCTCCGCGAACAAAATCTCACGGCTATGATACCGATTCCGAGTGCAAAACCTTACTCGTACGCGATTGCGTCGGGGATGCGCATTCGCACCGCGTGAAGTGCCGGCAGGAGGCCCGCGAGTGTCGCGATGCTGATGGCACCGATGGAAATCAGGATCGCCTGCCGCCACGGCACGAGCAAATCGAACGAGAAGCCCGACTCTTCGACCATCACGACTTGCAACACGTACCACTGCATCGGCAACCCGATGAGCACGCCGAGCACGGTGCCGAACACCCCCATGAGTGCGGCTTCGGCGAGTACCGAACGGATCACTTGCCCCGGTGTCGCGCCGACGGCTAACAGCAATCCGAGTTCGCGTTTGCGCTGCAACACCGAGATGAGTAGCGCCGTGACGACGCCGAGCGACGCGACGATGCCGACGATGATTTGTTGCAAGTACGCCAGCTTGTAAACGCGGTCGATGAGGTCGGTGAAGAACGAGCGGATCGTTTTGTTGTTCACGGTAAACAACCCGCGATCCGCCACGTACGATTTCAAACGATCGATCGCGACCGCGTCGTTGGGGTCGTTCATAAAGACATGGGCGACATCGACGCGCTCATCGCGGAACAGTTTCGCGTACACCGCTCGGTCGATCATCAAGGAGCCGCGGCTCCACGAATAGTCGATCATCGAACCCGCCACGAGCAAATTCACCGGCCCGTTCGGCCCCGGCAGCACGATGGTGTCGCCCGGTTTGATGCCGTGCTTCAGCGTGAAGTTATCGGAGATCACGACCTCCGGACGGCCCGCGATCTTGCGGAGTTTGTCGAGTTCCGGCAACCCCGACGGCGCACGTTTCTGCGTGGCATCGGCGAACGGCGCAACGTCGACGGCGGTCATGAAAACAACGGTGCCGTTGTACTCGGGGCGAACATAGCGCAACCCCGTGGCGCGTTCGACGCCCGGCAACTTTGCCAATTCCAGCGGCACGTGCGGTTCCATCGGGGCCTGCGAACTCGTCGCCGATGCGAGGTTCCCCGCAAACACGAAATGCTCGGCTTGCACCAGTTCGTACAGCCACTTCGTTACGGGGACTTCGTTACTTTTACCTACGCCGGCAGTCTGAATCATCACCGCGACACCCGCACCGAGCGCGCCGATGACGACGCCCGTACGGCCCGGCGAGCGAATGAGATTGTCCGCCGCAAGCCGCGCTTCGATCGGCAGTATGCGGCGCAGCACCGGTTGAACGAGTCGCACCAGCACGCCGACAATGATAGGGGCCGCCAACAGCAACCCGATCAGCGTCGTCATCATTCCGCCGAACGCCCCGACGCGGTGGGGCAGCGCGTGCCGCGACAAAATCATTGCCACGCCACCGGCGATCAGCGTGGCACACGTCACTTTGTGCGCGATCTGCCACGGACCACGGACATTGTCCGCGCTGCGGCGGACGGCATCGGCGGGTTCATCCGATGCCGCTTGAAGCGCAGGCACCAATGCGGCGAGTAACGACGTCAGAACGCCCGCGAGCATCGCGAACCCGAGCGTCGCCAGCGACGGCGAGCCGGGATCGACCTCGGGGTTCAAAAAGATCGAGCCGAGTTCCTCGCGGAATTCGTTGAGCGTCAGCCGCGCCATCGCAATGCCGAGCGGCACGCCGAACGCGGCCCCGATGATGCCGAGTAAGACTGCGGCAATCGTAAACAGTCGAATGATCTGCCCGCGCGTCGCGCCGATCGAGCGCAAAATGCCGATGTCGTGGCGTCGTTCGGCAACGGTTACCGAGAGTGCGTTGTAAACGAGAAACAACCCGACGACCATCGCGCCGAGCGAGCAGAGCAGGAACCCGACTTGGAAGCCGTTGACGATCTCTTGCGTCGATTGCCCCTGCGTTTCCTGGGTGTAAGTCTTGCCGCGGCCGCCGACGATGTACTGGACTGTCACCGCCATGTCATCGGGTTTGAGCTTCGACGCCGTAGCCGGATCGAAGAAGAGATCGATGCGATTGACGCGCTGCGGGAACGCGGCATCCCAGACGGTTTCGATCATCGCGCCGCCGACCGCCGCCGACGCGGGGGCTGGGCCGGAGCGGACGAACCGTGCGGCTTGGCCGATCTCCATGCCGACGAAGTTTTTGCCGAGCGAGGCGAGCGGCGAATCGTCTTCGACATCGACGACGCCGATCGGCAGGCACGAAATATCGCGGCTGCCGAACCGCACGACGATCGGCGTGCCCGACGCCCCGCGACGTTTGCGCTCTTCGTACAGCGCCCGGCTGACGATAATCAACCGCCCCGGAATGCGGTCGTAGATCTCCGATGCCTCAGTGAACTTCCCCGCCTTCACGGCGGCATAGACGAGCGCGAGCTGAAACAGCGGGCCTTCGCGCGTCGCTTCGACTTTCACTTTCAGCGTGTTTTCGCCGCCGAGAAGTTGAAACGAAAGCTCGGTACCAATCAGCACCGCCGAGCGATCGTCGAGGCCGGGCAACGAGATGCGTTCGTAGACGAGCGGCTGCACCGACGCGATACCCGGCACGTTCGCGTTGCGGAGGTCGTCCGCCACCGAACGCAGTACGCCGACCTCGCCGTTGTGGACGAATAGATCGGAAGATCGCTTCAGTGGCGTCGTCGTTTCTGTCGCTGCGGTTTCGATGCATTGTGTGAGGATGCGAGACGAGACGAGCGTAGCCACGCCGAGTGCGATGCTCGCGATGATGAGGACCGCGCGATCCCAACGGTGCAGCAAGTAGCGAACGCTGAGCAGACGATAGAGCGGCGGCATCATGCACTTTCGAGACGGTGAATTCGTGGATCTACCTTCGCACCGGTTCGTCGGATTCGATCACGCCATCGCGGATTTTGACGAGCCGCGTGCCGTACGCCGCCGCCGATGGATCGTGCGTGACGAGGATTACGGCCCGCCGATTCGGCGCGGGTAACTTCGACAAGAGTTCGAGGATGTCGCGGCTCGTGGCCGTATCGAGATTCCCCGTCGGTTCGTCGCAAAGGACCGCGTCGGGGTCGGCAATCAACGCCCGCGCCACCGCCACACGCTGCATCTCGCCGCCGGATAGTTCTTCGGGATAATGGTCTTTGCGTTCGTCCAGCCCGACATTCTTCAAGCACTCGATGGCCCGCCCCATCGCCAACCGTCGTGCCGTTCCACCGAGTAACAATGGCAACGCCACATTCTCTGCGGCTGTCAGCGTGGGAAGTAAGTTGAATGCCTGAAACACGAAGCCGATCCGCGTGCGCCGCAACAACGAGCGCTCCGAGTCCGACATCGCTTGCAGGTTCTGGCCTTGGAAGATGGCCCGGCCCGTCGATGGCGTATCGAGCGCGCCCATCAGATGCATCAACGTCGATTTGCCCGAACCGGACGGCCCCATGATCGTGACGAATTCGCCGCCCGTCACCGACATCGTCACCCCACGCACGGCGTTCACCACACGGCGACCTTGCTCGTAGGTTTTCGTCGCATCGTGGAGTTCGATCATGGCCAATCCTGCCCGTTTCCCGTTCGGCGTTCACATCCGGATGGCAATCTTAACGGAAACGAGCAAAAGAACGTAGAGCAAGCCGCCGGAACGCCATACCACCAGTTTAGACGCGGCACGATGTGCAGCGACGGAAGCGCTAACCGACGCGCCCCTACAAATGCAACAAACCCCGGCAATGGCCGGGGTTTGCTTGCGAGTGAATCGCGTACTTTTGCGGAATCCCTTACTTACGCCTTCTTGCGAAGAGCGCGACGCAGGCCCAGAACTGGCAGTGCAGCCAGCGCGAGCAGGACGCCGGCTGGTGCAGGAACGCCTACTGGCGTTGGCGTCGTGATAGTCACGTTCGAAATGCTGAAGTCCGCCGACTGGGTCGATGCGCCCGAGATGACGTTCCGATTCAGAACGAGTTCGATTGAGGAGATTGCGCCCAGGTTCACGCCTGAGAAGCCGGCAACGTTGAATGTCAAGTTCGTTGGCACGGTAACGAGCCCGACTTGCGTCGAGGTGTTCGTACCATCGCCCACGATCACCGAAAATGGAACGTTCAGGTCGGTGGAGGTGAAGCTGAACTTCAAGATCGTGCCGCCCGACGAGAGGTTCAACGCCGTGCCGTATGAGTACAGCAAGCTCGAGTGTGCGGTCGTGCCCGTGCTCGTGTTGAGAACGTAGCGACCGCCGACGAGCGTAGTGCCGATCAGTCCACTAGTCGAGCCGGAGAGACCGAAATCGTTTTGCGTCTGGGTGACGGTCAATGTGCGGTTGCCATCAATGCGGCTGAAAGTGGAACCCACTGGCGCGGCCAGCGAATAACCGGCCGCTGGATTTGGGGTGCTAAAGTCGTCGATGATGATGTCCGCTTTCGCGGTAGCCACCGACAACGCGAGTGCTGCCACGGCTACGACAGCCCCACGCAGACTCAAGCTACGAAGAAAATTCACGTTGAAACTCCTTGACCAACGAGTGAGTGGCTGTCCGGGCACGTGCACCGGCCAATTCCAAGATCCGGTCGCACATCGACGGAGAGTTCCGTCTGTAGTGGTTGAGACTCGGCTGAGTGGCAGGATAACCGGAATGCATTTTCGATTCAACTCAAAAATTCGGGCCTATCCTGCAATTTCACCGCATCCGCACAATACGCCCAATCGGCATTATTCATTCCGAACCACAAATAGAAACTGGCTATTACGACGCAACCGCATGGAATGTATGCGTTTGCGATATTTTCGATCGATTCCACGATTCGCGAACCGTTGCCAAACGTTTACAGTTTGCTGCTGCCGACGATAGCCGGAATAACCGACAGTTGGCAAAAATTCTCTGGAACGATTTGCTTTTCCCGAATTTTGTTGAGAGTGCGCACGGGAAGAACGGTTTGTTAGCCCGACGCGCCAGCGAGGGAACACGCGAAAAAGCGAGACCTCACAGAAACGATGATAATCTAACGGGAATGTATTGTTAGTTTTGAATCACTTCGCGTCGTGGGCGCAGCGGAAGCCAGTGTGGCAGGCGCTGCTATCGGTGGGGTTTTTGTCTCGCGCGCCGGGGACGTAGCGTTTGCAATAATCGTCCGAACACAAGTACGATCCGCCGCGGCGTACCTTCTGCGGTTGATTGCCCAGCAGGTCGCCGGTTTCTGGGCCTTGTGGGTTTTTGTTGGCCGCACTCGTGGCGTAATAGTCTCGCTGATACCAATCGTGGCACCATTCCCAGGCGTTGCCGCTCATGTCGTAAAGGCCGTAACCGTTTGCGGGAAATGTACCCACTGGCGAGGTGGCGGTGAAGCCATCGAGCGCTTTGTCGTGCGACGGAAACTCGCCCTGAAAGGTGTTCGCGAAGTAGCGGCCATCCGCGCCTTGTGGCGTACTTCCCCAGGTAAATGGCTGCTCGGCCAGCCCGCCGCGTGCGGCGCGTTCCCACTCGGCTTCGGTCGGCAAACGCTTCCCTGCCCACTTCGCGTATGCGATGGCATCGTCCCAGGCGATGTGGACGACGGGGTGATTCTCGCGGCCGACGATCGAGCGACCCGGCCCTTCGGGTTGTTTCCAGAATGCACCGAATTTCGCTTCCCACCACGGGCGAGAGGCGCTGTTCTCGGCGTCCGCATCGCAGCGTTTCGCATCGCACTCGCACGTTTTGAACACCGCCGAAAATGCCACGAGCTTCGATTCGGGCACGTCCGGAAACTGCTCTTTTGTCGGCGTGCGTTCGGCAATCGTGATGTATTTCGTTGCGGACACGAACTTGGCGAACTCGGCGTTCGTCACTTCATACTTGTCGATCCAGAAGCCGCGAACGCCGACTTTGTGCGGCGGGGCGTCGGCTTCCTGCACGTTGGCATCGCCCATGATGAACCAGCCACCGGGAATCCACGCCATGCCATCGGGAGCGGGGCCAGGCGCGGAGAGTGTGTCGATGTCGTCGATGGCTGGTTTGTTATCCGAGCCGAGGAAAAACAGACCGACGACGAGAACGACCACCATCAGCGGCAACAGCCAGAACGCTTTTGCGGGCATCGATTCCTCAATCCATCGGTAACTGATAAAACAGCATCGCAAGAAACTCACGCGATGGCGGCCGAACAACTATGAGCATTCACGCCAAGAATATCACGAAACGCTTCGGGAACAATCTGGTTCTCGACGATGTCACCGTCGAAGCACCGAGCGGTTCGCTGGTCGCGCTGCTGGGGCCATCGGGCTCGGGCAAAACCACGATGCTGCGGATCATCGCAGGCCTCGAAGTCCCCGATGCGGGGTCCGTGCAATTTTCGGACGACGACATTACCGATCACTCCGCACGCGACCGCAACGTCGGGTTCGTCTTCCAACATTATGCACTTTTCAAGCACATGACGGTGTACGAAAACGTCGCATTCCCGCTGCGCGTGCGATTCTGGAAGGAAGACCGGATCGCGTCGCGGGTTCACGAACTGCTGAAACTCGTGCGGCTCGACGAAATGGCCGCCCGCTATCCGTCGCAACTTTCCGGTGGGCAGAAACAGCGTATCGCGCTGATTCGCGCGCTCGCCGCCGAGCCGAAAGTGATCTTACTCGACGAGCCGTTCGGCGCGCTCGATGCCAAAGTGCGCGAGGAACTGCGGACGTGGCTGCGGAAGTTTCACAACGAATTTCACGTGACGAGTATCTTCGTGACGCACGATCAAGCGGAGGCGTTTGAAGTCGCGGACCGCATCGTGATTATGAACAAAGGCCGCATCGAACAAACGGGGACGCCCTCGCAGATATTCGAGCATCCGGCGAATGCCTTCGTGATGGACTTCCTCGGCAACGTGAACGTGCTGCCGGTGCGTCTGGAAGGTGGGCGGGCGTTGCTCGGGAACATCGAGATGCCGATCGCCCAAGGCTCGGTCGTGCATTCGGCCACGGGCAAAACCGATGCCTACGTTCGCCCGCACGAACTCGATTTGAGCCTGTCGACCGACGGTGCGAATTTCCTGAAAGTCGAAGTCGCGCACATCAACCCCGCCGGGTCGGTCGTGAAAGTGCGGGTGCTCGCCAAAGAGTTCGGCCTGATGTTGAACATCGACATGACGCCCGACCGCCACAAGCAACTCGACATCCGCGTCGGCCAGATGGTCTACGTGTCGCCGAAATCGGCAAAGCTGTTCCACGTACCGACCGAGCCAATCGACTACTCGATTTAGGATCTCGTTTAGGCGCGGCGAAACACCAGGTCGGAATCTGCCATTTCCGGGTGGTTTGACCCCTTCGGAACCTGCCATCCTGGCATCGTGCGGGGGTGTCGCACGTCTTCGCGGATGAAATAAGTCTCTCGATAGCAACATCTTGCGTTGCACGTGCCATTCCGGGCACACGGTTTGCTGTTAGGGTCGTACCCTAAATTCTCGAAACTTCACAGGAGACTCGCGGTATGGCCGCCAAGCAACTCGCCTTCGCCGATGACGCCCGTCAAAAACTCCTTGCCGGTGCCAGCAAGTTGGCCCGCGCCGTGCGTTCGACGCTCGGGCCACGCGGCCGCAATGCGGTTCTCGACAAAGGTTGGGGCAGCCCGACCGTCACGAAGGACGGCGTTACCGTCGCCGAGGATATCGAGCTGCAAGACCCGTTCGAGAACATGGGCGCGCAGTTGGTGAAGGAAGCCGCCAGCAAGACGAACGACGTCGCCGGCGACGGCACCACGACCGCCACGGTCCTCGCCGAGTTCATTTTCCGCGAAGGTTTGAAGGCGATCGCGGGTGGTAGCGACCCGATGGCCGTCGTTCGCGGCATCCAGTTCGGCGTCGAGAAAGTCGTCGATGAGCTGCACAAGCTCGCCGAAACGATCGACCCGAAGGATACCAAGGAAATCACCGAAGTCGCGAGCATCGCCGCGAACAACGATCGCGAAATCGGCAAGAAGCTCGCCGACGCGATGAAGCTCGTCGGCGCGGACGGCGTCATCACCATCGAAGAAGGCAAGACCGCCGACACCGAAGTCGTCGTCGTGCAAGGGATGCAGTTCGACCGTGGGTTCCTGTCGCCGCACTTCGTCAACAACCAAGACAGCGTCACCTGCGAATTCGAGAACCCGTACATCCTGATTTACGAAGAGAAAATCAGCAGCGTCAAGCAACTGATCCCACTGCTCGAGAAGGTCAGCCAGCAGAAGGTTCCGCTCGTGCTGATCGCCGAAGACATCGAAGGCGAAGCCCTCGCAACGCTCGTGCTGAACAAGCTCAAAGGCATTCTGCAAGTCTGTGCGGTCAAGGCCCCTGGCTACGGCGACCGTCGCAAGGCGATGCTCGAAGATATTGCCATCCTCACGGGTGGTCGGCCGATTTTCAAAGACCTCGGCATCCAGATCGAGAACATCGAACTGGCCGACCTGGGCCGTGCGAAGAAGGTCAAGATCGACGCCGAGAACACGACGATCACCGAAGGCAAAGTCGACAAAAAGGCCGTCGAAGGCCGCTGTAACATGATCCGTGCGGAAATCGAAAAGACCGAGAGCGAATACGATCGCGAGAAGCTGCAAGAGCGTCTGGCGAAGCTCGCGGGCGGCGTGGCCCAAGTGAAGGTTGGCGGGGCCACCGAAACCGCGATGAAAGAACGCAAGGCCCTCTACGAAGACAGCCTGCACGCAACCCGTGCGGCACTCGCCGAAGGCATCGTCCCCGGTGGCGGCGTGGCGCTGATCCAGGCCCGCAAGGTGCTCGACAAGCAGAAGCTCGAAGGCGACGAAGATGCGGGCCTGAAGGTTCTCTTCCGCGCACTCGAAATGCCGTGCCGGATGATCGCCGAGAACGCGGGCCTCGACGGCACCGTGGTCGTGGCGAAGACGCTCAAGGGCAAAGAAAAGAACTTCGGCTACAACGCCGACACCGAGGAGTACGGCGACCTGCGTAAAGCCGGCGTCATCGACCCGGTGAAAGTCACCCGCAGCGCCCTGCAAAACGGGGCGAGCGTGGCCTGCCTGTTGCTGACCAGCGAGGGCGTGATCGCGGACATCCCCGAGCCGAAGAAGGCGGGTGGCGGCGACCATCACGATCACGATGGCGGAGGCATGGGCGGGATGGGTGGCATGGGAGGAATGGGCGGCATGGGCGGCATGATGTAATCGACTGCGAACGCGCCCACGAACCTGCGTTCGTGGGCTTTCTGTACATACATAAAAAACACACACAAAACACACTGTTTCACTTTCAACTATTAAGGGTTTTCACATGGCTAAAGCGGATAAGGTCGCCGTCGCGTCGCTGACACTCAAGCCCCTGGACGACCGCGTGGTGGTCGAGCAAGTCGAAGCCGAAGAGAAGACCTCCGGCGGAATCTTGCTCCCAGACAACGCGAAACAGAAGCCACAACAAGGCAAAGTGATCTCCGTCGGGCCAGGCAAGCTGAACGAGAACGGCACCCGCGCCGCGATCGCGGTCAAGGTCGGCGACGTCGTGCTGTTCGGCAAGTACAGCGGCTCCGACGTCGAAGTCAGTGGCAAGGAATACAAGATTCTGCGCGAGAGCGACATCCTCGCCAAAGTTAGCAAATAATACTCCTCCATAACATAAAACAAGGATCCTCATACCATGGCTAAACAACTCCTCTATACCGACGACGCGCGGAAGAAGCTGCTCGTCGGTGCCGAGAAGCTCGCCAGGGCCGTCGGCATCACGCTCGGGCCAACCGGCCGCAACGTCATCCTCGACAAGTCCTTCGGCGGGCCGACTGTCACCAAAGACGGCGTGACCGTTGCCAAGGAAATCGAACTCCCCGACGCCTTCGAGAACATGGGCGCGAAGCTCGTCAATGCGGTCGCGCAAAAGACGAACGACGTCGCCGGCGACGGCACCACGACGGCCACCGTCATGGCACTTGCGATCTATCAGGAAGGCCTGCGGAACATCACCGCTGGGGCCAACCCGATGGCCGTCAAGCGCGGTATCGATAAAGCCGTCGCCAAGGCGATCGACTACCTCACGACCGTGCTCGCCAAAGCGCCGAAGTCGATGAAGGAAGAAGACGTCGAGTACGTTGCGACGATCTCCGCGAACAACAACCCCGTCGTTGGCAAGATGATGGCCGAGGCGATCCTCAAGGTCGGCCAAGAAGGCGTCATCACCATCGAAGAAGGCAAAACGTCCGAGACGAAAGTCGAGTACGTCGAAGGGATGCAGTTCGATAAAGGCTACATTTCGCCCTACTTCGCGGCCAACAGCCCCGACCTGAAGTGCGAACTCGAAAAGCCGATCATCCTGATTCTGGAGAAGAAACTCTCGAACGTTCGCGAGTTCCTGCCACTCCTGGAGAAGGTCGCACAAGCGAGCAAGCCACTGCTGATTATCGCCGAAGACGTCGAGAGCGAAGCGCTCGCGATGCTCGTCGTCAACAAGCTCCGCGGCTTGATCGACGTCTGCGCCGTCAAGGCACCGGGGTTCGGCGACCGTCGCAAGGCGATGCTCGGCGACATCGCGGTCCTCACCGGCGGCGAGTTCATCAGCGAAGACCTCGGTCTGAAGCTCGAAAACGTCGAACTCGCACAACTCGGCACGGCCGACCGCGTCACGGTCGACAAGGAAAGCTGTACGATCATCTGCGAAACGCGCGACAAGAAGCGCGACAAAGCGATCGAAGATCGCGTCGCGATGATTCGCACGCAAATGGACCAGACTGAGTCCAGCTACGACAAGGAAAAGTTCTCCGAACGGCTCGCGAAGCTGGTCGGCGGCGTGGCAATCATCCGCGTCGGTGCCGCCACCGAAGCCGAGATGAAGCAACAGAAAGACCTCGTCGAAGACGCACTGCACGCGACCCGCGCAGCCGTGGCCGAAGGCATCGTTCCGGGCGGCGGCGTGGCACTGCTCCGGTGCATTCCGATCGTTCACGAACTCGCCGAGAAGCTCAAGGGCGACGAGAAGTTGGGTGCAGAACTGGTCGCACGCGCACTCGCCAAGCCGATCCGCACGATTGCCGAAAACTGCGGCGTCGACGGGGCCGTGATCGCCGATGAAGTCATGACGCGCGGGGAGAAGAACCCCGCGATTGGCTACAACGCGAACAACGGCGAGTACGTGGACATGTTCAAGGCCGGGATCATCGATCCGCTGGTCGTGACCAAGTCCGCACTCACGAACGCGGCCAGCATCGCCGGGCTGATGCTGACGACGGATGTGATGATTACCAAGATCGACGAAGACGATAAGAAATCGAAGATTTCCGGCTCGATCTCGTAATCGCGCTCGTCGAGTTGCGACACGTATCATGAAAGCGGGCCGACCGAATGGTCGGCCCGTATTCAGTTGGGCGCTAGATGCTAGTATTATCATTCCGGGGGACATCTTAGGCGAGCGGTGGGTGTAAGCCCACTGATCCAGCCACCGTCGGGCGCAGCAGGAATGGATGGAGATTGCCTCATCGAAATTGAGGTTGTCTACGACTCAGGAAGGATCAGGGGAGTTACCTCCCCCGCTCGCCAAGAATGGGACAATCCACAAAACTGCTACTCGATTTTGAATCGTGCCCTTGACGTAAATTTGCAACGTGACTTTGAGTGGATCATTCATGGCTAAGCGCGATTATTACGAAGTGCTGAGCGTCGCGAAGGATGCGGGCGGCGACGACATCAAGAAGTCGTTCCGCAAGCTGGCGATGCAGTTTCACCCCGACCGCAACCACGGCGACCCCGAAGCCGCCGAGAAATTCAAGGAAGCCTCCGAGGCGTTTGAAGTTCTCAGCGATGCGGAGAAACGCGCCACGTACGACCGTTTCGGCCATGCGGGCCTCAACGGCGGGGGTGGCGGTTTCGGCGGCGGCACCGTCGATTTGTCGGATCTCTTCGGGGACATCCTCGGCAACTTCTTCGGTGGTGGCGGTGGGGGCGGGCGACGCTCTGCCGGTGGGCCGCAAGCGGGCCGCGACATTCAGGCGGTCCTCGACATCGATTTGCGCGAAGCGATCACCGGCATCAAGCGGTCGATTTCGCTTCAGCGCGAAGACCCGTGCGAAGTCTGTACGGGCACCGGTGCGAAACCGGGCACGAAGCCGAACCCGTGTCGCCGTTGCGGCGGGCAGGGCGTCGTGATTCAACGGCAAGGGATTTTCCAGGTACAAACGCCGTGCAGCACTTGTAGCGGGCGCGGCATGATTAACCCCGACCCGTGCGGAGCCTGTCGCGGTGCGGGCCGGAGTACGGTGCGGAAGTCGATCGACGTCGAGATTCCACCGGGCGTCGATTCGGGCGACCGCATCAAGTACAGCGGGCAAGGCGACGCGGGCGATCCCGGTGCTAAACGCGGCGACCTCGAATTCGTGATTCGCGTCAAGGACCATCGCTTCTTCCAGCGCGACGGGCAGAACCTCGTCTGCCAGTGGCCGATCACGTTCAGCCAAGCCGCACTCGGCGGGCCGATCGAGATCACCACGCTCACCGGCGACAAAGTCCGCTACGACCTCGCACGCGGCGTCCAGACGCACGAAATCCTGCGCGTCGCGGGGCACGGGATGCCCACCCGCCGCAACGCCAACAAGCGCGGCGACTTGCTCATTCAGGTCATCATCGACACCCCGCAAGTGATCTCGCCCGAGCAAGAAACGCTATTCCGCGCACTCGCCGAAATCGAGCGCAAAGAGGTCGGCCCCCCACCGAAAAAGAGCTTCTTCCACAAGCTCAAAGACTGGATCGTCACCGACGAGAAGAAGTAACGCCGGAATCCCATGGTTACACCAAGGGCTGACAGAGCGACCCCTTCAGGGTCGAAACAATGTGAGTCTACGGTCCTGAAGGGACCGCTCTTACAGCCCAGGATGCAATCCTGGGTAGGTGCCCGGAGACTTCCCCGATGCGAATGGCTGTCGCTGTGATCGTGTACTTCGCGCTGGCTACCAGTGCGTTTGGGCAGACGGATACGCCGTTTCGGCTGCGGTTGCTGGTGCCGGCGTACTTCTATCCAGCGGGCGATGGACTCAAGGAATGGGAGAAGTTGATTGCCGCGCACGACCCGGCGAAGGGCATCGAGATCGTGCCGATCTTTAACTTGGACTCCGGCGTTCCTGGCGACACGGCGAACGAAGAGTATCGCAAGATCGCCGAACGTGCGGTCGCGAAGAAGATGCACCTGCTCGCGTATGTTTCTACAAAATACGGCAAAGCGCCGATCGCGAGCGTGAAGCAGAACATCGCGAACTACTGGAAGCACTACCCCGAACTCGGCGGCTTCTTCATCGACGAACAATCGTCGCAGGCGAAGGATGTGCCGTATTATGCTGAGATTCGCGAACACGCGATGGCCATCACCAAGTGGAAAGAAGCCGACGACGCGCCCGGCCAACCGTGTCTCGTCGGTAACCCCGGCGTACCGTGTGCGCAAGAGTATCTGCTGAAAGATCGCAAGCGTATCATGGATGTTGTGGTGGTATTTGAAAGTGAAGATTCCGGAAACACCAAGGATCGCGTGGCGGCCTTCAAGACATACACGAACCCTGTGTGGGCAAAAACGTTTGCACCCGAGCGGTTCGCCGCGCTCGTTTACGACTGCGATACGCTCCGGCACATGAAGCGTGCGAAGGAACAAAAAATCGGCTACTTCTACGCGACCGATGCCAAAGGCAACAACCCCTGGAACCGCCTGCCGAGCTATTGGGCGAAGGAAATCGCAGAACTCACCGACATCAACAGACCCGCGAAATAACGCCTACCCGACGAGACGATACCACGATGAACGAAGAATTCGAAATCGAACCGATCCCGCTCGAGGCGGCCGATCCCGTACGAGCGGAGTTGGAGAAAGCGTACCGGCAGATTGCCGAATATAAGCTGTTGCTCGCCGACTTCGACAACGCGCGGAAACGCCTGTTGCAAGATGCCGAGCGACAGCGGAAGTTCGCACAAGAACCGTTGGCGCACGACCTGCTCGCGACGATGGATAACCTCGATCGCGCCATCGAAGCCGGCAAGAAGGCGGGCGAAACCGGCCCGCTCGCGCAAGGTGTCCATGCGACGATCAGCCTATTTCTCGACGTGCTCAAACGGCACGGCGTCACGAAAATGGCCATCGAACAAGGCACGACGTTCGACCCGAACCGGCATCAGGCCGTGATGGAACAACCGACCAACGACATCGCACCCGGCACGATTTTCCAAGTGCTCCAGCACGGGTTTATGCTGCACGATCGCGTGTTGCGCCCGGCGAGTGTGATCGTCGCCAGCGAACCGCCAGCCGGAGGAGTTTGAACGTGCCGACCTACGACTACGTTTGCGATGCCTGCGACCATGCCTTCGAGGAATGGCAATCGTTCCACGATGAGGAACTGACGAAGTGCCCCGCGTGCAAGAAGAAGAAACTCCGACGCCTGATGGGCACCGGCGCGACGATCATCTTCAAGGGTAGCGGCTTCTACGAAACCGACTACCGGAAGGAATCGTACAAGGCCGCTGAGAAAGCCGACTCCGACGCCGCAAAACCGGCCGAGAAGACCGACACCCCAGCCACGCCCGCCGCAACCACCGACAAGAAAGCCGAGCCAAAAGTCGAAGCCACGCCAGTGGCGGCACCGGCACCGGCGGCTCCCGCTTCGAAGGCGAAGAAGTAGCTTTTAGCGGTCAGAAAGCCCCAGGGGTACGACGTAAGACGTCTAACCCTGGGCTATCCGATGCAACCCCTTTGGGGTAAGAATTGGCTATGCATTTACCCCAAAGGGGTTCTATCTTTTAGCCCAGGGTTAGACGCTTCGTCGTACCCCTGGGTACCTTTTCAAACGAAAAGAGCCGACGGGTTTCACCCGTCGGCTCTCGTTCTTGGCTGACTGCTGACCGCTGACCACTGCTATCGGCTCACCAACGTCACGTTGCGGTTGTCGGTTTCGCCGACGCGAATCTTCTTGTAATAGGCGGCGCGACCGTCGCCGTTACCCATGTAGACGTGCCATTCGCCGGGTTGCAATTTCACGTCGAACTCGCCGAACTCGTTCGCTTTGGCGTACTCGCGGTCTTCGTTATTGGTGGCACTCACGAACACGAGTTTCGTGCCGGGGCGGGGCGTGAACTGATCGCTCGTCACGACTTCGCCGCGAATGCTGCCGCGGCGAGAGGCAGTGTATGCCGAGATCCCCGTCGTTGGCTTCGTAGCGGGTGGCATCGTGCGGGGCGCGCTCTTCAGATTCGGCGAGGGAATCAACTCGGGGCTGTCGTTGCCTGGCATCTGCGTGGCGGGTCGGGGATTGACTTCATCGATGCGTGGCGGGAATGGCGGTGCGGCCGGGATCGAGAACGACGACGTCGAAGCCACGGGCGGGTAATAGTAGGTGACGACCGGTTGGTACATCGTCACTTGTTTGTAGGAAGTGACGGGCACGGTGCGGGTCTGCTCGACCCAGCGGGTGACCGAGTTACACTGTTCGCGTAAGCGGTAGCTCGTCTGTGGGACTGCGATCTGTTGGCACTGGCCCGAACACGGGTCGTAGTAGCTGGTGTACCGCATCGAAGTGACGGGTTCGTAATACGACGAACGCACGTTCTCCTTGATCGGCACGTAGTGCGATTCGCGTTTGTATTCGGTGACGGGCTGATAGTAGCAGCGTTGCACGTAGCTAACGCGGGCTTCGGGCTTCGGGCAACAATCGTCGCCAGCCGGGGCGGCGTAGCTGGTGCTCGTGCGCGGGCGGTCGTTGCAGCAAACCTGGAACACGTTGTTCCAGCCCGCGAATGCGGAACTGCTGGCGGCACACAGGCCGACGACCGAAAGGGCGAGCGTGCGTAAGGGGTGCATCATGATGACCAATCTCCCGTAAAGTCGCGTGGCAAGTGACCCTGCCCCGATCCAATCGAATCCGACGAACCACAGATACTTTAGACTAAGTTCTGGAAATCTGCGCACAACACCGATTCATTTTGCGTGCAATCGGTTCGACCGGAACCGCGCGATACAACCGGGATAGTCGCGCCATCTATCAGGGCTTCGCCAGCTTAACGCGCTTTGCGGAGTCTAGGCGAGCAGGGAGGTGGATTTTCCGTGGAACGTGCGAGTGAGGAAAACTTGGCGAATCGGGCGATTTATTTTTGGCGCGAGTCGGCTAACGGCTTTCGACCGCGTCTTTCAAAATGCGTTCGAGCTTGTCGGTGTCTTTCGGGTGGCCACGCCAGAGGATTTTGCCCGCGCTATCGATGAGGATCAGCGTCGGGTAGCTGGTCACATCGAAGCGATCCTGGAGGCGGCCCACGGAGGGTTCCACATAGAGATCGTAGTTCAATCGCTGTTCGCGACGATACTTCGATGCCACATCGCGACGCTGTTTCTCGTCGCCTTCGTTGCAGACGATGCCGATGATTTCGAGCGAGTCGTTGCGATACTTCTCTTGCATCGCTTTCAAAGTCGGAATGGCCTTCTTGCACGGCACGCAATTCGTCGTCATGAAGTCCAACAACACCAATTCGCCGGCCCGACCGCTCGGAAGAGCACGGCGTTCCCCGGCGACATCGAGCAACGCGAAACCGGAGTCGCGCGAGATCGAACGCGAGGTTCCCGCACCCGACGGAGGCGGTAACAGCGTCGGCCCCGGAATGCTCACGGGGGGACTGTTGCGATGGTCGGGTTGCGGGCCGGGCGCGAACAGATCGGGCCGCACGGGTGCCGTTCGCGGTGCGACCGGCGACCAGCCATTGCCCCCCGCTTCGGTCGGTTGCGGCAACACGCCACCACTGCCGGGCGTGTCGAACAACGGCGGGATCGGCGAGCGTTCGCCGTTCGGAATCATCGGGCCACTCGGTGGCAGATCGCCATCGGGGCGCGTCGACGATAACGCCAAATCTTCGCGGAGTTGCAGCCGAATGCGGTCGTTGGGCACCTTCACGTATTGCCGACTGCCGAACGAGCGTCCGCCCGCTTTTACCAGCGTGGTCAGGATGTACGTCTCGTTCGCCTTCAGGCCTTGAATGCTGAAGAAGCCGCCGCGATCCGTCTGCACGCCCATCGGCGCGCCGTGACCGGCCTGGGCGGCATCGGAATGTTCGACGGTGACGAAGGCATTTTCGACGGCGCGGCCTTCGGGGTCTTCGACGGTGCCGGAAATGATCCGCTGGCCGGCCCCCGAATCGGCAGCCGGCACGGAGATACCCGATTTGCCGGGCCGCAAATTCGACGACGGCACGCCGGGGGCGTCGAGGTAGCTTTTGGGGCGTGGCGAGTCCGCGTCGCGGTTACGGTCGCGGATCCAGTCGCGGCCCCGCGACGCCGGTTCCGCCGACGGACGTTCCCGATCGCGATCGCGGCTCCAACGGTCGAATACTCGACAACCGGATTGCGAAGCGAAGGCGACCGCGATCAATATTCTCCAGTAGAACCGCATGTCCCGATCATTCCGTCACGCCGTCAATCGGTCAAGCTCACCCAGGAAATGGAAGGAGGTTCGCCACGACGCCAGTTCGCGCAACCGAAATACGCGCCGCAGATTGCCCAAATTCGCGCGGAATTAGCCGCGGCAAATTCTGCGTCGCAAACACAACGACGTTTTGATATAGTAGCATCGTGAAATACTTCTCGGCCAATTCTGATGGATGCTGTCGCCCACTGACGACGGGTTTTGGGTGAATGCGTCACTCCGTGTGACGGCGTGACCGTAACGAACTCGGCGAACTCTCCACCCTTCGCGATTTCCAACGTCTGCAACACACACCACCGTGCGTCTCCGTTTCGTTTTCCTACTTACTTCTCACCCTGAGAGACTCCTATGCGAACGTATCGTTCGGCGTTTACGCTCATTGAATTGCTCGTCGTGATTGCGATCATCGCGATTCTCATCGGGCTGCTGTTACCCGCGGTGCAAAAGGTCCGCGAGGCCGCCGCACGGAGCACGTGCCAGAACAACCTGAAACAGATGGGGCTGGCGCTTCACAACTACGAAAGTGCGTTCGGTCGGCTGCCGACGGCCACGCAATCTCGGAATATGGCCGGCACCGCGAACGTGTTCCTTACCGAAGCGGGTGCCGACGACAGCACGACGTGGAGCACGACGGCGGGTGCCGCACATTCGCTGCAAACGAAGCTGTTGCCGTACATCGAGCAAGATAACGTCTACCGGCTTTTCAACCTGAACCGCCGCTACAACGACCCGCTCGAACCGAATAATATCCTCGCTTCAAAGACGACGATCAAGACGTTCCTCTGCCCATCAACGCCGAACCGGAGTGGCACCGTCGATACCCAAGGTTATGCGTACACCGACTATAGCGCACCGGTGACGGTCGTCGTGAATGCACTCACGCCGCGCAACGCCCTGCTGACCACCACGCCGACGGCGCTGAGCACGAACGGCCCGCGCCTGATTTGCGCTTTGAATGGCTCGCAGAAGAAAACGATCGTCACGATTACCGATGGTTCGAGCAACACGATCGCGATTGCGGAGATGGGCGGCCGTAGCGACCGGATGCCGCGTTCGCCGCTGACGACCGACATTTACGCGAGTACCGAGACGCCGACACCGACCAGTTCGGACCGTGCATTCTGGCGTTGGGCCGAAGCGGATAATGCCTACAACGTCGATCAGCTCATCAACAACAACGCGACGCCGACAGGTGGCCCTGCGGGTTGCCTCTGGACGACGTTGAACTGCGGGCCGAACGAAGAGACGTTCAGTTTCCACACCGGCGGGGCCAACGTCGTGATGGCCGACGGTAGCGTAAAGTTCCTGCGCGACAGCCTCGGCGGCGCGACGTTACGTGCGCTGATGAGCGCCGACGGTGGCGACCTGCCGACCGAAGACTATTAGACATTTGGGCAGTGATCGATAGACGAAGAACACTGTCGCTCTGCGGTTAAAATTTCGGCAGGTATTCTTTCCGCCCACCACTGAGACGCCCTCATGTTCCCGCTGTTTTGCTCGCTGATTCTCGTCGGTGCGTCGGATATCCGCGTCGATCAGCCGTATGCGGGGATCCGGTCGCAGCCGGTCGCTTACGACGTCGATTTTCGCGTCGTGGTGACGGCCCCGCAGAACACGAAACGCCTGCGCGTGTGGGTGCCAATCCCGCCGAGCGACGCGATTCAAACGGTCGAATCGCTCGGCTGGTCGGTGTTCCCGAACGACGTCAAACCGACGATCGCGACGGAAACGCTGTTCGGAAACACCTTCGCTTACTTTGAATTTGCCCAGCCGCAAGGGGCGCAGATCCTCTCGCATCGGTTCCGCGTTTCCACTGCGGAGGTGCGTTGGAACATCGACGCGCAAGCCGTGCAACCGATCAAGGACTGGCCGAAGTCGTTCGATCCGTTTCGTCGTGGCGAGTCGCGAATTAAAGTGGACGACCGCTTTCAGAAGTTGGCGAATGAAATCGTCGGCGACAAAACCGGATCGACTTCGAGCCTCACGGCAGTCATGGATTGGGTCGGCGACAACTTGACTTACGACCACTCGAACACCTCGCTGGTGGCGGACAGCACCCACGCACTCACGATGAAGCGCGGCGATTGCTCGGACTATCACGGCCTCTGCTCGTCGCTCGGTCGCTCGCTCGGACTGCCGACGCGCGTCACGTACGGGCTACACGCTTTTCCGAAAAATCTGCCGAGCCACTGCAAGCTCGAAGCCTACCTGCCGCCGTACGGCTGGGTGAGTTTCGACGTGTCCGAAACGCAGCGACTCATTCAGCGAATTCGCGAATCGAAAGACCTGACCGACCGCGAGAAAGCCGAACTTGCCGCATCGGCGACCGCCAGATTGCGTGCGGGGTATCGCGACAACACGTGGATTTTAACGAGCCGCGGAACCGATTACGAACTCGCGCCAAAAGCCAGCCGGAAGGTGCCGCTCGTCTCGACGATCTGGGCCGAGGCCGACGATGTCCCGTTGCCATCGCCCGACCCCGCCGACACGAAAAAGCGCGAGTTCGCCTGGATGACTGCACACAAATACACGCCATCGGTACCCGTGGTGTACCCGTTCAAAGACTGGGCAAACCTGAAGGCAAAGTGACGCTTCTCGTTGGGAAGAGCAATTTCTTGAGAACGTCGGGATCGACGGGTTTGACCACGTGGTGCGTGAAACCCGCTTCTTGCGAGCGGCGTTTGTCTTCGTCTTGGCCCCAACCGGTGAGTGCGACGAGCACGATCTTTTCGCCCCACGGTTGCTCGCGGATGCGGCGACAGGCTTCGTAGCCGTTCAACCGTGGCATCCCAATGTCGAGCAAGATCACATCGGGGCGGAACGCGGTCGCCACTTCGACGGCCTCCATGCCATCGTTCGCCGTGCGGACCTCGCTGCCGAGGATTTTCAGGATCATCGACAACGTCATTGCCGAGTCTTCGTTGTCGTCGGCGACTAACACCTTCAAAGTGGTGGTGCGCGGTGAGTGAAGAGTGT
>JAYVXI010000215.1:0-13201 GCA_043785305.1 Limnoglobus sp. | reverse complement strand
CCACAACGAAATGACGCATCTGTGCCTTTGCCAAAACTGGTGAACCCGAACCGAGATGACCATGAAAACCCGTCAAGATCCACTTCACGTCACTTGGGGGTAGCCTAACTGTCAACGAACAACTATTCGCTATCCACTACTTTTCACGATGCGTAGTGGTTAGTTATCAGTGGTGAGTTGTAAGTACGAACGTACCGCAGGTGCTCGGAAACGCAAACAGCGGCCAGCAAACACCGTTTCCGGGTTGCTGACCGCTGATTGCTGGCCGCTGTAAGCGACTGCTTACTCAGGCTTTGGCATCACCTTTGGCGTCGTGGCGATGGCGGGCAGGGTTGCAGGGGCCGCACCGACGACGGGCGTCGCTGCTGGCAGGGCACAACCCGAAGCCGATGTCGCACAACTGCTTTCGCAGCTTACGGCAGGGGCGACACAGGGGTTCGTGCAGAGGCGGCTACCGAACAGACGGCTCAGGAAGTCGCGGACCGGACGAGGGCGGCTGCCGTCGGCGATCACGTTACCGATCCCACAACCGTTGCTGCCGCAGCTACCCGCACCAGCCGCCGATGCACTCGCACCGACGCTGCTACCGCCGAGGTCGCAAGCACCGAGGCCCGTGCCTGGGCCCGCATCCACAGAGACATAGCGTGGGGTTCGCACGATGACGTTGTGCTCGGTGGTTACCGGAACCTTCCGGCTCACCGTCGTGGCGACCATTTCCGTCGTGGTGTAAGGCACCTTGACGGTCGTGGTCACGGCCACTTGCTTGGTCACGGTCGTTGGCACCTTCTTGGTGACAACAGTCGCGACCATTTCGGTCACTTGGGTCGGGACGAGTTTCTTCGTCTCGACTTTGACCATGCGAACGGTCGTCACGGGCACGATCTTCTCGACGGTCGTTGGCACCATCTTGGTGACGGTCGTTGGCACTTGCTTCACGACGACTTCTGGCACCGTCTTGTTCACCGTGTAAGGCACTTGGCGAACTTGCGTTTCAGAGACCATACGGGTCGTGTTGGTCACGATGTCCTTGGTCACTTGCAGACCTTCGACGAACACACGGCCACCGTTGTTCGCATCGTAGGTTGCCGTGCCTAGGGCCACACCGCTACCGGCGTTGGCACCGAGCCTGTCGCCTGCGTTGCCCGCTGCTCCGCCGTTGATCGACGCGGCATCGACGTAGGCACCGTAAGCCACGCGGCGAACGGTTTGGGGAATCTGGCGGGTCTCATTCACAGTCACGTTGCGGGTCACGGTGACGGGAACTTTCTC
Organism: Limnoglobus sp.; assembly: GCA_043785305.1. Taxonomy (GTDB): domain Bacteria; phylum Planctomycetota; class Planctomycetia; order Gemmatales; family Gemmataceae; genus Limnoglobus. The sequence continues at coordinate 11,932 of JAYVXI010000215.1, read as the reverse complement.
GACGATCGTTTCGGTCACATTGCGGGTGACGCTGACGGGGACTTTCTCCGTCGTCGTCACAGGAACCTTCTTCGTCACTTGCGTGGCGACCATTTCCGTAACCGTCTTGCGAACGACCTTGGTCACGGGAACGACTTCGCTCACCGACACCATCTTGGTCACTTGGCGCGTCTTGACTTCGTCGGCTTCTCGGATGACCGAGACACCGAACAAGCCACCGCCACCGGTACCGCGACCGATGCCACCGAGCAGACCACCCGCACCGGCACAGCCGTTGCTTGCGGAGATCCCGGCACCATTCCCAAGGCGGCCACCGAGGCCGAGGCCGCTACCACCGCAGAGGCGTGCGAGCAGGCCACGCGAGTGCTTGGCACAGGGGTCGGCACAGGCATCCGAGCAACCCGTACCGGCGGCCGCACCGCACGAATCGCAGGCCGCTGGGCCACCGGTTGCACAGGGGCTACCGGCCGCACCGCACGGATCGCCGCACGATGGCGACGCTTTGGCCAGGCGAAGGCCACCCTTCACCGTGTACGATTCGCACACCACTTGTGGCACTTGCTTGCAGACCGTTTTCATCTCGGTCACGTTTTCGCAAACCGTCTTGCAGACTGGCTTGTTGACGGTCTCGCAGACGTCTTGCATGACGGTACGGCAAACGTCTTTCATGACGGTTTCCGTAACCTTGCGGCAGACCGTCTTCGGGCAGTCCTTCATGACCGTCTCGGTGACGGGCTTGCACACAGCAACGGTGCATTCCTTAACGTGCGTCTCGCAGACCGGCTTCGCCACGAAGAAGCACTGCTTCTTGACGTGCGTTTCGCAGACGGGCTTCGTGACGGTGAACGCGCACTCCTTGTACTGCGTTTCGCACACCTTCTTGTAAACGGTGTAGCTGCATTCTTTCATGACCGTTTCCGAAACGGCCTTGCAGACCGTCTCGGTAACGACCTTGTTGCAAGTCTCGTACACCGGCTTGTAATTGACGCAAGCGACTTCTTGCATCACCGTGCGGCAAACGGGCTTGTTGACGGTTTCGTTCACGGTCTGGCAGACCGTTTCGGTGACCGTCTTCATGCACGTCTGCTGTTCGTCGCGATAGCAGGTCTTGGTGACCGGCTTCATGACCGTTTCGTTGACCGTCTGGTAGCAGGTGGTGAACCGCTTTTCCGTGACGTTATCGTAAACCACTTGGTACGTCGGCTTGCAACCGTCGTTACACGCCGAGAAGCCCGCTTGGGCTGCCGCGACCGTACCGCCCGACGCGGGATACGTCGTACAACCGCAGTGGCCCGCTCGAACATTCGCTGTCGAACACAAGGCCGCAATCGCCGCAGCCAGGGATACCCCCCATCGCATCCTCATGATGTCGCCTCCTCACCGAACGATCGTTCCCACGAGACGCTCCGGTCTCACGGCAGGTCGGTTCCCAACCGGTTCCTGCGACGATCGATCTATTCCTCCCGCACATTCGCGATGACGAGCGAGACCGCGAACAGCGGAGATTCCCCAGAGAGTGCTCGTCTGCCAAAGGTATCGGATGCAGCGAACGCGACGAACGAGCGATCCGGACCGCGTCGAACGTATTCGTTGCACTCTGCGATCCGCGTACATGGCGTGTAGTGACGATGGCGATAGGGCCGGTTGTAGCGGTTCGTTTGCGGGCCAATTCGCGAGAAGCCGCGCAAGCCGTTTTACGACGCAAACCCGCACCATTCGGTACGGGTTCACTGGGAGATGCGTGGGGGACGGGGCGGGTGGCGGGCCGACGCGAGGGTTCGCGCCGTCGTGTGGGTAATCGGCTTGGGGGATGAGACTCGCCCTCATGCGGTGTTCGACTGGCACTTCCCGAGGCCCGCCGTTCGCTTGAGCGAGAACAGACTTTGCACTCGGCGTGCCAAACCGGCGAAATCGGTATTTCTCGCACGATTCCAACGATTTCAAGAACACCCCAGCCGCAACTTCGGCAAGAACCTGCCCATCGGCAGCAACATTTACACACCGCGTTGCAAGCGGGGCATTCCTCGCAACCGATACACTTTGCCGCAACTGCCGAAAGGTATTCGCGATTTCCCCCTATGGCACTACATCTAAAAGGACCGCACAAAAGAGGGACACCGAATGTCGCGCTGGGTTGGCTACGCTTTGATGGCGTTCTGCGCCGTCATCTGTTTCGGAATGTTGTTCACTTGGATCAGCCGAGGCCGCGCGCTGCAAGATCGAGCGAACGCGCAGAACAGCCTGCGCGAACTGGCGTTGTTCGGGCAGGTGTTCGAGACGACCGACCAAGGCAAACAACGCAAACCCGATTCCCGCACCGTGAATGGCATCCTGCCGGGCACCATCGCGAACGACGCACTCACGCCCGATCGACGGCTCAGTTGGGTAGTGCTCGAACTCGAATGGTTCAACCAGAAACGGCAGAACACCGGGGCGTTGCGGGCCGCGATCCGCACGGATCTCGCGTGGGATGCGGAACCGAACCAGCCACCGGGGCGGACTGTGTTGCGGAACCTCATCTGCGGTGCGAGCGTGCCGAACGTTCCCGTGGGGGAACCGGCGGTCACGCAGTTCGTCGGCCTCGCAGGGTTGGGCACGAACGGGGCCACGCTACCCGCAACGGATCGCCGCGCCGGAGCCTTTCGCTACGATGGGGCCACGCCGTTCGACGCCTTCACCGATGGCATTTCCAACACGATCCTGTTCGGCGAAACGAACGCCAACCTCGGTGCGTGGATTCGAGGCGGACCATCGACCGTCCGCGGTCTCGACGACTCCGCCGGAGCGAAAGCGTTCATCGGCATCGGCGGCCAATTCGGCGGCATCCACGCACACGGAGCCAACTTCGCCTTCGCCGATGGCAGCCAAAAGTTCCTCACCGAAATGACGAACCCCGGCGTGCTGAAAGCGTTCTGCACCCTCGCCGGCGGCACGACGGAGTTCGAGGGGGAGTGAGAAGGGACAGCGATCAGCGGTAAGATTTTTAACGCTGAGGGAGCAGAGTCCGCGGAGTAAATCTTTATGATTTCTCTTCTCTGCGAACTCAGCTCGCTCTGCGGTTATTGTTTTGTTCCTTTGTGCTTCGTCTGTTGATTGCTGCTCAAATGGGACAGTTTCGCCTGCGGCGGACATTCGTCGCCTGCGACAAAATATCGTTCCCCTTCGCGTTTGGCGAACTCGCGCTCATCGATTCGCGCGAATCGCATTCGGTCGCCGACGCGGATTGGGAAGAATCCATCGGCGATGTCGACCAAGGTGAGCGGCGTCGTGCCGACCAAGTTCCAGCCGCCGGGGCGCGCGAGGGGATAGATTCCCGTTTGCTTCGCGGTCAGGCCGACGCTGCCCGGTTCGACCCGCAAACGGGGAGAATCGAGCCGCGGCACGCCGCACAGTTCGGGCGGCAGATAACCGAGGTACGGGAAGCCGGGCACGAACCCGATGGCGTAAACGGCGTATTCCGTGCCCATATGCAATTCGATAACGCGATCCGTGCTGAGGCCCGCATACTCGGCGACGCGGACGAGGTCCGGCCCACGTTCGTAACAAACGGGAATGATGTGGCTTGCGCCGACACTCGACGCATCCACATCGTGGTAGCGGAGCTTCTTCAAACGGCGTTGCACTTCGGCGGAGTCGATCCGTCGCGCATCGAAGAACACGCCGACACTGGCGTACGCCGGTACGACATCAAATAGCCAATCGGGGTTGGCCGCACGCAGGGCGACGCCGAACCGCACCGCCATCAGTTCGTCTCGGAAGTAGGCGAGAAGCGCTTCTTCGCCGAGTGCCACGAGTTCCATGCGAATGATATATACTTTTAGCGGTTGAAAATGACACGTTACCAGCCCGCAAGCACAAGTTTTGAAGTTGCGCAATTCAAACCCTGGTACTCGCTTTGACAATGTCCATTCTCGAAAACCCGGCGTCGCCAGCGCACGATTGTAAAGGAAACGCCTGCATCTCAAGACCGGCGCTTCGCTACGCAAAGCCTTCGCGGCGCGGCATCTACCGGATTGCCACCAGCAGTGCCTGTCCGGATTTCGAGGCGCGACGAACGTGGGCCTTCATTTCTTGCAGGTAGCCGCCGTATTCTTGCTTGAGATCTTCGACCGGCTCATCCCAAATCTGCGGATAGATAGCGGCATCTGAGAGGGCAATCGGATCGAAGTTGCGATGGAAATCCGACTGCTCAATTTCCGTCAGAGCCTCGTCTAAAGCGGTCACGCCTTCGGGATCCAGAATACGTGCTGGGCCATATCCCACATCCTCATCGCCGACCGGGACGCCGCCACTTGCGAGGAAGTCGAGCGGCGGGCGGCCTTCCCATGCGGTCTCGGTGAGAACGAAGTGCAGGCCGTGCCAACTCTTCTCTAGCGAAAGTACCTGATCCGACCCTTCAAGCGATTCCAGCAGCTTGTGAACACCAGTCGGGGCCGCGGCGGCGAACCGAGCGTCCCCGATCGAACCAACCGGCTGATCGGGCGGGGGCGGGGCCGAAGGCGCGCGAGTGACGTTGGCGAGCCAGCCCCCGGCAGCCCCAATGGCGGCGAGCAGAATCAGTAGGCGGAACGACGCGGACATGGGTTCCCTCCGTAACCAGGATATTCAACGCGAAACACAACGCATAGGCGAGCAGGGTGGCATTGGGCTAACGCCATTACTCGAATTCCGATGTCTTTCGCGCTTGCAAAGTTCGATTGCGTCTGTTCCACTCTGATTTCTGGCATCGAGTGATGCCGACTCTCCGCCATTTTCGAGGACTTCGCGATGTTCCGTTCGCTGATTTGTAGCCTGTTCGCGTTCGCGATCTGTACCGTGGCCGTTTCTGCCAAAGAGGAGAAACCCGAAGCGGGCACAATCGAGTTGTTCAACGGGAAAGATCTCACCGGTTGGGGCTACAAGACCAAGGATAAATTCGAGGCGTTCGACGGCAAAACGGAGGCATCCGACAAGCGCTACTCCGCCAAAGATGGCATGATCGTCGTCAACGCAGGGAAGGGCACCGCACAACTGTGGACGACCGCGAAGTTCCCAAACGACTTCGAGTTGCGGCTGGAATTTCGCGCCGAAAAGAACGCCGATAGCGGGTTGTTCGTGCGTGCCCCGCAGTTGCAGGTGCGGGATTACCTCGTGGCGGGGCCGTACAAGATGCTGAAGAAGTACAAGCCACAAGACTGGAACGAAATCGTCGTAATTGTGAAGGGGAAAGTCGCCCATTGCACCTGCAACGGCGAACTCCTGGAGGCCGCGTTGAAGCTCCCCGAAACCGGCAGCATCGGCCTGGAAGCGGATCGCGGCCAGATGGAGTATCGCAACCTGCGGCTGAAAGAGACGAAGTAGTTTTTCGCGAGAGAATCGCCATCGGAAGTCCTATCATACAGGCAACTGATGGAGGGTTTGCGATGTGGGGTAGTCACTTCCGGCAAGCGTGGGGCGTCGTCCGAGCACTTTGGAACACCGATGCTTCGCCAGAAGGTCTCGAAGTCGCGCTCGCCGACCTGCGCGACAAAGTCCCGGCACCGATTATTTGGCTGTTCGGTAAGACCCAAACGGGCAAATCCTCGATCGTGCGCTACCTCACCGGTGCCGACGATGCCGCTATCGGCAACGGCTTTCAGCCGTGTACGAAAACGAGTCGTAAGTACCCCTTCCCCATCGCCGAAGCCCCGCTTTGCACGTTCCTCGACACGCGCGGTTTCGGCGAACCCGGCTACGATCCGGCTGAGGACATCAAAGCGTTCGGCAACGAAGCGCACGTGATGGTTGTGACCGCGAAGCTCACCGACCTGGCACAAGGCAATCTGCGCGAAGGACTGAGCCAAATTCGTGCGGCGAATCGTTCGCGGCCGATCATTCTCGCACTGACGTGTACTCACGAAGCCGACCCAACGAAACCGCACGAACAGCCGTACCCGTTCGTCGATTTCGTGCCGAATCCCACATCGGAAGACCCCGTTCGCCGGTTGATCGCCGAACATGCCCGGCAATTCGATGGCCTCATCGATGCCATCGTACCAATCGACCTGACGAAGCCCGAAGAAGGTTACATCGATACCGAATATGGCGGCGAACATCTCAAACAAACGATCCTGAACTTCCTGCCCAAGGCGTATCGGCAGTCGTTGGCGCGTGCCTCCGAACTGACGACGACGCTGAAGGATTTGCACCAGAAACACGCAGGGCCGGTGATTCTCGGCTATTCCTCGCTGGCCGCCACGGCAGGGGCGATCCCGATTCCGTTCGTCGATCTGGTGCTGTTACCGGCCGTGCAAACGCGGATGGTGTACCACTTGGCGAAGATTTACGGCCAGGAAATGTCGGCGGTGCGATTCCTCGAACTCGCCGGTTCGCTCGGCATGGGCTTGCTCGCCCGTCAGGCGGTTCGCGAAGTGGCAAAGTTCATCCCGTTCGTCGGTTCCGTCGTCGGTTCGAGCCTGGCGGCGGCTTCGACGTATGCACTTGGGCACGCCTTTTGCTACTACTATGAAGCGGTCCATAGTGGCCACATTCCCGATGCCGCGCGATTGAAGGGTTTCTATCAAGATGCCCTCCGCGATGTCGAACAGCGTTGGAAAACCGAGGCGAAGTGATGACGAAGTATCGGATCCTCTGCATTGCGATACTCGCCATCGCTCCGTTTGCGTTTCTATCGATTGTGGGCGGCTATCACCTTTGGATTACGGGTTGGACGTTTATCGCCTGGTGGCCGATGGCGGCCTCGCTGACGCTCGCTTACGTTCTCGGCTGGTATTGGACGCGGCGCAAATCCAATTTAATGCCCAAAACCGGCGTCGATGCCGCTCCGAGTTACTGGACGGAACGCGACCGCGAAGCGTGGAAGCTCATCGAGGCACGCGGCGCGACGGTTCTGCGAATTACTCCCGAACAAATGGCCGACAGCAAGCGTTACGCCGACGATGCCATTGGCATGTCGCTCGATGTCGCACGCATTTATCGGCCCGGTGCCAAAGAGCCGTTCGGGCACCTGACGTTGCCGGAGATTCTGGCGTGCGGCGAACTGATTACGCACGACCTCACGAAGAAAGTGAACTCGTACATACCCGGTAGCCACATCTTTACGGTCGATCAGTGGAAGCAGGCCCGCCAAGCGATCGACTGGGGGCAACGCGCGTGGAATTTGTCGTGGCTCGCACGCATGGCGATCAACCCGCTCAATGCCGGCGTGCAGTTTTTAGCCTCGAAGGCGAGCGGTTCGGTACTCGATCGCGTCCAAGAAAACGTCATGGTCTGGTTCTACACCGCGTACATTCACGAAGTCGGTCGGTATCTCATCGAGCTGAACAGCGGCCGTCTCAAAGTCGGTGCCAAACGCTATCTCGAACTCCTGGCCGCACACGAAGCGCCGCCCGTCGAGGATCCCGCAGAACCGACGGCCACCGCGTCGCTGACGATTGCGGTGATCGGCCAAGTGAAGGCGGGGAAATCGAGCTTGATTAACGCGATGCTCGGCGAACAACGTGCGATCACCGATGTCGTCCCCGTTGCGACCGGCGGTACGCGCTACGAGCTAAGGAAGCCAGGAATGCCCGGTTTCGCAGTCATCGACACATCGGGCTACGGTGCGGGTGGCCCATCGGAAAGTGAATTTGAAGATGCGCATCGTGCCGCTGAAGCGGCCGATGTGATTCTGCTCGTTAGCCACGGACGTACCGCCGCACGGCGTGCCGATGTGGACATGATGGATCGCCTCATCAAGACGATCGCCGCCCAACCGCATCTGCGTATGCCACCGGTGGTCTTGGCGTTATCGCACGTCGATCTGCTATCGCCCGCAGCGGAATGGGCACCGCCGTACGATTGGCTGCATGGCACGCGCCCAAAGGAACTGCAAATGCGCGAGTGCGTGAAAGCCGCACAAGATGTCTTCGGCACGCGAATATCGACCGCCGTGCCAATCTGCGCAATGGTGGGCCGCGAGTTCAACGTCCAAGAAGGACTCATCCCGCAACTCGGCGGCGTCCTGGACGATGCACGCGGCATCCTGTTGCTCAAAGTACTGCACAAAGAAGGCTCCGCCGATTCGGGCCGCAAAGCGATCCATCAACTATTGCAAACCGGCCGCGAAGCACTCAAAATCCTCTGGGAGAGTACCAAGAAATCGTGATCGAATTAGAATTCGCCGCGCTCCGAATTCGCCGCGACGCGGAGGCTTTGCGTAGCGGCTAATTCGGAGCGCGTCCAGTGACCTTCGGCTACGAGAAACCAGACATTCCTCGACGAGGACTCGCACGCAACTTCAAAACTGGCGCGTCGGGCTAACAAAACGATCCCGTCTCACCCACACAATTCCCGTTAGTCAAAAAATCGGAGGCGATCCGACGTAAGTCGGAATTTGCGTCGTGCGCAGAGTGTCGTGAAAGTGTCTCCAAGTGTCGTGAGAATGTCGTGGTCGGTCGATTTTGTGTCGCACTCGGTCGATTTTGTGTCGCCACTTACGGCGAGTGTCGAATGGAGAGTCCTCGACGCAACCCACAATATGGCTTTAGGATACGGCAAAAATACCACATTCCGATAAGCGATTTGCGATCAAAAAGCGGCATTTTGAGACCCAAAAAATGACAAAAACACCGTTTTTGAGCCTCCGCAATTGTGACTTACGTCGATTTTGGCGAGGAGAAATCGCTCATTCGTAGAATTACGGGAGATCGATTGCTGCGATTCCCGGAGCCGAGATGGATGCGAAGAAGAAAAAGGTCCGCGTAGCGATGCGGCGGAACATGTCGAAGCCGCCACGCGGCAACGACATTACGCGTCAATACGCCGAAGATGCGGCGGAGACCGAAGATGCCACATCGGGCGAACGAGTCCGAGCGAAGGGGGATTTGTCGCGCCACCGGACGATCACCATCGATGCGGACACCGAAGCCGGTATGCCAGGGGCAAGTGCCAGCGAATGCCTGCCGGGGCGGGTGTTCAAGGTCCACGGGTTGTACAGCTATATCGAGCTAGGCGATGGCCGCACCTTCCGTTGCACCGTACGCCGACTGCTGAAAAGCCTGATGACCGACGAGCGAAGCATCGTAACGACGGGCGACAACGTCTGGGTTCGCCCCGGCGACGAAACCACACGAACCACCGGCGCAGACGGCGTTTCGATCCCCGAAGGCGTGATCGAGAAGATCGAATCGCGGCACGGCGTACTCACAAGGGCTTCGCGGCGGCGCGAACACGTGCTCGTGGCCAACGTCGACCAACTTGCGATTGTGGTTTCGCTCGTGGAACCCGATCTGAAGCCGCACCTGATCGATCGCTACATCGCGGCAGCCGAAAAGGGCCAACTCAAGCCAATTCTCTGCCTGAACAAGATCGACAAAGCCGACCCCGTTGAACTCCAGCCGATGGTCGGCGCGTATTCGCAACTCGGCATCCCGACAATTCTGACCAGTGCGAAGACGGGAATGGGCATTCCGAGGCTGATCGGCCTATTACGCAACCGTGCCACAGTGTTCTCCGGCCAATCGGGCGTGGGCAAGTCATCCTTGTTGAATGCCATCGAGCCAGGTTTGGCGTTGCGCGTGAAAGCCGTCAGCGAGGTCAACCATAAGGGCAAGCACACCACGACGACCGCCGAACTGATCCGCCTGGAGACCGGCGGTTGGGTGGTGGATACCCCCGGCGTGCGGCAATTGCAGCTATGGGACGTGAAAAAGGAAGAAATCGAAGGCTTCTTCCGCGAGTTCCGGCCCTACGTGCGGGGCTGCCGATTCCCCGACTGCACGCACACGCACGAAGTCGAATGTGCGGTGAAAGCGGCCGTCCGCAAGCAGTTCATCTCCGAACGGCGCTACCTCAGCTACCTCGGCATGTACCACGGCAACGACGAGTGAGACTTTGCTGGATCGCGACAAACGATATAACCGCTTCGTGTTGCCGACAGTCCGCGCCTTCTGCAATCGAAAAAGTACCCAGAAAAGTGGGTAAGTCTCGGCGCAAACGCCGTGCCTGAAGTTATACTTGCTGGCGCGATGGTGCAGATTTTTAGGCGCGATAACCGGCCCTATCGGTAAAAACTCTCCAGTCCGCGCCAATTCCACCCGGAAAGCTCGCTTAGAGGGCGCAGTTTGCCTGAGAGATAGAGCAGTTACAACTGCCACACTCGTATCTGAACTAGCGATTTATTCAGGCTTCTCCACACTGTTTTTCTTTCCCAAACCTCGTTCGCGGGGCATAACCTACGCAAGCACAACGAAGCTAACTGGTTTTACCCAGCGACGAATGGAAAGACGCTGGCAGTAGCGACTCGAAGTGCCGGAACAGGAGAGACAGAGATGAACGTTCGCCGACTGAAGGTCTGTATGCTAACGGCCGTAGCCGTTGGTGTGACCGCGGCCGACGCGTCCGCTTTCGGCGGGCGTCTGTTCGGTAACCGCGGAGGCGCTGGGTGTAGTCCGTGTGGGGCAACGGCCCCTGCGGCATCGCCTTGCGATGGAGCAGGTTCGGCCATGGCTTCCGGTACGACCGGTGGCTGTAGCACAGCAGCACCCGCCGCTGCCGCTGCACCGAGCTACACCACGGTCAAAGAGACCGTTATGGTGCCGACGCAAGTTCAAGAAACTCGCACGGTGATGAAGAGCGAGACGCGAGCCGAAGCGTATACGGCTTACCGCACCGAAAACGCCAACGAAGCGCGTACCCGCAACGTCACCGTGATGGTCCCCAAGACCGAAACCGTGATGGAATCGCGGACCGTGACGAAGTCGATCCCCGAAACCGTAATGGAATCGCGGACCGTGACGAAGCGAGTTCCGGTCACCAAGACGGTCACGGTGATGGAAACGCACTGGAAGACCGAACAGGTCACCGAGATGAAGTCGAAGACCGTTCGACACGTCAGCTACGCACCGACCGAAGTTCACGTCGGGCCTGGCCTGCACGATCGCCTCAAGGCGTTCTGCGATCCATGCGGGGCACAAGCTTGCGGCAAGACGGTCACCGTCTGCAAAAAGCAAGTCTCTTGCGAAACCGTGTGCGAGCCAGTCACGACCTGCAAGAAGGTCAAAGAGTGCGTTCCCGTTACGAAGCAAGTGTGCAGCTTCGAGTGCGTGACCGAGTGCGTGCAAGTTCCGGTGACCCGCAATCGCTGCGTGACGGAAACCATCCAGGTTCCCGTGACGAAGACGGTTTGCCACGCCGAAACTCGCGCCGAGACCTACACGGTGTGCGTGCCGAAGCAAGTCGCTTACCAAGCGACCCGCAACGTGTGCGTCCAAGTGCCTTCCACGGAAACGGTCACCGTCACGAAGATGGTCGCCACCGTTGTGGAAAAGCAAGTGATGGTCGCTAACGCCTGTGGCGCAGCAAACGGCTGTGGCGCAGCGGCTCCAGCCGCCTCGGGCTGTGGCGATGCGTGCGGTGCATCGTGCGGCTCGAGTGGTGCAGGCCGTGCAGGTTTGCTCGACTCGATCAAAGCTCGCCTGGGTGGCCTCAAGTGCAAACTCGGCGGTTTAAAGGGCAAGCTCTGCGGTAGTCGTTCGAACGACTGCGGTTGTGCAGCCCCTGCAGCACCAGCTTGCAGCACCTGCCACTAAGTGATGTCACCCACGCAGAAGGGCAAACCCGTTCGCCCTTCTGCTAACCTCAAAACACCCGATGCTCAGCGGCCCCCCCCGCTGAGCATCGGGTGTTTTTGCGTTCAGAATCGACGTAAGTCACATTTGCGGAGGTTCAAAAACGGTGTTTTTGTCATTTTTTGGGTCTCAAAATGCCGCTTTTTGATCGCAAATCGCTTATCGGAATGTGGTATTTTTGCCGTATCCTAAAGTCATATTGTGGGTTGCGTCGAGGACTCTCCATTCGACACTCGCCGTAAGTGGCGACACAAAATCGACCGACCACGACACAAAATCGACCGACCACGACATTCTCACGACACTTGGAGACACTTTCACGACACTTCGCGACACCGTGCAAA
>JAYVXI010000214.1:0-4192 GCA_043785305.1 Limnoglobus sp. | reverse complement strand
TGCGCGCGATGCGCGCGAAGATCGTCTGGCGAAGTCGTATGGTGGGTGGCGAGTATCTGCTCGATTCGCGTGCGGACTTCCACCGAATCGCTCGTTTTTAGTTCCTCTTTAAGAGGTTTGGACGCGGCGGAACCGAGTTCGGTGAGGCGTTTGGTGGCGGCATCGCGCTCGGCAAATTGCGGCGAATCGAGCTTCGCAATCGTGTCGGCGATGTCGGTGGGGAGTTTCGTCGGCGCGATCTTTTCGCGCAAATAGGGCACCGAGAATTTCGCATCCGAAGCAAACAAACGCACGGCGAGAAATGCCTTTGAAGCATCGCTCGAGGCGAGGTCGGGGAAAGCTGCATCCATTTCGCTTCGTGTTACCGGCACATGTTTGGAGAGCGGAAACAGCGGCATAATGTGTACGGTATTATCGCTTGCGACATACGCCACCGCCAACCCCGGCACGAGCACTTTTTGAATCTGCGACTTTTCCATCAACGCGCGAACTCCGTACGAAATCGACGAATGCCATTCGCGACATTGTAGGCGCGACTGCCGCGTTGTCCGCATCGGTATCCGAGCGAAAGATAAACTGCGGTTCTCGTATCCATTTGATTTCGCGAATAGAAAAGAGACAAGGTGGCCGGAAACCGAAGCTGACACCGGGGCGAGAAGTCCAGGGATGGATGGAAAGTGCGTGGAGTTAATCAGACGTGCCTCCCACAACGGAGGCGATTGGAACTGTGCCGTTAATCGACATTTTGTGTTTCATCCTGTCAGTACAATCGTTAAGATCGTGAAATCTTTCGGGCAGGAGCCTGCACTTTACTGGTAACGGTTGCCTCGAACGGATTCGGAAAGGACCGCCTTGCGTTTATCTACGCGGCTTTCTGCCCCCATACTCGGTCTGCCTACGGATGCGCGTCCGGATGCCGAACTGCTGATGCAGTTCCGCCAGACGCGCGACGAAGTGGCGTTCGCGATCCTCGTCGCACGGCATACGCCCGCGATTCGGGCGGTGTGCCGGTCGTGGTTGCGTTCGGATGCGGACATCGACGATGCTGCACAAGCGACGTTTCTCGTGCTCGTTCAACGGCTCGATTCGATTCGCGAACCGGCGGCGTTGGCTGCATGGCTTTACCGTGTAGCTGAGAATGTCGCGCGGCGGTTGCGGCAACAATCGGGCAAAGCCGGACCGCTCGAATCGGATGTTCCCGCGATCGAGTTAGTTGCCGACGAACGCAGCGAACTGCTTGCCGAGGAAATTCGACGGCTGCCGGAGAAGTACCGTCTGCCGATTCAATTGTGCTACGCGGGTGGCCTCTCGACGGCGGATGCCGCATTGCGGTTGGGCTGCCCGACGAGCACGCTTGTGACGCGGTTGGCACGGGCACGCGAACGGCTGCAACGCCAACTCGCGATTCGTGGCGTCGTGCTTTCGACCGTGCTGGCAATCACCGGAAACTCGGCACGCAGCGTCTCGCCGTCGTGGGTGTGGGCGACCGCCCACGCGGCACTCGCCGTGCTCGCGAATGAAATCCCGAATGCTATGGGCATTACGGAACGAACCCTATCTCTATCGCAAGGAGTGGCAAAAGCGATGATCTGGAAGAACCTGAAACTGATAGTGGCCGCGACGTTGATCGCGACCGGGCTGGTCGGCTTTACGATCGCCCAATGGGCCTTGGCGGACGGCCCGAAGAAACCGAACCCGCTCGCGTTCGGCAAAGACAAGGAAGAGGTTGCCGTGCCCGTGCCGGCCCCGAAGCCCGTCGTGAAACCCGAAGACCCGAAGCCCGACCCGAACCAGCGTCGGCGCGAAGCGGTGATCCGGCTACCCGTCGGCACGTTCGTCAAGGAAGTCGAAGTCGCGCCTTACGGCACCGGCCGCGTGACCTGGGCGTTCGAGGACGACAAAGTTCACGGCAATATCGAAGCGAGCATTATGGGCATCGAATTCGAGATCGAAACCGATGCCGAAATCTCGCTTAGCAGCAATGGCACGATCTATGGCATCGTCACGTCGGCGAAAGTCACGCATCTGAAAGTCGGCCGCGAACTCGGCGAAGATTATGCAGAATTTGCGAAATATCTCCCTTTGGTCGAGCCGTTCCTCAACGAGATGGTGACCGATCTGCCGTTCAGTTACCAGTTCCGCAACAAGGGAGATCGTCTGACGATTCTCAATTACCGTGCACTATTGAGCGGTCCGAATCCGTACACGAAACTGGCCGCATTCGGTGGTGGTGGCAATAATGAAGTTAATAATGTGTTCCTGTACTTTCAGGCGTTCAGCACCGCGATGGAAGGGAACTACACCTCGGTCGATCCAGCGGAAGCCGTTCCCGCGAAGAAGCGTGCGCCGTTCCGCAAGCCGATGAATCTGCCAAAGCAAAAGTCGCAGCCACGCACGGCCGAGCAAATCCACGGCGGCGAACTGGGAATGCAGTACGTGGCTCCAGGTTTGCCTGGATTGGGCATGCCGCCGGGCTTCGCGGCCCCAGGACTACCAGGAGCTTATGCACAGCCAGGGTTTCCGATCTTGCCTTCACGATGACGCAAACGGTATCATGCGTGGCGGCGTCGCTGACAAGGGGCGTCGTTGCGTGAGCACTATTTACACATCTTTAACCAACCGATCCACAATAAAATTCCGTTTGCTTTTACCGTTGCTGCCGATTATTCTGATAAACACAATCGCGTGGAGTCGCCCGATCCGCGCGATTGTTTCTGTCGAACAGTTTCCCTTTTTCGAGGCAACGATGCGCAATTCTCTCTCACTGTTGCGGCGTTCGAACCGCAAACCGCTTCTCGGCGTGGAATATCTGGAAGGCCGCGATGTGCCGGCGACATTCACGGTGACGACCCTCGCCGATGCCGGGGCGGGCAGCCTGCGGGATGCGGTCGATCTGGCGAACGTCACGACGGGCAACGACACCATCGTATTTGCACCCGCAGTGGCCGGGCAGTCGTTCGGCCTCTCCACATTCTTCAATCCCCCAACGGGCAATTTCGCGGGGCCGACCGGTTTGATCGTGAGCAGCGGGATCGTCATCCAGGGCACGGGCGAAACGATCACCCGATCGGGATCGGCATCCTTCCGCCTCTTCGAGGTGACCGCAACTGGGAGTTTGACACTCCAGAACCTGACGCTTTCGGGTGGTATCGCGCTCGGCGGATTCGGCGGGTTCGGCGGCGGCGGGGCGGGCGGGTTGGGCGGCGCGATTTATAACCAGGGAACGTTGAGTATCAACGGCAGCACGCTGACGGGGAACGTAGCACAGGGCGGTGCCGGCGGTAGTTCCCGGCTCGGATTCGGTGGCGGTGGCGGTGGTTTGGGGGTCGGTGCGGCGTCGCCGGGTACAACCGGTGGTGGGCCGAACGGCGGTATCGCCGGCGGCGCGGCAGCGGGGTTCGGCGGTGGTGGTTCGGGTGGCAACTTCGGTGCGGGCAACACCGGTACGGACGGCGGGTTCGGCGGTGGCGGCGGTGCCAGTGTTGGCGGGTTCGGTGGCGGTGGCGGCGTTGGGGTCGGCGGCGGGGGAGGTAGTGGCGGGGGCGGCGGGGGCGGTAGCGGCGGGTTCCCCGCGTTCGGCGCAGGGTCGGGCGGCGGCAACGGCGGACCGGGCG
The DNA here is from genome assembly GCA_043785305.1 of Limnoglobus sp. Lineage (GTDB taxonomy): Bacteria > Planctomycetota > Planctomycetia > Gemmatales > Gemmataceae > Limnoglobus. The sequence goes on along the minus strand of JAYVXI010000214.1, from coordinate 578 downwards.
GAGGAGGCGCAGGGTTGGGCGGCGCGATCTTCAATCAGGGCGGAGTCATCGCAATCGTCAACTCGACGATCGCCGGAAACACCGCGCGTGGCGGGGTTTCCGAAGGCGCTATCGGGACCGCCGGGGCCGGTCAACGGGGCGGCGCGTTCGGCGGCGGAGTATTCAACCTGAATGGGGACTTGAACCTGAACGGCGTCACGATCTCTGGGAATACCGTCGTCGTCGGCATCGGTAGTGGGACGGCCAACACGTCGGACGGCGGGGCGCTGTACACGCTGACGCAGAACGTCGGTACGGTGACCGCGAGCCAGTCTGCCACCGTTACCGTCGCCAACAGCATTTTGGCGAATACCACGGGCGGGGTCGATGTGGTTCACAACCAAGTCAGCGGTACTTTGAACGTGAGCGGCACCGGGCCGAACATCGTCTCGACTGCCGTGCTGAACAACCTCGGGAACGCGAAGGTGACCGGTTCCCCGTTCACGGTGGCGAATCCGAACCTCGGGGCACTTGCGAACAATGGCGGATTCTCGCAGACGTTGGCACTGCTTACAGGCAGTCCCGCGATCAATGCGGGA
>JAYVXI010000213.1:0-13243 GCA_043785305.1 Limnoglobus sp. | reverse complement strand
CCGAGACACTGGCCGGCTGGCACTGGGTCGCGTTCGCAGGGCTGTTGCTCCGCCGCATCGCCAATTTGGCGAGCGAAAGTACATAACAGGCTCTAGTGATATACACGGTGCAGTTCGGCATACGGGCGGCGTTGCCGTATACACAGAGAGATTTCCAGACAAAGCAAAAAGATACAAATAATTCTACACAATTCCAAAATGAGGAAATCTTGATGGCGAAGATTCAATTTACGGAACTGGGCAATCCAGCAACGAACGAGCAGATTCAAACTGCTGAAGTCCAGTACAATGTGAAATTGCCCGAAGATTACAAACGATTCTTGTTGTTGTACAACGGCGGCGAACCGTTGAATAACGTCGTGAGATGGCAAGCGGACGGATCGCACGAAGAAACGCTCGAACGGTTTCTCTCGGTTGACACGGCGGTGCCCGGAAATCTAAATGTTTATATGGAGCGATATCTGGGACGGGTGCCGCTCGAACTGATCCCGATCGCACACGATCCCGGCGGCAACTTGTTCTGCATGGCCGTGGACGGTCCTGCCGTGGGTTCAATCTACTTTTGGAATCACGATTACGAAGCGGAAATCGGGGAAGCTCCGACCTATAAGAACTTGACTCTGATTTGCAATTCGTTCGACAATCTTTGTTCCTTGTTATGCGAGCAATAATGTTAATTGTTGAACCGATTCCTCGTAGACTCATCCAGGAGGTTGGTCGGCAGTTTCTGGAACTGGTAAGGAATAGCTGGTCATAACCAATGAGTATATTTGAGCTAATCAACAATGTCACGCCGATGCTGACGGACTTGCAACTGGAAGAGCATCCCGAGTATTCCGAATGGCACGATGCGATGATGGAGCGCCTTGAGACCGAGATGAAGCCGGCGTTGATTCGACCGGTGTTGAAAACGTTTGGGTACGGCTATGCGAACGAAGGATATTTCTCTGTCGTTTATTTACTGGAAACGCAACCCGCTGAGGAACTGCATAAAGCACTTCGCGATTCTTTGGTGAAAGGCCACGACGGAGAACGGATGTGGGCCGCTTACATGCTCGGTCGTTTTGAAGATCCCGACGATATTGACATGCTGCTGACACAACTTGCCGAACCGAAAGAACTCGCTCGTAGAGAAGTCGTCACGGCATTAAGTCGATTCGATGATCCACGTGTCTTACAAGCGTTATTGAAATTGCAAACCAATGAGAAATCTGAGGCGGTTCAAAGTTCATTAAAGTATGGATTAAAGCGACTTACAGGAATCGAATAAATAGGTGACACCTGAAATGAAACCAGTTACAGCGAAGCATCTGAAGCGACTTCAGGACGCAACGTGGTTTGCGAATGTGGGAAAGCCGCTAAAAGACCACGTTTTACTTGCTACTTGGGAGCAGGCCATCGAACACGCCGATGGCGACCCTTGGAAAGAGGAGATCCATGGTATGGCGAATTATTTTGGGGGGATTCTCGACCGGGAACATTATGAACGACGGAGAGATTTCTGGAATCCGCTTATCGGGGAAATGTCGATTGCGTCAAAACCGTTGATCGATGCTAAACTCGCAGAGTATCAACGATATTTTAAGAACAAAGAAAACGCCGAACTTAGTATGTTGGATATTGTACGCCTTTCTTGCATGGAGTGCGAGTATAGCGACGTGGTGCCACTCGGCTACTTTTACATGCTCGCGGAGTTGGTGATCGCGGGCCGGTTTCCGTGCGGCTACAACGGCGAGTATCCACACGGCCAACTTTTTGTGTACTAATAGCTGCGCACGTCAAGTTGCTTCGCTGTAGCAATATCGCCGCCGCGACGCAAACGACCGCGACCAGCGAGTTCGTTTCCGATGTCAACCCGGCCTATCAAGTTTACTTGGGCAAATTCGCGGCCTCCGAACGAATGACTCACTCAATCGCCTGAATTCACTGGAAATTGCACTTGCGCCAGTTTCGCGAACGGGTCGTGATCGCGGGTGAAGGCGAGTTCGATGGCAGCGGTTCGGCTAACGCGGATCGTGAGTTTTTGCACTGGTTCGGGGAACATCTCGCCATCGCAGTAGCCGTGGAGCGGTCGTTTGTTCGGCTCGACGGCTTCTAATACGACTTCGGCATCGAGTGGCAGCACGGCAGGCCGCCAGAACGCGGGCTTCAACACGTTCGAGCCGACGAGCAACAGCACTTCGGTATTCAACGGCACCGGCGAGGCACCCATGGCTCGGGCGTACGATGTCGAACCCGCTGCGGTCGAAACGAGTACGCCATCGCCGACGAGTTGCGGGATCCGTTCGACGCCGTTCACCGTTACGCGGACCCATGCCGTTTGGCCGGTCGCGCGTTCGACCCAGGCTTCGTTAAATGCAACCGAGTCGCGGATCGTACCATCGCACAGCACCGCTTGCACTTGCAACAATGGCAGGTGGTAAAGCAGCAGTTCTTGTTCCCAAAACGCGGTGACTTCGCGACCGCTGAGCAGAAACCCGAGGCCACCGGTGTTGATGCCGAAGAATGGCAAGCGGTCGCGCCAGTGTTTGCGGATCGCCCGCAACATCGTGCCATCGCCGCCGATCGGGACGATCATCGTCGGCTCGCCAATCGTGTACGGCGCGAGCAACTGGCCGTAGTTCGTGGACTTTTTATTCCAGCCATCGACGAACAGTTGAAACTGTGCCGCACTCGGTTTGAAGGTGGTGCGTTCGGATTGTTGCACGTCGCGAAACAACCCGTGCCGCTGGATGTACGCCGCGACGGGTGGGTGCAGATAATCGTCGACCGGCTCCCACTGCGTCAGCATCATGCGGATCGTGTTGCCCGGCATGTGCGCGGTATGTTCGAGGAGCACGTGCCGCGGTGGCAGGTCGGCCTCTTCGAGTGGCTCACCGTGTTCGCGCAGCACGACGAACCCCGAGCGAGACCACTCCTGCGCACCGCGATCCCACTCTTTTTGAATCACCGAATTAGCCGTCGCGCCGTCGCGAATCCAGTCGGCGGACACGACGTGCCAGACTTCGGAGTTGGCAATCGCGTAGCGTTCGGCGAGCGCCACCGGTGGCGTAAACTCTTGGCGTTCGAGGTCGGTGAGATCGACGAGGCACTTCTTCAGACCGCGAAAGTTCAGGTCTGCCATCGTGGCGCGATGGATCGCCCGGCTATCGGGGATTTCCCCCGGCTTGGCACGCGGCCCACATCGCGGCCCGCTCGGAACCACGATCACGCGATCGAATGTTTCGGACAACCGCTCGGCAACGTGGCGATGGTGGACGGTCGGCGGATCGAACCGGTTGTGGTAGATCGCGATGCGCTGGCTCATCGGGCGCAGTTCCCTTCCCTGGCAGTGTGAACGTCACCCTGGCATCATATGCGGGAAACCGCTTTCCGCTTTCAACGATCGAAACTATCGCGATCGGGCGAGCAATGAATGTGCGAATGAGCGTCGACAATCGACGTAAGTCACAATTGCGGGCGATCCAAAACCGTCTTTTCGGGTGTTTTTTCGGTTTTCGAGGCCCGAAACATCGCGTTTTCGATCGCAATCCACCGATCCGTATTCCGCATCTCGCACTCGCATCGTGAGTTACGCCGATGGTCATCGATGCGAGAACCGGCGCAACTACCGACCAAAAATCGACCGAGTGCGACACAAAATCGACCGACCACGACACAAAATCGACCGACCACGACACTTGGAGACACTTTCACGACACTTCGCGCACGATGCAAAAGTCGACTTACGTCGGATCGCGTTGGATTTTTTGACTTTACAAATTCGTGTGGGTACGCACGAAATGGAAAGGATTTGCGAAATCTTTCCGCGAATCCGTTTGACATCCGACGAGTCGGGTGGGTACGATTGTGCCAGTAACTCTCTCCCGAGTGAACCATGTTCGCACGCTTTCGCAAGCCGACATCGAAAAAACACTCGTACCGGCTCAACCTCGTGCCGCTCGAGTCGCGCGATGTGCCTGCGACGTGGCACGTCGAGATGCTGTCGTCGAACCCCGGCAGCACCGATGCGACCATCACCGAATCGCTGGTCGTCGGCACCGCCAGCGTCACTGCGCCCACCGCCAACGACGCCGTCTCGCTCGCGATCACTGGCAATGTCGCCGTCACATATAGTGGTCAAACGCACACGTACACATTCGGCCCCACCTCCACATCGGGTACCGGGGCCGCGTTCCGCATCGTCGGCAGCGCCACCGTGTTGCAACTCGAAGACCTCGCCGGTATGCCCGGCGCAACCCCCGACTACGACTACAACGATCACACCTGGAGCCTGAACGTCGCGCAAACGGCGGCGAACGGCGACCCGCTTCCCGAAGTCGGCATCGAAGCGATCGACCCGACCGCGGCCGAGGCGAAATCGCCGCCGGGAACCTCGACGGGGCTGTTCCGCGTCAGTCGCAGTGGAAGTACGACCGATGCGCTGACGACCTACGTGCGGATCGAAACCACCGCCGGTTCGGCAACCAACAAGATCGACTATAGCGAATTACCACTTGAAACCGTCACCTATATGACGGGTGGCGGCTCGGTTACGGAGAGTCTGTATCCAGTCACATTTGCACCGAACGAAACTTATGTAACGATACCGATCGTTCCGGTCGATGATGTGCTGCCAGAAAGTACCGAACTCGTTCAACTTCGCGTCGTCGGCATCGATAGCAAATATAATGCTTCAACCAACAAATATGCGGTCGCCGAACTGTTAATTGCGGATAACGATCCGTTCCTCGCGCCGGTGCAGAAAGTGTATTTCGGCGAAGGCGACTTGGTGGCGCAGCCCGGATCGAATGCGGGTCTGTATGTATTCAAGCGTACGGTGGCCGATTCGTATTTGACTGTGAATTATACTGTCGGTAGCACTGCGAGCGGTTATACATTGGGCGGTGGATATGGTGGCAATACCAGTGCGACGTTCCTGCCGGGAATTTCGGAAGTGAGTGTGAATCTCACAATGAATACCAACGGTCCGCCGCCCACATCTGGCCCGGTGACTGTCACGATTACGCCGTCGTCGAACTATGAGATTATGGGTTCGCCGAGTAACACGGTGGAGATTTACAGCATCGGCGGTCCGGAGCCGTGGATCAATGTGTTTCGCCGCGTCGATCCGGTGGGAAACACGCTCAATGAGGGTGGCAGTAAGGGGCAATTTGTGGTGAGTCGCTACTACGCCTACCCGAACGGACCGCCGCCGCAGTCGATCCCGACGCCGCCGCCACTGCCCGGTTTTGCGCTCGGTGGCACGGCACGCGAGGGCCTCGATTACACCGCGACGAAGCAAGCGACCTCGCGGGTGGTGCCACCGATTGCCTCGAGCATGGTGTTCGTCGATGGCTACGAAGTCGAAATCACGCCGCTCGATGATGGCGTGTCCGATAACGGCGAATGGGTCGATTTCGCCTTGATTCCGATAAGCGATCAGAGCATCGTGCCATCGAGCAACAACGGACCGATTTCGGTGACGCTGCCCATTTCCGATCCGGGCACGCCGCCACAGACCGTCATTTCAATCACAGCGCCCGACCCGAACGCAAGCGAACTCGCAACCAGCAGCGGCATGTATCGCATCATGCGTAACGATGTGAATTTGCCCCAATCGCTGACCATCAACTACGCCTTCGACCCGACCGGCCTGACCGACCCCGCCACCTTTTACGACGACTACACCGCAACCTCCGGTGTCGGCGGCCTCGCATCCAGCGGCAGCCTCACCTTCCCCGCCGGCGTCGCCATGATCGAAGTCAAACTCACGCCCGTCGACGATAGCAAACTGGAGAGTGACGAGCTTGCGCAGCTCAAGTTGCTGTCGGGAAGCAATTATGTCATCGATCCGGCGAAGTCGAAGGCACTGATTCTGATTGTGGATAAAGTGCGGAAGCCAAAGGGCCAGCTCGACATTGTCGACTCGAACGGGGCCGCAGTCGAGGATGACCAAGAAGAGACCCCCGGTGGCTGGGTGTCGGTCAATAACGATAACGACAACTACAACTTCGACGGAAATCAGGCAACGAGTTTGGTTCACGAGCTGGACAAGGACGAGAATGAGAAAGTCGTTGGCGAAAACGATCTCATTTTGATTACAGCTCATGGTTTCGTCGTGCCACAAGGTAAGGTAGGCAAATTCACGCTCGAATGGACGAGCACGAAAATCCACATCTGGAAGTCGGCAGGTAAAGACGGTGCTGTGGTTTCCGGGGTGGAAGTCCCGACTAACATAAGGTCGCCTTATTGGGTAGAGGGGTTGGGCATCAGTTCTTCGATGGCAGCCGAAGAAATCTCACTCAAATGGACCGATGCGGCAGCTAATGCCGTTCCACAAGAGATGGACAAAGTGAACTTCACCGTCTACGAAGTGTTGGGAGCGATGAATGTGCCAGGACACTCCATTTATTCATATGAAGCGAGAACGCCATTTGGATCTGAACAACAAGCAAGTTTTACAGGTCTGTCTGGATCAACAATTGTGCATTCAACTTACGCCGATAATCCATATTTGACAACGACAGCCAGGATTCGTTGGGATGGTGGCCCGATCGTTGGCAAATATCGCGTAACGCCCAGCTCAAGTAAGAATTTCTTCGTGGATCGCGAAGTGAATGTGGTCCAGGTCAGCTTCGAACAGGTGCTGGGTCTGAATAACCATATCGATTACGGCAATCCTCCGACCCAGTACAACATGGATCCGCGGCTAATCCTGTCCAGCACTGAAGTGGCGATGGGTGCAATCCTTCGAATTCGCAAGATGCAAGGGCCAGCGGTAGGCGGAAGCATGCGTGGTGTCAGATTCGTCGAGGTCGGAATGATTCAGAATGGCGCATTTACCAAAGACCATGCTGATTACGATGGTTTTACAATTCCGAAGCGACGACTCGGCAGCCTTGAGTCCAACAAAATGTGGCTGGATACAATCACCAAAGTACCGGGAGCCAGCACTCCCCCTTGGTATGACAGCAACAATCAAGCTGGCGTCCAATCAGTATATAATCACGGATTCGACCCGGTTGCAGGGGCATTCCTAGAAAACATCAATCTCGACACGTCGGACAGACCGTCAATACCAGGGACGGATACAATGGCGCTGACATTTGAAGGTGTGACCAAACTGCCGGATCGTTTCGCCATCAGGCTGGACTTCAATTTGTACTGTGCCGTACGGACGAAGGAAGCGATCCTGGATTCCGATAAGGTGTACACTCAGCGCGAGAAAGCGTCGTGGTATTTCGACGGCTCGGGAAGTTTAATCGCTGGAGCGTGGACAGCGGCAACCACGGCGAAAAACAATGGCGACAAGTTGTTCGCCGAAGTCGTCAATGGTGACGTCGTTCCCGTTACAACAGGAGATACCGCAAACGCCGCGCTCATAGCGCAGACTTGGTCCACCGTCGACCAGTAGCCTTTCGTCCTCCCGATCAGCCCGATTCCGAACAGGGGACTTCAATGCGAACCATCGGCCCACTTGCGATCGCCTCGGCAATCTGCTTTGCCGTGTTCGACTCCGCGCCGGTGTCGAGCGCCGCCGAGCAACCCGTCGTTTCGCTGGTGCGGGCGAAGGTAATAGCCGTCGGTAAAAGTATGTCGAGTGGCGACGTTTCGGCGACGATGCGAGTCACAGATGTCTACGCGGGCGACAGGGGATTGAAAGGCATGACGTTTGAAGACCACTATAATTTAGGCCCTGTCTCTGCGTCGATTGCTGCGCGAGTTGAGATGAAAGTGGGTGACGTCGGGTTATGGTCGTTGAATCAAACTGCGAGCGGTTTGTTTACTCGTCATGACAATCTCTTGCCATTTCGACATCGGTCGCTCAAATCGGACCCCGATGACAATCGTTACGATCAGCACATAATAATGGCTGGCGAGATTGAAAAGATCGACAAAGCCAAACCCGATGATCGCGTTCCGATGTTGCGCGGTTTGCTGACGCATCGCACGCCCGAAGTGTCCGCTTGGGCGGTGCGTAAACTCGGTGCGACCGATACAGACGCCGCGAGGAAGGTATTGGACGACCTTGCGGATGAACCGGACCTCGTTCAGCCGATTGCGGGGCAAATCGCGTTGGACCAGATTCTCGTTAAAAGCAAGCAGAAAATCTGGTACGAGACCAAAGTTCGCAAGGCACTGTTGCAGACGTGGGTGGAAGGGAAGCTCAACGATTACGATGCGTACTTGGTAATGCAGCGGATCGATAGTGCCTCGCAAAGTGGCGAACTGCCCCAGAAACATTTCGTCGAACTCGCGCAGGCCGCCGCGGCGAACGCCGACTGGCCGCGGGCGGCTCGTCTGGACGCGATCTACCGCGTGGGCCTGATCGCCGGGCGGAGCACGTACGAAGAGTCGACCTACACGTGGCTGTTCGACCACGTGCGAAACAACAAGGACGTCGCGTGCCGTCGGACTGCCGCCATCGCGATGTACCACATGACGCTCAATCCGATCCACATCAAGGCCGTGGAAACGCACCTGACAACCGAACCGGACAAGGAAATCGTCCAAACGCTGCGAGCCGCCATCAAGGAAGCCAAAGAGCCGAAGAAGCCGTAAATTTTGAATCCGCAATATAAAGTACGCTTCATATGTTTCGTCGCGTCGACCCGGTGGGAAATACGCTCAACGAAGGTGGCAGTAAGGGGCAATTTGTGGTGAGTCGCTACTACGCCTACCCGAACGGACCGCCGCCGCAGTCGATCCCGACGCCGCCGCCGTTCCCCGATTTTGCCCTCGGCGGCACCGCCCGCGCAGGCATCGACTACACCGCCACCAAGCAAGCCACGACCGTGGTTCTCTCGCCGCCCGGCTCAAGTATGGTTTACGTCGATGGCTACGAAGTCGAAATATCGCCACTCGAAGATAACGTGTACGACAACGGCGAATGGGTCGATTTCGCCTTGATTCCCAACGATCAGAGCATCGTGCCATCGAGCAACAACGGACCGATTTCGGTGACGCTGCCCATTTCCGATGCGGGCACGCCGCCGCAAACCGTCATTTCGATCACATCACCCGACCCGAACGCCAGCGAACTCGCGACCAGCAGCGGCATGTATCGCATCCTGCGTAACGACGTCAACTTGCCACAAACCTTGACCATCAACTACGCCTTCGACCCGACCGGCCTGACCGACCCCGCAACGTTTTACGACGACTATACCGCGACATCAAAATCCGGCGGCCTCGCATCCAGCGGCAGCCTGACCTTCCCCGCCGGCGTGGCCATGATCGAAGTGAAGCTCACCCCGTCGACGACAGCAAACTCGAAAACGACGAGCTTGCGCAGCTAAAGCTACCAATGTCTTCGTGCCGGTGGACGATTCGTGGGTGCGGTTCCGCCTCGACGAAGAAGGTCTTGCGATTCGAGTGATGCTCCTCGAGAAGACGGTGAAGAGTGTGCTGGAATTCGTCCGCGAATCGATTGCGATTTTGTACTGGGCTTCCCTGCAACCATCCATCGTTCTGGCGGCTCTGATATTTGATGGTGGGTATTCGATGAGACAATCGATCAAGTCTATGGGATTTGGTCGCCATCCGTTGGCCCGATTCTGACACTCGACCGAAACACGATGATGTCGGACGAGTGGAAATCTCTGGTACTTCGAGCGAAGCAGAACTACGCATCCGCAACGAACAAAATCCCACCAGGATAAACCCGGCGGCGAACCGGAGAGAATCTCGCAGGTTCGGTGGTAAATACGGTGCGGTATCCATCGCGATGCTGGCGAGTTCGCCACTATCCGCCGGGGAGAATCGCTCGCAAACGGCCGAATGCCCAGGGTAATAGTTGCCCTTCTTGCCAGCGGCGGATCGCTTTTCCGCCGAGTACGGCGATGTGCCGGGGCAGGTAGCGTAAACGCTGGCGGCCACGCACGTTCCGCCAGAACACGCGCTCCTCGTTTCGCGATTGTCGCTCGACGAGTTGGCGGTTCGGCGTCTGTCCGTAGGAGGCGGACACGCAGTGCCAGACGGTCGATCGCGGTTCGTAAACGATCTCATAACCCGCTTTGCGAATGCGATGTGAGAGATCGACGTCTTCAAAATAGGCGACGAAATCTTCGGGGAAACCGCCCGTTTCGAGTAGCACCTGCCTGCGATAAAACCCTGCCGTGGCCGACACGCCCCAGACGGGGCCGGGTTGTCGATATGCGGATGCCGCATCCCAAACGCTGCCGTCGCCACGCTTTCGGGCGAACCCGCCGTAGTCGTAGACATCGCCCGCACTATCGATCCGCGGCGCGAAGCCTGCTTCCCGGCGCGACGGTTCGTTCTTCAGAACGAGTGGCGCAACCGCTGCGATTTGCGCATTCTCGAATTGCCGCAACGCATGATCCGCCCAGCCTTTACACACCTCGGTATCGTCGTTGAGCAGTTCGACAATCGTGCCCGTTGCGGCGCGAATTCCGGCATTGGCCGCCGCGCAGAAGCCTTTCGAGCGCGCATGACGGATGACCAGCACGCCAGAAAACGTGGCCGCAACACGGGTTACGATTTCACCCGAGGAGCCATCGTCGACGACGATGACTTGCGTATCGGCAGGCATTTCGTGAATGACCGAAGCGAGGCAGGTGCGCAGTAAATCGGTGCGACGAAACGACGGGATCACAATGGAAAGCGAAGGGAGCATCATGTCGTCCAGTTCTCAACCGTCGCGAATGTCTTCCATTTGTTTCCGAACGGCTTCGATGTTGAATGCCCGAGTTGCTTGACGGTAGCGCTCGTATTCTTCGAGTTCCCCGTCTGCCCAAACCAGCGGTTCGATTTTCTCGACAATCGCGATCCATTTCGCGATCGATTCCGGGTCATCTCGCCATTCCGATTCGTCCAGACCGATCGCACTCATGTTCACCTCCGTTTCGTACGGTCTATCATACGGTCGTGCGGTCGTCTTGTGCGGCGGAGATTGCGGAAAGGTAGCTGGCGGCACGTCTTACGCGGACGTCGGCGGCTGCGGTGTCGCCCTGGAGTAGGTCGCTGACGAGGTGACGCAGTTCGCGGTAACAGTCGGTGGCGACCGTGTCGCCGCGTTGTTTTGCGAACGCGCTGCGGAGCCGCGACTCGAGTTTTACGACGCTTGCGAGAAGTCGTAACTGCCAACGTGGCCAATGCGTTGTGGCGTAGGTGAGTAAGGCGTGGCGCGTCATTAACCGGAGCGGCGCGGGCACGTTTCGGGCGTGGAGCGGCCAGTGGTGCGTCACGCTCAGCGAGGGTTCGTACCACACGGACCAACCCGCTTCGGTGGCACGGCGGCAGAAATCGACGTCTTCGTAGTATAAAAAGAAGCGTTCGTCTAAGCCGCGTAGTTGCTCGAAGCAGTTGCGGCGCAACAACATACAGCCACCGGTTACCCATTCGACTCGCTGCGGTTGTTCGCCGTTCTGATGCTGGCACTTGCGTCGCGATCGGGGTAACGCCAGGCGTGTGGCGGTGCCGAGGAAGGTCGGAAACGTACCGGCGGAGGCTTGCAATGTGCCGTCGCGGTTGTGGAGTTTCAGCCCGATCACGCCCGTGTTTGCGTCGATTTGCGGATAGCGTTCGGCCACCGAAATCAGGTCGTCGAGGAAGCCATCGGCCACGGTGACATCGGGGTTGAGCAGCAGCACCCAGTCGCCGCAAGCGATGTCTGCGCCTTTGTTTACGGCGGTGGCGAAGCCGGTGTTGCGGTCGAACTGGTGCATTCGCACGCCTGATAATTTACGCAATTTGTTGGCGATGCGAGACTTCGGCGAATCGTTATCGACGACGACGACCTCGGCGAGACCTTCGCGGCAGGCAATACTTCGTCGCAACTGTTTCGTAAGGCGTGCGGTGTTTTGCCACTGGCAGAAGTTGACGATCACCACCGTAAGTTTCGGCTGGGCAACGGGTAACGTGGCCGTGGCGCGACGGGGCAACCGACGGGTTTCCGCCTGCGCCGATCCGCCATCGGGCGGGACTGCCAAAGCCATACGGGTTCCTTCCCAGTGGCACGGCACAACCGCGTTGAGGTTGCCACTTTACGGACTATACGCCAACGGGAAGCGACGACGCAAGCGGAACTGGAACCGCCCGCGATACCGGCGCGGCGAATAAGTAAACTTTTGTGTGGATTTGTGACGCTCCTTCCTCGACAATCATGCTACTAGGTTCAGGAGGTTCATCGTCATGGCGGAAGATGCGGCACACGTTCCCCTCGATGGCGCGGAGTATTTTCAGCCGTCGATCGAAGCCAGTAATACCGGCGACTGGAAAGCCTCGCCGGCTCCGGTCGCTCCGGCGATGGCGGGGACGATCATTGCGGGCAAGTACAAGTTGCTGCAACAAATCGGCGAAGGCGGCATGGGTACGATCTGGATGGCCGACCAAACCGCGCCGGTGAAACGTCGCGTCGCCGTCAAACTCATTCGCGTCGATCGTGTCACATCGCAAACGATTCTCGCCCGCTTCGAGGCCGAGCGGCAGGCGATTGCGATGATGGATCATCCGCACATCGCGAAGTTACTCGATGCGGGCACGACCGATTCCGATGCGCCGTTCTTCGTCATGGAACTCGTGAAGGGCATCCCGCTGACGGCGTATTGCGACAAGCACAAACTCAACATCCCGCAACGCTTGCTATTGTTCACGCAGATATGCAGTGCGGTGCAACACGCGCACCAAAAGGGCATCATCCACCGCGACTTAAAACCGTCGAACATCCTCGTCGAAAGCCACGACGACAAGCCGGTGCCGAAGGTCATCGACTTCGGATTGGCGAAGGCCACGAACGGCGTGCCACTGACGGAAAATACGCTGTTCACGGGGTTTGAAGCGGTAGTCGGCACGCTGCTGTACATGGCCCCCGAGCAAGCGAGTTTCAACGCGCTCGACGTCGATACCCGTGCCGACATTTACGCGCTCGGCGTGATTCTGTACGAACTGCTGACGGGCACGACGCCGATCACCCGCGAGACGATGAAGACGGTGGCACGCGACGAGATGATGCGAATCATCCGCGAACAGGAAGCGCCGACGCCGAGCACGCGCCTCAGTTCGCTCGATGCCAAACCGAGCATCGCGGCGATACGCGGTATGGAACCCGCGAAGTTGTCGAAGGAGTTTCGCGGCGAACTCGACTGGATCGCGATGAAGGCACTGGAGAAAGACCGCGCCCGCCGCTACGAAACAGCGAACGCGCTAGAGCCTGTTATGTACTTTCGCTCGCCAAATTGGCGATGCGGCGGAGCAACAGCCCTGCGAACGCGACCCAGTGCCAGCCGGCCAGTGTCTCGGT
>JAYVXI010000212.1:0-4227 GCA_043785305.1 Limnoglobus sp. | reverse complement strand
TGGATCGCGCGGGCACTGCACCGTGAACGGCCCCTTTCAGGGCCGATGGACATTCCAACAACGATACCCAGGCCTGCGCTCGCTTTGCTCGCTCCGACCTGGGCTGACAGAACCGGCCCGACAGGCCGTAAGACTGGCATTTGGAAACGCAGGTGTTCCAAAAACCCGTGTCGGAACTGCAATTTGGCGCAACTTCAAAACTAGTGCGTCGTCAAGTCTTGGTTTTGGGGTAGAGTCGCTTTAACTTTATGCGTGCGTCTGCGAGTTTGAATTGCCAGTCGACGCCGCGTTGCTTGGCGTTGGTCTTCTCGGACCAAGCGGCGATTTCCGTTTGCAATTCGCTCAGTTCTCCGATGCGACGGTCGCCTAAACACTGGCTCGTCAGGCAACTCAATTCACACTCGGCGACGTTCAGCCAACTGCCGTGTTTCGGAGTGTAGCAAAATTCGATTCGTTTAACGTACGCTCGCGCCCGGTCGGGTTCGAACACGTCATAGAACGCTCCTTTCGTATGCGTGTTGAGGTTGTCGAGAACGAGGGTCACTCGCTCGCAATCCGCATAACGCCCATCCAGAAGTTGCGCGACTTCGACGGCCCAGTCTTTCTTGGTCCGCCGTTCGCGCGCGGTCGCCTGGCGATAGCCGGAAAGGGGTTCGGCGAACATAAAAATGCTCGCCGTACCATTGCGTTCGTATTCGTAATCGACACGCCGGCCGTGCGTCTTCGTCGCGGCGATCGGCACCCGAGTTTCCTTGAGCAATTGAACCGGCTGTTCGTCCATGCAAAGCACCGGATGCTTCGGATCGAACGCTTTTGCATAGGTTTCCAGCACGTCTTCCATGCAGGCGACAAACTCGGCATCTTGCTTCGGCGGAATCACCCAATACTCGATCTTCCGCTTGGTCATGCCGTTTTTTTTAGCGTCTTGCGAACCGTTTCGTGGCTGATCGAATCGACGATTTCCAACGCCACCATCTCGTCGGCGAGCAACCGCAATGTCCAGTGTCCGTAACCCGTCGGCGGCCGACCCAATCGCATGGCAATGAGTTTCGCTTCGGCCTCGCCATCGAGTTTGCAAGGCGTGGGCGACTCCGCACGTTTCTCGCCGTCCAACGCCCGCCCGAAGCTTTCGACGACCACGCATTTGCGAAGATTCTCGACCGTTTGCACTCGACACTGGAAGGCGTCGGCGATCTTCGCATCCGTCCACTCCGGACCATCGGCATCGGCCTTCAGCAGGATCTGAGCACGACGAAACTTCTGCGACGATCCTTTGAGATTCTTAACGATCTCTTGGCAAACGCCACGCTCTTCGTCCGACAACCGGACGACGTATTTCTTGTTCATGGGAATCCTCCTTGTGTCGGAAGTATCCCCGCAATTCCCCAAGCTCACCAACCCCAATTCTTAGCCGTGACGACGCACTAGCGCGTCGGGCTAACAAGAATGGTTTGTTAGACCACTGACGTGTCATTTCCGACCGTGTGAAGTCTAGCCGCCCGTTCGCGGTTTTGGTTTTGCGGTCGGTGCTTTGCCATCGAGTTGTGGCAGAAGCCAATCGAGGCCGTCGAGGTTATCTTGCAGGCGTTGTTCGGCATCGTCGCTGGTGTGGCCGAGGATGCCGATGGGGCCGGTGTAACCGCTCGCGGCGATCGTTTTGAGGAGGTTCAAATCGAGGTCGCCTTGGCCGAGGACGAGGATCTTCTTCCCCTTCTTTTCGCCATCCTTCACCATGCCATTGAGGTTGAGTGCGTAGAGGTGCGGCTGCATTTTCTTCAGTAGTTCCGGGAAGCGGTCGAGGTGGTCGTGCCCGTGGTGCAAGTTGTATACGAGGCCGACATTTTTCAGTTTCAGTTGCGCGAGGATCGCCAGTTGATTTTCCGGTTCCCCGAACCACGCGCCGTGGTTGTACAGTCCGACGGTACATCCGATCTTGGCTGCCGCCTCCGCGATGGGGCGGAGCGCGGCCGCGTGCTGCTCGACTTTCTTCGCCTGCTCGTCGGCAGTGGTTGCGACTGCGCCGCCGTTCATCGTCACCCAGAGTTGCGTGTGGATTTTGTGTTTCTCCAACGCTGCCAACAACACCTTCGCGTTCTCGTCGAGGCTCGCCGGAAACCAGACGGCGCTCAGGTTGACGCCTTCGCGTTTCAGAAAGCGAATTTCGTCGTCGAACGACGGGAGATGTTGGGCGCGCCAGTCGTAGGCAAACTGTTTGAAGCCGAGTTTGTGGAGCATCACCGCGCGATCTTCCGGCCCGCGATTCTTGCTGTCGAACGGCACGATACACCACGCCCAAAGGTTGTCGCGGGCAAAGAGCTTCTCGGTTGGCGTTTCGGCCGTGGCGAACTGTGGGAATCCGTAGGCAACGAACGAGAGGAGGAGTAAGTGTCGCACGGGAACCTCGCGAATTTCGTAACGGGCGCGTCTTGCCATGCCTTGCCAGATGACTAAACTAGCGTTTCCCGAAAATTTGGGGCAACTACTTTTACACGATGCGAAGACAGGTGGGAGCGATGATTCGGAAGACGTCGAGCAACAAGGGTCGAACCCGCTGTCGGTTTTGTACGAAGGAAGGATGCCCACGCCCGGCGTTCGTCGACTTCAAGGACGTCTCCTCGCTGAAGAAGATGGTCAGCGGCCAAGGCAAGATGTTCAGCCGCAAGCGTAGCGGGCTGTGTGCGACGTATCAGCGTGCGGTGTCCGCCGCCGTGAAGCGGGCGCGATTCATCGGTTTGCTGGCCTACGTCGGCGAGTAATTGACTGCCGAGGCGGTCGGTTGAATTTCCGTAACCCGGCCCGGTGCCGGGTTTTTTTACGCCACCCGTACCGTTTTGCGAGGTGACCCGTGGCCGACATTACCCAGGTGTTCGCCGCTGCCGTCGAGTTGCATCAGGCGGGCGATCTCCCTGCGGCCGAGCAGATGTACCGTTCGATTTTGCAGAAGCTGCCGAACCACTCGGCGACGCTTTGCAACCTCGGCGCGGTGCTCGTTCGGCAAGAGAAACTCGACGAAGCCGCGCAGTGTTACGCGATGTGCCTGGCCGCCAGCCCCGGCTACCCGGACGCGCATTACAACTACGGCAACCTCTACCGGCGTGTCGGGCAGTTCCGCGAAGCGATTGCCGAATATCAATCGTGCCTGCGCGGGAACGCCAACCATGCGAGTTCCTACTTCAACATGGGCTTGGCCTACACCGCACTCGGCGAACTCGGCGTGGCTGCGGAATCGTTCCGGCAAACGATCGGCATCGAGCCGCAACACGCCGATGCCTACAACCGCCTCGGCGACGTGCTGCTGCGCTCGGGGCAGATCACCGAAGGCATCGAGCAGTTTCGCCGCTACGTCGCATTGAAACCGAACGACCCGCGCGGCTTGAACAACCTCGGTCTCGCAATCGCCAACGGCGGGCGACCGACCGAAGCGGTGGAGTTGTTGCACCGAGCGATCGCGCTAAACCCCGAATACGCTGACGCCCACAACACGTTGGCACTGGCGTACGAAGCCCTCGGCAAGAAAGACGATGCCACCGCACACTACCTTGAAGCGGTGCGCATCAACCCGAATTACGCGGATGCGTGGAGTAACCTCGGCACGAACCTGACCGAACAAGGCCGTGCCGACGAAGCGATTGCCGCTCTGCGGAAGTCCGTGGAGATTCGCCCGAGTGCCGCACCGATTCAGAGTAACTTGTTGTTGACGTTGAATTATTCGTCGAATCTGACACCGCAAGAAATCGCACTCGAACACCTCCACTGGGGCCGCCTGTTCGCGCCCGGCGAAACGCCCGCTTCGCCCACGATCGTCGATAAGAACCCGAACCGCCGTCTGCATATCGGGTATCTCTCCGGCGACTTCCGCGCGCACACCGTCGCCGGTTTCATCGAGTTACTTTTCACTCATCACGACCGCACGCAATTCCACGTGACCGCCTATGCGCAAGTCGCACGACCCGACGATAAAACGCTGTTTCTACAGAAGAAAGCTGACCGTTGGCGCGCCATCCCTGGCATGAACGACGAGCAACTTGCGAACCAGATTCGTTCGGACAAAATCGACGTGCTCATCGATCTCAGCGGGCATACCGCGGGCAACCGGTTGCTCGCGATGGCGTATCGGCCCGCACCGATTCAGGCGACGCTGTTCGGCTACCCGAACACGACCGGGTTGCCCGCCGTCGATTACCGCATCACCGATGAAATCTCCGACCCGCCAGGCCTCACCGAGCC
>JAYVXI010000211.1:0-13306 GCA_043785305.1 Limnoglobus sp. | reverse complement strand
GCGGTTCGACGATCGGCACGCCGACGAACGTCAGCCAATCCGCCGCGTGATTGCGGATCAGGGTCTTCATCGTGGCATCGAATGTCTTGGGCATCGCCCGAGTCTACACGTAACTCAACGCGATTACAACGAAGCATCGCCGTATGGCCATGCGTTTGCGCATATTATGTCAGGTCGTTCAGCGGGCCGTCGCCGCAGTAGTTGGGGTTGCCGAACTTGTCGATGCGGTGGCCGAAGCCGTGCGCGAGCGACAATAACAGGCGGTTGTGCGCCACGTTCTTGTACTTCAACGAGCGGCCCATCTTAAAGTTCAACCCGCCGCCGACCATCAGGAACGGCGTGTTGTCGTGCGTGTGCGAATTGCCTTGGCCGAGTTCGTTCGTCCAGACGATCGTCGTGTTATCGAGCAAGCTCCCCGTGCCGCCTGGCTCGGGTGTTTCGGACAACCGCTTCGCCAGATACGCGAGTTGTTCGCAGAACCATTTGTCGATCTTCGTGATCTTTTCCATCGCGGTTTTGTTGCTGTCTGGCTCGTGCGAAAGCTCGTGGTGGCCTTCGGTAATCCCGAGCCATTTCATGCGCGCCATGCCGACGCTGTTCGTGAATTGCAACGTGGCCACGCGACTGAAGTCGGCGGCGAAGCTGTTCACCATCAGTTCGATTTGCATCTTGCTGATCTTCGGAATGTTGTCGTTGTCTTCGCGCACGCCGGGTTCGAGTTCGGGTACTTTGTGGCCGATCTCGCCTTGGGTTTTCGCGTCCTTGAGTTCCTTTTCCATCTCGCGAACGAACGTGGCATGTTCGTCGAGGAGCTTGCGGTCTTCGTTGCTGACGGCCCCCGCGACTTTCTTGAGGTCCGCGTTGAGGTCGTCGAGCACGCTTGCCAGAACCTGATTGTCTTTGGTGCGGCCGTACAGCTTGTTGAACATCTGATACGGGTCGTCGATCGGCGCGATCGGTTTGTTCGGCCCCGCGTACACCATGCGGGTCCAGGTGTCGGCGCGTTCGGGCACCAGCACGCCGAATTCGAGGCTGCCGAACCGGGTTTTCGTTGCGGCATCTTTTTGAAGGAAGCCGCGAATTTCCTGATCGATCGAGTGGCCTTTCGACCAGCCTGCGGGGGTGTCCGAACCGCCCTGGATGTTGCCGGGGAACAGTTCGACGCCCGTAAGGAGGCAACCGATGCCGCGCATGTGGCCATCGCCGTCGCCGCGGATTTTGTCCGACATACCGTGCAGGAATAACGATTGTTTCTTGAACGGCTCGAGTGCCGCGACCGATGGTTTCAGTTTGAAATCGGCACCGGTTTCGTCGGGCCAGAAGTTCCAGGGCACGACGCCGTTGGGGCTGAACATGATCACGAGGCGCTGTTTGCGTTTCGCCTGATTCGCGAAGCCGAGGCTGGGCAGATTGAGTACGAACGGCATCGCGGCGGCCGAGAGGCCGAGCGTGCGGAAGAAATCGCGTCGCGTTTGCGATAGCATCGTTTCACCTTTTAAGCTTCTCAAAACCCGAATTTTAACCGCGGAGGCCGCAAAGTACGCAGAGCAAAACAATTCAAAATCTTAACTCCGCGCTCTCTGCGAACTCTGCGGTTAAAAATCTTTTTTGATTCTCTCTACTTCGACATACTCACCGCGCTCGATCGATCTTGCAACGCGGCGACCAACGTAATCTCGACGGCCAGTTGTCTCATATTGTAGCCGCTCTTCGCGAAGGTGGCGTTCAATTCGGCGGTGCGGTTCGCACCGTAGGCGCGGACCGATTGTTGGACGAGGTGGTGGAACATTTGTTCCACGAACGCCCGGTGGACATCGTCGCTTTGTGCCAGGAACTTTGCCAGTTCTTTCGCGCCATTAAACTTCGTCGTCTCGCCGGAACGCGCTTTGTAGCTGCCGTTGGCATCGACGGGCTTGTTGTTATCCTTCTCGCGGAACCGCCCCACGGCATCGTAGTTCTCGAGCGCGAACCCGAGCGAATTAATCACCGTGTGGCACGTTTGGCAGTTCGCGCCCTTCGTTTGTAATAGCACGCGTTCGCGGGTAGAGAGCGTCGGGTGTAGGTCGGCGGCCAACGGCGTGAACGCTTCTTGTGGCGGTTTCAGCCCCGTGCCGAGCACGCCTTTCGCCAGGAACACGCCACGGTGGATCGGCGATGTTTCCGATGTATATGCGAAGGTCGCCAACAGGAACGGGTGCGTCAGCACGCCACTGCGTTTCGCTTTCTCGAACGCGACTTTCTGGAATGCCGCATTCGTCGGCAGATCGACGCCGTAGAACTTCGCCAGCCGCCCATTCATGTACATTTCGTCGCCGAGTAATAGTTCGCGAAAGTCGGATGACTTCGACCAGACCGCATCGTCGAGCGAAAGTTCGAGCGACGTGCGCAGGTCGCCGATGAATGCGTCGTCGAAGCCGGGGAACTTCTTCAGATCCTTGGTGGCATCGCGGGCGTGATCGGTCTTCAGCCAGTGGTGCAGGAACCCGCTCAGCCTCGCTTTCGTTCGCGTGTCGTTCATCATCCGGTCGGCGATGTGGCTACGAATCTGTTCGGGCGTGGCCAACTTCCCCGCGTCGGCGAGCGCCAGCAGTTCTGCATCGGGAATCGAGTCCCAAAGCGAGAACGCCATGCGTGCGGCGACATCGTGCTGCCGCGTGCCACTCACTTCGCGGTAGAGGAATCGCGGCGACTTCAGAATGAGCAACACCGCCCGTTTCGTAGCCATTTGCAGGTCCGTTGTCGCTGCGATCGGCTTCGTAATGTAGATCGCTTCGAGGTCGGGCGTGAGTGGCTTGCGGAACGCGAGCTTGGCGAATTGCCGCAGGAATATCGCCAGCTTATCGCTGCGCTTTTCGTCTTTGTCGGACGTCTTCGCGAACTCGCCGTAACGCACCGACACATACCCCGCCGCATCGAGCGCGGCATCGGTCGTGGCGATGTCCCATGCCTTGGAAACCGTGGTGCCACGCTCCCAACCGTAGCTGCGGTCGTCGGGCGGGAACTTGGTTTCGACGATGTACGATTCCGGCGACCACTGCGGCGACAAGTTCCGCGACGGGATCAGTTCGAGCGACCCGTGCGGTGGCTGCCATAGCAGTGTCACCGATGCGGGTATCGGCTTCGGCGTCTTGTCTTTCACGCCCTGAAGTGCCTTCGAGAATTGAAGTCGAATCGGATACACCCGCCCGCCCAACAGGGTGATCGTCGCCTTGTACTCGTTGTCGCTGCCCGATTTCACGTAGCCATCGGCAATCGGGTTCTTCATGTCGTTGACCCAGAGCCGTACCGATTGATCGCTGCGAACGACGAACGTGTAATCGCCGGTTTCGGGTGCGAGAATGCTACCGCTCCAGCGGATCGAAAACTCCTTCGCGTCGAAGTCCTTCTCGGCGGGCGCGTTCGTGCCGAAGTCGAACTTGACCTCGGGGTCGATGCGTTCGATGAGTCGTTTGCCGTGGCCGCGATCCTTGAAGTACTCGCCCTTGAGGCCGCCTTTATCGTCGAATTTCGTGCTGTTGCCGCGAAAGTGGCCGACGATGTCCGCGACGGCATTGCGGTATTGCGGAACCGTCAGGCGAGCGAGTTCGACGCGAACGGGGTTGTTCTTATCGCGCGCGGCTTGCGAGTAAAAACTCTCGTAGGTGTACGTCGCCACCTTCAGTGCATCGTCTTTCGACAGCGAATCGGGGGCGTTCTCCGGCATCGTCTTTTGAATGACATCCGCAAGTTGCGGAATCGACTTCTCGCCGACGAGCGGCATCTCGTATTTCTTCGAGCCTTCGCCGACTTTGCCGTGGCACCGCGCACACTGCGCCACATAGATCTGTGCGCCCGTCTCCGCAATAACGGGCGAACCGAGCGCGACCGCGATGATCAGCAACGGCAAACGCAAACACATATTGAATCGCACCGAAAGCAAGGAGGTCGGTTGGAGGGCTGCCAGCATTATACGAGCCAATTTCGCAAGTTTCAAAGCCGATCCCAATGCTGGTGAAATTTGGCTAAGCAATTCTGACGTAGGCGAAGTCGTGAGACTTCGGGACGTATGAAGTTACCGCGTCAGAAGTCTCACGACTTCTGCTACGAATACATGGGAGGGGGCTTTCTAAACTACCCAATCCGAGCTACCGGCACTTTCCTTATGTTCGGAACATTTCTGGCCGATAAATGATGAGACTCGGGAAATGAGATCATGCGGAACCGTTGTGCGATGCCCCGCACGATCCGGTTGCGGGGGTGCGGAGACCGTAATGCGAATCGCTTGCCGTTACCTCGCGACAACCTGGCTCATGGGGAGTATGGCCGCGTCGTATGCTGTGGATCAAGCACCGCTCGTCGTTCCCGTCATTGCGCTGCCTTCGGCAGGGGGTGTCGCGCAAGCATCGAATTTCGCGCTCGAAGTGCCCAAAGATGTACCGAGATTGTTACCGATCCGCGACCCTGCCGAGCGTTCGCTCGAACCGAAATCGAAGGAATTTGAAGTCGCACCCGTGACGTTCGAGAGCGTGCTAACGGCTCCGCCGTTCGACCCGCCACTCGGGTACGCCGGGCCGAGCGGCATCGTCCCACGCTCCGGGCGCAACGCCGAATATATCCCCGTCGAAGATCGATGGCGGAACGGCTTCCCCAAGTGGGATCGCTACGGCAACGGCGGCAATGCCAGCATCGTCGATGCCCCGTATCGCCTCGGCCGAATCATCGACCCGTACAACCAGAACGTCCTCAAGGGCGATTACCCGGTGATCGGGCAGAACACGTTCCTGAACCTAACGGGTACCACGCTGGCCGTGTTCGAGGGGCGACAAATCCCGACAGCGACGACGCCGTTTGAAAGTACGGCACGGCCGTTCACGACCGAGTTTTTCGGCCGACCGAATCAGTTTCTCTACTCGCAATTGTTCACGTTCTCCGCCGACTTGTTCCACGGCGACGCGAGCTTCAAGCCGATGGATTGGCGCGTCAAAGTGACGCCTGCATTCAACGTGAACTTCCTCGATGTCGACGAAGTGGGGGTCGTGAGCCCCGACGTGCGCAAAGGCACGCAACGCGCCCGAACCTGGGGCACGCTGCAAGAGTGGTTCGTCGAAGCGAAGATTGCCGACCTCAGCCCGGAGTACGATTTCCTCTCGGTGCGGGCCGGTTCGCAGCCGTTCAACAGCGACTTCCGCGGTTTCATTTACAGCGATGTGAACCGCGGCGTGCGCCTATTCGGCACCCTGAACGGTAACCGCGATCAGTTCAACCTCGCGTTCTTTCGGCAACTGGAAAAGGAAACGAACAGCGGCCTGAATACGTTCCAGGATCGCAACCAGAATATCCTCATCGGCAACTGGTACCACCAGGACTTCCTTTACCCCGGTTACACGATTCAAGGCAGTGTCCACTACAACAACGACGGCCCCGATACGCTGTTCGACCGCAACCGCTTTCTCGTTCGCCCGGACCCAGCCGGTGTGTTCCAGCCGCACCGCGTCGAAGTCGCGTACCTCGGCTTCGCAGGCGATGGCCACATCGACCGCTTCAACGTTTCGCACGCTTGTTATTGGGCGGTCGGTCGCGATAGTCGCAACCCGATTGCCGGTCAGTCGCAGTCGATCAGCGCGACGATGGCCGCGTTGGAACTCTCCTACGACCGCGACTGGGCACGTTTCCGCGTGTCCGGCATGTATGCTTCGGGCGACAACAACGCGAACAACGGTCGCGCGACCGGCTTCGATAGCATCCTCGACAACACCGTATTCGGCGGCGAATTCAGCTTCTACAACCGCCAGAACATCCCGCTGTTCGGCGTGCAACTGACGCAGCGGAACAGTCTTTACAACGGTTTGCGTTCGAGCAAAATCCAGGGTCAAACGAACTTCGTCAACCCCGGCTTGCAGCTCATCAACTTCGGGTTCGACGCCGACATTACGCCGCGGTTCCGCCTCGTGAATAACGTGAACTTCCTCTGGTTCGACAAAACGAACTCACTCGAGACGTTCCTGTATCAGAACAACATCGCCCGCGACATCGGCACCGATTACAGCGTGTCGTTCGAGTATCGCCCCGTGTTGAACAACAACGTCATCATCATCGGCGGGCTATCGACGCTCGTACCGGGCGGTGGCTTCCGCCAACTCTACAACCGCCAAGATGGCAAAGTGAACCCGCTCGTCGCCGGCTTCCTCGAAGTGGCACTCACGTATTGATGGCACGACTCCGACAGTGCGCCGCCCAATCCTGAAGTCGTGCCGCTCGAACGGATCGTCTTTCAACATTTGAAACCGACGACGAGGTGACGCAGATGCGGCAATACATCCTCGAAGGCGACGAGCAAAACTTCGACCGTCTCGAAGCATTTCTTGCAACGATGGCGTAACGGGAGCAATCGAATGCTCGCTCTGGATATTCGGCAAACGGTCGACGACGTTTATCGTGCCGAATCGCGCCGCATCTTTGCCACGCTCGTTCGACTGGTGAACGATTTCGACCTTGCGGAAGAGGCGATGCACGAGGCGTTCGCTTCGGCGATCGAGCAATGGCCGCGCGATGGCGTACCCGTAAATCCACGAACGTGGCTCGTGTCGGCGGGGCGGTTCAAAGCGATCGACGCGATTCGCCGACGCAGTTTGTTCGATGCCTCGCTCGCCGAAATCGGCAATCGCCTCGAACGGATCGCGGCATCGAAAGCGGTGCGTGAGGAAGACGATATTGAAGACGATCGCCTGCGGTTGGTCTTCACCTGTTGCCACCCGGCGTTGTCGCCGAGTACCCAGATCGCTCTGACGTTACGCGAAGTCTGCGGCCTCAGCACCGAAGAAATCGCGAGTGCGTTCCTGACCACCCCGGTCACGATTGCCCAGCGAATCGTCCGCGGCAAAGCGAAGATTCGCGGCACGCGCATTCCGTATCAGGTGCCGACGCTCGCCGATCTCCCGGATCGGTTGGACTCGGTATTGTCCGTCATTTATCTCGTATTCAACGAAGGCTATTCGGCATCGTCCGGCGAGTCGCTGACGCGGCCACGTCTGTCGGCGGAAGCAATCCAGTTGGGCCGATTGCTGTTGGAATTGCTCCCCGATTCCGAGGTTTTGGGCTTACTTTCGCTGATGGTGTTGCACGAATCCCGTCGCACAGCACGATCGTCGCCCGATGGCGATCTCATCTTGTTGAGCGACCAAGATCGCTCGCTGTGGAACGCCGATCAGATACGCGAAGGGCAATCGTTGGTCGAACGCGCACTCGCGTCGCCGCCGTTCGGTACCTACACGATTCAGGCCGCGATTGCCGCAATCCATGCCGAGGCGGCGACGGTAGCCGCGACCGATTGGGTGCAGATCGTCGCATTGTACGACCTGCTATTCCGCGCGAATCCTTCGCCCGTCGTCGAACTCAACCGGGCCGTCGCCATCGCGATGCGCGACGGACCATCGGCAGGTGTGAGTATCATCGAAGCCATTTTGGAACGAGGCGATCTCGTCGATTACCACCTGATCCACGCAGCCAGCGCCGACTTGTACCGCCAACTCGGAAAGACGGCACAAGCCCGCGAATCGTATCGAAACGCACTGGTTTTGGTGCAACAAGCACCGGAACGTCGGTTCCTCGAAAAGCGCCTTCGCGAACTTTCGTGAAATTATTTTCCGCAGATGTCGATTCGCGGCGTCGCCGTTCGATTACTCGGTGAAAGCTGTGAGTTTGCGAGCTTTCTGAACTTCTGGAGAATCGCGATGTCGAAAGCATACGTCCAACCTTACCTCTTCTTCGGCGGTCATTGCGAAGAGGCGCTCGCGTTCTACCGCACCGCCATCGGCGCGGAAGTGGACGTGATGATGCACTTCAAGGACAGCCCGGATCCGATGCCGCCCGGAGCGATTCCACCGGGCTTTGAAAACAAAGTCATGCACGCGACCTTCCGCATCGGCGGAACCACGCTGATGGCGTCCGACGGTTGTGGGGGCGACTCGAGTTTCGCCGGTTTCTCGCTCTCGCTTTCCGTAGCGACGGAAGCCGAGGCCGAGCTTGCCTTCGCCGCACTTTCCGACGGGGGAAAGGTAACGATGCCATTGGGCAAAACCTTCTGGTCGCCGCGTTTCGGCATGGTCACCGACCGCTTCGGTGTCGGCTGGATGGTAACGGTTGCAATGTAAATGAACCAAGAGAAACCCTCGCTTGCGCGTCGGGCTAACAAGATTCGATTTGTTAGCCCGACGCGCAAGCGAGGGAGAGTCGTGTACCATTTTCAACCGTGTGCAGAATCAGGAGCGAAGCGATGTTTGCAAAACCTCAAGCGGAACACCAATGGCTCGACCGACTCGTCGGCGAGTGGACTTACGAATCGGTGTGCCAGATGGCACCGGATCAACCGTCCCAAACGACGCCGGGGCAGATGGTGGCCCGGTCGTTGGGTGGCATGTGGTTACTCGCCGAAAGCCAAGGCGTGTGCCCGGAAAACGGCCCGTGGAACGGAATGATGACGCTCGGCTACGACGTGCAGAACAAGCGATTCGTCGGGTCGTTCGTCGCCTCGATGATGTCGCACCTCTGGCCGTACGCCGGAACGCTCGATGAAGCCGGGCGCATCCTCACACTCGGTTCCGAAGGCCCAAAGATGACGGGCACCGGCACCGCAAAATATCGGGACAGTATCGAGATCGAGAACGACAACCGCTGGATCATGCGATCCGAGTTACAAGACGACGATGGAAAGTGGCACTCGTTTATGACCGCAACCTATCGACGGAAAATTTAAGGAAGTCGCCATGAAATACATGCTGCTAATCTACACGAATGAAAACGCCTATGCCGCAGGCGAACGCGAAGCCTGTATGGCGGAGTCGATCGAGTTGTGCCATCAATTGCACGCGAAGGGGCAGTATATTGGTGCGTCGCCGTTGCAATCGGTTGCGATGGCGACGAGCGTTCGGATCCGTAGCGGGAAGCGAATCGTCACCGATGGCCCGTTCGCGGAAACGAGCGAACAACTCGGCGGTTACTATCTTATCCATGCCAACGATCTGGATGAGGCGATCGAGATCGCCGGTCGCATTCCTGGCGCTCGCAAAGGCACCGTCGAAATCCGGCCGATCGAAGAGCTTCCGAATTTACCTGCAAAATAAGGAGAGCCGTGCGATGCCGACCGACACCGTTTCAAAAGCCCGCCTATGGGCGGGGCGAATCCTGAGCGGACTTCCCGCACTGTTTTTCCTGCTCGATGGCGTCATGAAGTTGGTAAAGCCCGCCGAGGTCGTCGAAGCGACCGTGGCACTCGGCATACCGGAAAATACGATCGTCCCAATCGGCATCGTGCTGATTGCATGTACGGTTTTGTACATCATTCCACGGACTGCCGTATTGGGCGCAATCCTACTTACGGGCTACCTCGGCGGCGCGGTCCAATGCCACGTGCGTGTGGCGCACGGGGCGTTCGAGATTCTCTTCCCCGTAATCTTCGGCGCGATGGTATGGGGCGGGCTGTATCTGCGAGATGCACGAATTCGCGCGTTGATTCCGCTGCGAACAGTCTGAATTCCGTAACGCAACACTCACTACTCAGGAACAACAATGGCTACCAAAATCTTCGTGAACCTGTCCGTATCGGACTTGAAGAAGTCCGTCGATTTCTTCACGGCACTCGGTTACAAGTTCAATGCGCAGTTCACCGATGAATCGTGTACCTGCATGATTATCAGCGAAGACATCTACTCGATGCTCATGACGCACGCGCGGTTCAAGACCTTCATGCCGAATGAAGTGTGCGACACGAAGACGGCGACTGAAGTGCTGATTTGCCTGTCGTGCGAAAGCCGCGGTGAAGTGGATTCGCAGGTCCAAAAGGCGATCGCGGCCGGAGCCTCGACATTCGAAGAACCGATGGACCTTGGTTTCATGTACGGCCGCAGTTTCCGCGATCTCGACGGCCACTTCTGGCAATTCATGTACATGGACCCGAGCGCGGTGCAGGGGTGAGCCGTTTCCCGCTAGAATAGAATCTCACGAACGATCCTGTTACGGGAGATGCCATGCCTGCCGTCATGAGCGATGTGGCCGCCGAGATTCTCGAACTCAAGCACAAGATCGGTGCGACGATCCTCGCCCATTGCTACGCTCAATAATGTGTTCATGAAAAACAACATCACTCAATCGTAAATGTATCTGTGCCATAGTTTTGTATGGCTGTGGAGAAAGCAACGATTTCGTTCATGTTATTGATCATTGACCGATTACAAAAGCAATTACGCTTCATCTTCGTCGAACCAAGCACCGCGATCACGTTGCTGAGCTACGTCGTCCTCACGCAACTCGTGAAAATGTGGCTACTCCGGCGAAAGTGGATTTAAGCACTTCCTGCGGGGCGAACGTACGCTCCGCTTCGAGTGAGATCGTGGCAAGTATTATTTTTTGAAGAAGAGCAGGACGATCTGAATGGCGAGTGTGATGATTCCGCCGAGGAAGAGAATCATGACTTGAAAAACCCGCGTTTGGTCGCGTTTCTTTTCTTCTTCGAGTTGGGTCATGCGTATCTTCAGTGCGCCGAGTATTTCCGCTTCAGCGCGGGTTGGCTTGTGTTCTTCCATCAGGGCGAGGAGTTGCGCGACTTGATATTCAAGGACAGCGGTTCGTTCGCGGTGCTTCGATAGTTCGGCGTCGGCTACAAACTGTTGAAGGTTTGCGATATCGTTTTTCAGCACTTCGATCGTGGTCAACGCCAGCCGTACTAACTGTGTTGGGGTCGGTTCAGCCATTTGCTTCGGCCTCCTCTCGTTCTTCAATCATCTGTTTGAACTTTGTAATCACGCTGCGATAACGACGATCGTTCACGGATTGTAGCAACTGTAAGATCAAAGATTTTCGGTCCACAGCATCGAGCATCTGTGCAACAGGAATTCTGCTTCTGTATTGGTATGGAACTTCATCCGGAAGTTCTTCTCGATATTCGAGTTGCAAGATCTGTTCTTCGTTAACAGACCAGCGAATGGCGGGGTGGATCGCCTTGATCTGCGCCTTGAGATCGATGTGATCGAGGCCAGATTCAAAGAACTCGGTTGCATTTGTCACCGCTTTGAACAATGTCGGATTCGATTTGATCGAATCCTCTATCGAAACGGCAATTCTTTCGGTGGCTGTATTCATCGCTCATCCTCCCTTTCCTTTAGCATACCCGTTTCCGCCCCAGCTTGCACTTCGGGCGTTCGCCTTTGTGCGGCCCGATAGCAAAATCGCCACTTGTTTTAGCCGTCAAAATGTGGCTACTCCGCCGAAAATGGATCTGACAGATCGCTCGCGGATGGGTTACTCTTAACGGGAGTTCATTCCCCCACGCTCCGCTACGCAGAGCCTTCGCGTCGCGGCTAATTCTGGAATCACCGATGTCACGTCCGACTCGTCGTGCGTTTGCCGTTGCCGCCACTGCGTTGACGGCGGCCAGTTATGGTCGCGTTTACGGTGCGAACGATCGCGTTCGTCTCGGCTTCATCGGCGTGGGCAATCGCGGCGATCAGTTGCTCGATGCGTTTCTCGTCCATAAAGATTGCGAAGTGACTGCACTGTGCGATGTGTACGAACCGTACCTGCCGGCCGCGAACAAGAAAGCGGGCGGGGCGGCGAAGTCGTTCGACGACCATCGCAAACTGCTCGATGACAAGGCGATCGATGCGGCGGTGATTGCGACGCCGGACCATTGGCACGCGATGCAGTTCGTCGATGCCTGCAAGGCCGGGAAGGACGTTTACGTCGAGAAGCCCGCATCGTTGACGATCGGCGAAGGGCGACGAATGTGCCAAGTCGCTCTGGAAACGAAGCGTGTCACGCAGGTCGGGCTACATCGCCGCAGCACGCCGTACGTTCAGGAAGCGGTGAAGCTCATTCGCGACGGCGCGATTGGCAAAGTGACGATGGCGAAGAGCTACATGCACCGGAACGAAACGACGATGGGCATCGGCCACCCCGCCGACAGCGAACCGCCTGCCGGATTGAATTGGGATCGTTGGCTCGGGCCGGCGGCGAAGGTGCCATTCAACGCGAACAAGTGCCTGTACAAGTTCCGCTGGTTCTCCGCGTACTCCGGCGGGCAACTCACGAACATGGGCACGCACTACCTCGACGTCATTCAGTGGGCGCTCGGGCAAGACGCGCCGAAGGCCGTGGCGTGCCTCGGTGGCAAGTACGCGGTGGACGACAATCGAGACATCCCCGACACGCTCGAAGCGGTCTGGGAGTACGACGGTTGCCTTGCCACGTTCAGCCAAGTGAATGCGAACGGCGCGACGGCGAATCTGCGCGGTTGGAACATGGAGTTCCGCGGCACGCTCGGCACGATGCTCATTTCCGATGGCAACCAAGGGTACGAGATTCTACCGGAAACCGTGCGGCTCGAAGACCTGCCCGCACTCAGCCCAATCGGGCGTGCGGAGAACTCTCGCCAGGGCCGCGCCACCAAAGCAACCAAGACCGCTGCCGCGAAGAAAGGCCCCTCGGACACGGCGGCGCACGCTCGCAATTTCCTCGATTGCGTGAAGTCGCGAGCCGAAACGCACTGCCCGATCGAGATCGGCCATCGCTCGACGAGCGCAACGCTGTTGGCGAAAATCGCCCTGGAACGCAAGCGATATTTGCAGTGGGACGCGAAGGCCGAGCGCGTGACGAACGACGAAGACGCGAACAAACTCCTGAGCTACGCCTACCGCAAACCGTGGGTACTCGGGTGATCGTCAGTCGCCATTCCGCGTCGAGTTCGCGATGGGAAAGTGAGCACGTGTTCATTTCCCCCGTTTAGCCGCGCCGCGTAGGCTCTGCGTAGCGAAGCGCGGGGGCGTGAACTCGCGCAAAAATTCCTGTTGTCCTAAACGAGAGCGAATCGATGCGCGTGTGTCGAGAAGAGGCGATCCGACTCGCCAGTCATTTTGCCAATGCCAACGGGTATCGCGTGGTGCCGAGCTTCGACGGGGTGCCGTGGGTACACGACCCGCTTCCGGTTAAACTCGACACCGCTCGCTGGGTGTTCGGCGAGTGGTGTGTGCTATTCGACAAGATGCTGCACCCGGAGGTGCTGGTTGAGTGCCCCGACGATATCTGCGTAGTGGTGGACCCGGACAGCGGGGAGTGTCGGTTCTACTCGATGCTCTAATCAACAACAGCAAGTCGCCGTTCCGCGTCGAAGTGAAACTCGGCGAAACGAACCGCTTCGAGTTCGCGCTGGGTGAGTGAGCACGATAGTGGGTGTTGATTTTCCCACCGGGACAAGCCCTATCGCGTTCGGCACGGCGTTTGCCGTGCTTGGTCCGAGCCCAAAATGAGATTGGAGCTACGTGCCGATCGACCTCGCGGG
>JAYVXI010000210.1:0-35510 GCA_043785305.1 Limnoglobus sp. | reverse complement strand
ATGCCCCACTTGTCAGAATCTGCGGAGATTCGTTTGTCACAATAATATTCGCAAAGTATTTCAGGCGCAAGACTTACGCGATTTGGCGGAGGCAGGCTCTAAGTTCCTGGGGCGGCGTGGCATTAGTCCTCGATGTCTTCCGTCACGATGTCGTACTCCGCCAACTCCGCCGCCAATGCTTCGAGGAGCGGCCGGCAGGCCTCCCGATCCTCCTCGTGTTCGTATTCGATGTCGATGCTGGTCGGGCGCTCGAAAAGGAAAAAGTCGAAGTGCGGTCCGCCTGTTTCCTCGCGGATGGTGACGTACGCGACCCGGCCCTCCAGCGCCCGCCAGCTCTCGAGGACGAGGGAATGGGCCGACAGCTCAGACAACTCGACGGCGTGGTCCCGCACTTTTTGGTCGCCCCGCTCGCGGTCGATGACGGCAAGCGGGAACCGGGCGGCTACCCGCCGCAACACCTCCTCCATCGGCAGCCAGCTCTCGACGTGCCGGTCGGGACCGCGGTGATACAGGGTATCGACGATCACCACCCGCAAGCCCTCCGCTGCCGAACAGGTGTTTATCCCAATCCCTACATGAGATAAACAATTTATTCTGAATCCACAGATGAGATAATACCGGCCTTCCGAATGTCGCGTCAAGAATTTTCTTGCTTTCCCAACCACCCAGCGATTCTCGTTCCCAATTAGCCGCGCCGCGTAGTCTTCGGAGCGAAGCGCGTGGGCGTCTTACGTGGAGCACGCGGCTCGCGTGCAGTCAAACCACACGCGAGCCGCGTGCGCTACTTATTGCTGCGCAAAGCCTCCGCGGCGCGGCTAATCATTCCCGGATTTAATTGACATTTGTTCACTGCGATGTATCTGTTGGTGTCGCGTGAATTTCCCGTTCGGCGAGGTGCGTTATGGTTGCATTAGCGATCGAGTACGATTTCGAGAAGGCGGCGGGGTTGGTGGCGCGCGGCAACGAACTCGAGGCGGCGGCCGCAAAATCGAAGATTCCATTTGAAGATCTCAAAGAATATACGATTGAGTATGCCGATGTATGGCATCGCATCATCAAGAACGAGCGCCAGCAATTGTTGGGGCAGGCGGGGGCCGAGGCGCTGACGATTTTGCGCAATCTCATTCGCAATGGCGAAGAGAAAACGCAAGTGGCGGCCGCGACGATACTCATGAAGTTTTGGATGACGACGTTGCGTCACGACAAAGGCGGCAACGCATTCGACGCTCTGGAAGGCGGATTATCGGATCTGCGACTCGCGAGAGAACTGGAAGCCGAGGATAAGGAAGCGGCCGAATATGCAGCGAAATACGCTCCGAAATCGGAAATTGAACCACCTGAGACATCGCCTTTCGTTCCGCCGGTCGAGACGTCGCCGTGCGATGTGCCGGCAATTGTCGAAACCGAAGCCGAAATTGCGGTCGAAGTGCCGAGCGTTACCGAAAAGCCGGTTCGCCCCGATGAGATCGAGATATTTCCAACGTTAAATCCGAGCAGAAGCGGTCTGTTAGCCAACGAACGGTACGAACGGAGGCCCCTATCTCACGACAGGGGCGGCGGCTAACCGCGAGACGTTTTGTGAGTAACGAGCGTTCGCTGCGGCGCTGGGCGATTCCGGACCGGCATGGTTCTCGTCGCAAACATCGAAGGGCAACGGCAAAGTTTATTCGATAACATAAAACCGGATCGGTTCGGCCTTCACACTCTACGGGCGATTTATGGTTTACCTCTCGCGGATTTACACGAAGACCGGCGACAGCGGCGAAACGGGCCTCGGCGATGGCACCCGCGTGCCGAAGGACCACCCCCGCGTGGCGGCCTACGGGGAAGTCGACGAACTCAACGCGGTGTTCGGCTTGCTTCATGCGTACTGCCCCAACCTGCCCGAGAAGGCCATTCTGCGGACGATTCAGAACGATCTCTTCGATCTCGGTGCGGACTTGTGCGTGCCGAGTGGCGGCGGGCTACGGGTGATGGCCACGCAGTACGAACGGCTCGAGAAAGAGATCGATCGATTGAACGAACGCCTCGAACCGCTCAAGAGTTTTATCTTGCCGGGTGGCACGCCGGCGGCCGCGTGGTTACACTTGGCGCGCACCGTCTGCCGACGTGCCGAGCGCGCGATCGTGACACTCATGGCCGTGGAACCGGTGAACGAACACGCGATGATTTACCTCAATCGCCTGTCGGATTTTCTGTTCGTACTCGGGCGAATCGAGAACGACGACGGCAAAGCCGACGTCCTCTGGGTACCGGGGAAATCGAGGAGTTAGCCGATGTCGAATTCCGCGCACGCCGTCGTCAGCGCCGTCTGGAACGATGGCGGCGGAATGCGCTGACGTTTACGGCGGGACGTTCCACAGTCGGACGACACCATCCCAGCCTGCGGTCAATAACACGCGACCATCGGGGCGAAACTGCGAGCGCAACACGATACCGGCATTCCCGCGATACGTGTGGACGAGCTTGCCGGTTTCGGCGTCCCAGAGCTTGACGAGATGATCGTGACCGCACGACGACACCCTTTTCCCATCGGGTGAAAAGACGGGCCAGCACGACCAACCGGTGTGTGCGTTAGCGGACCACACCTGCTTTCCCGTTTCGAGGTTCCAGACACCGAGCGCCCCAGTCGACGCGCCCACAACAGCGCGTGTGCCACTCGGCGACACGCCGATCCCGCCGCATTCGCCACTACCGACCGATTTGATTCGTTCCCCCGATTGCGCGTTCCAGATCTGAATCCCGGAGCCGCACGCCGTTACGCACTCTTTGCCATCGGGCAGGAAGGCCGTACCCCATCCGTTCATCACCCACGCTTCCTTCGGCAGCACCGCAAGTTGTTTACCCGTCTCGGCGTCCCAGATCGCAGAGTGCTTCACACCGACACCGACGATGCGTTTTTCATCGTACGACAAAGCCAGGTCGTTCCACGAAGTCGCTTTTTTACTGTTCTCGAACATCTCGCGTGCTTCGCCAGTTTCGAGATTCAGTCGCGCCAATTGTCCTTCGGTTCCACCGAATATGGCCCACCCGCCGTCCTCCGAAACCGCCATTCCATACACGCGAAAGCCGATCGACCACTCGGAAAGTGTCTTGCCGCTATTGCTATCCCACACGAAGACTTTGCCTCCGTCCCCCGCTGCTACGACACGTCGACCGTTCGCAGTGAATTTCGCCGCGTAGAGCGGTTTGCCATCGCCGATGAGCGAACGCCGGAGACCGGTCATTTCGGACAAGATCTGTTTCGTGAGATCCTCTGCACGCATCGCGACTTCGGGGCTATCCGTTTCGCGGATGGCTCGTCGCAACGCCACAAGTGCCACCCAGCCGTAGCCGCGCATTTGCCGCGTGGCGGCATCGCGCTCGGCGAACGATGGCGAATCGAGTTGCACGATCAGCATCGCCAATTCGCGGTCGACGACTGGCTGCATCGCTTTCGTACCCGGTCCCGCCGCGAACGCCGCGATGAGAATGCAAATCCCCGTTGGCATCTCGTGCCCTCCCGTTTGCGAGCATCATACCCGGCTCATAAGATGCTGTCATGTTCTCTTGGTTTCGCAACCGTCGCCGTCGCAACATCGTTCGCGGGCCGTTTCCCAGTTGGTGGGAACCGATCCTTCGCCGCAACATCGCGCATGCGGCGTGCCTGAGTGCCGAGCAGAACCTCACGCTTCGCAACATCACGCGGATTCTGGTTGCCGAGAAGAAGTGGGAAGCGGCTCGCGGCTTTGTGATTACCGAGGAAGTGAAAGTCACGATTGCGGCACAAGCGGCACTCTTGATCGTTGGCATGGACGATCACGATTATTTCGGCCGCGTGCAATCGGTCGTCGTCTATCCCGATGCGTTTCGGATGCCGAACGAGGAAGATGGCTGGGAGGAAGACGACATCGGTAGCGACAACATCACGGGGCAGGCGGTGTATCGCGGGCCGGTGATTTTGGCGTGGGACGACGTGCTTCAAGAAGGTCGCGATCCGTCGTGCGGGCAGAACCTCGTGTTGCACGAATTCGCGCACCAACTCGACTTCCTCGACAACGCGATCGACGGCACGCCCCCACTGAAAAGCCGCGATCAATCGCAACGCTGGCAAACGGTGATGACGGCCGCATTCATCGAACACAAACGCCAAATCGCAGCGAACGAAGAGACGTTCTTCACCGAACACGCCGCCGACGACGAAGCCGAATTCTTCGCCGACGCCACCGAGGCGTTCTACTGCGCCCCGCACGGCTTACACGACGATTTCCCAGACATTTACGCCCTCTTAGCCGAATACTACAACCTCGACCCCGCCAGTTGGTCCCCCGTTCGCAATGAGGATTCTCGATCGTAGAATCACATGAGATCTTGGATGCGAACCCAACCGGAGACTTCCCGCCATGACGAGCCACGTGCGCCCGACGCCGATGACCGATCCGCTTTACGATTATTTTCTATCGGTGTCGTTGCGCGAACCCGACTTGTTGCGTCGCCTACGGGAAGAGACGGCGTTGCTGTCGCACGGCGACTGGCAGACCGCGCCCGAACAGGGGCCGTTGCTCGATTTGCTCGTGAAAATGTTGCCCGCCAAACGCATCCTCGAACTCGGCACCTTCACCGGGTACGGTACGCTCTGGATGGCTCTCGCCGACCCGACGACGCGGATCACCACGTGCGATGTCAGCGAAGAATACACCGCCGTGGCGAAGCGGTATTGGGCCGAAGCGGGCGTCGGCGATCGCATCGATTTGCAGATCGGGCCAGGACTGGTGACGCTGACCAAACTGATTATGGACGGCCGCGAAAACAGCTACGACTTTGCGTTCATCGACGCCGACAAAGGATGTTACGACGGCTACTACGAAGCCTGCTTGGCACTCGTCCGCCCCGGTGGCCTGATCGCCATCGACAACACGCTATGGGATGGCAAACCCGCCGCCGAGACCGTCACCGATGTCGATACCGTCGCCATCCGCAATCTGAACGCAAAGCTATTCGTCGACCCGCGAATCGACCTCTGTTTCCTGCCCTTCGCCGACGGATTCACACTAGCCCGGAAGAAATAGCTTCTAGCGAGGTGTCGTCGTGGGGTTGGGGCGAGAGAGTATACCTCCGTCGGCCTCTACAAAATGCAGCAACAGGATGGCTCGTCACGTCGTGAACTGCGTGACGATTCGATGGATTTATACCTCACGCGTCAGAAACTGATACCTTTTCCGACGGCAAGACGCATCGGTCCTTTCTTATTCTGGTAGCCGCAGGTCTTTAGCCTGCGCGGGGCAAATACCCTCAAAAACCAGTCGTGGCGAGTCTTCGAGACGCGACGCAGTAAGCCACAGCGTTCATTCCGGGCACCCAGCCACGGCGAAAGCCGATCAGCAGCACGCACAATTGGCACGGCCGAACTCGTTCGGGGCAGAATGTGGTCGACGGACGCCCGCATACGCTTGTCGTCGCGCAACTCTGAGTAACGGCGCTACCGAATGTTCGGCGACTTGCCGTAGGTCGATGCGATCGGTGCGAAGGGCACGAACGAGTTCCGGTACTTCATCGATTGATACGACGACGCCATCGGCAGCGCGCTGTAGCCCGCCTGGTTCGGCGTCGGTTGTGCGCGGCGACCGAGCACGTTGTTGAACGTCCGCACGAAGCCGTTGTCTTCGATGGTGTTTGCCACCGTGATCGCCGCCGTGCGAATGATGCCGCTGGTGGCTTGTCCCGTAGCGTTGCCGATGGCCGCCGACGGACGGACGAGATATTTGTCCGTGTCGATCGGCTTCGAGACGAACGGAGCCTGCGCCGACGCCGTCCCCGCCGTCGCCAGAATGACAGCCGCCACCGCAAACGCGAAACTTGCTTTACGCATCTTACGCCCTCCTCCTGTTTTGCCGCATATCGGTCGGTAACCGATGCCGTGCCGGGCGAACGATACCGAGCCGACCGAACGTGTCAACAAAATTCCAGGCGAAATGGCGGTTACACGTTTTGCATCGCGATCGCGTCGCTCGGGCAGATAATCGCGCAGGCCGAACAGGCGATGCAATCGTAGGGACGCGGCAACCACGGCCACGCGCCGTCCATCGCTAAACAGTCGGTCGGGCAGATCGTTACGCAGTCGCCGCAACCGGTGCAACGGCGTTCGTCGAGTATCGGCAATTCGCGTTTTTCGCTCATCGTGCATCCGCCCGGATTCGCGACGCCATCAGCCCGCTGACGATGTCTTCGAGGTTCTGCCGAAACAGCGGCGGGAACGTGACGTACCGCGCGCCGAGGTCGAACGCCATTGCGGTCCAGTGGGCGCGATCGTCGTCGTTGAGTTTGCTATCGCTGACGACCACGGTGGCCGCATCGGGGGCGATGCGGTGAATGTCAGCCAGGAACGCGAGCGGGTTGGTGGTATCCGAACGCGGGTCGAGTTGGGCAACGACAACCGTCGGCCGCGGTGGCACCAGCAGCGCGAGGCACGCCCCCGTTTGCCGCGTTTCTTTCAGCAACCAGCCGCTATCGGCGGCCAGCGTCGCCAGTTGTTTCGCGAGCCAATCGTCGAAGGCACAGATCAGCAGTTGCGGGTGACGCACGGCGTTTCTCTTCGGTAGAAGTGTCGCACGATCCGTAACGCGAATACGAGCCACCGGGCTTGTCCCGGGGTGACTCCCGCCGGGATGAACCCGGCGGCTCGTCATTTCATGACCGCACTCAGTTCTGCTGGTCGGTTTTCATGTGGCAGTTCTTGTACTTCTTGCTGCTGCCGCAGTGGCAGGGGTCGTTGCGGCCGATCTTTGCGCCGACGTTGCGGATCGTCTCGATCTTCTTCGGTTCGCCACCGCTCGCCGCGTTCGCCGATGCGAGGTCGGATTCGACTTGTGCCGACACTTGCGAGGCGCGTGCCCGCATCGCGCTTTCGGCCTGTTGGTGCGATGCCATCGCCCCGGCGTAATAGGCGCGTTCGACTTGGTCGTCGCCGACGTCTTCGATCTTGAACGCGAGTTCCGTCGTGCGGTCTTCGATGCCTTCCCACATGCCGTCGAACAGCTTCATGCCTTCGCGTTTGTAGACGATCTTCGGGTCTTCTTGGGCATAGCTCGATAGCCCGACCGTGCTGCGCAAATGGTCCATCGTCAGTAGGTGGCTCTTCCACGAGCTATCGAGTTGATCGAGAACGAGCCGCCGTTCCATGTCGTGCATTTCGGGGCGGTAACGCAAGTCGTAGGCGTTGAGGATCTCATCGCGAACGCGGTTGCGCGTGGAACCGATCAATCGCTTCGGGTCGAGTTCGAGCTTCAGCGTTTCTTTCGACCACTCGATGAGATCGTTCGCGTCGGCGGCCTCGGCGGCGACGGCCCCGCTGAAGACTTCTTCGAGTTTCGCGTCGATTTCCGGGTAATCGACCGCCGGGATCTGCGTCTCGCTGACCTTCAAGAGTTGTTCGAGAATCATCGAGCGCGGCTCGGTGCGGACGACTTCCTCGGAGATCGCGCTCGATTGGAACCGCTGCATCGCCCAGCCGTACAAGTGTTCGCGGTTCGGGCGATGCGTCGTCGAGGCGCGTTCGGGCATGTGGGCGGCCATACCGACGCGGATCGGGAATTCGATGTCCTTCTGGCGATACGCTTCTCGCACTTTCTGGTGGAGTAGCTTCGTCAGTTCGTTCGCTTCTTTGTCGTCGACTTCGCTCGATTCGATCTTCAAGCCGAACTTCACACGCGCCCAATCGGCGAGCGATTCGGGGCCGTAATTGCGGTCGAGGAAGCGTTGGCCGTCGGACAAATCGATTGCCTTGACGGCTTCGCTCGCACCGCCCAGCAAGTAATCGCTGAGGTTCTCGCGGCCGATCGCTTTGAGGTCGGCGGCACCCACTTTCATGCCGAACCGCGACGTGGCAACGCGGGCGAGTTCGTTCCACTTCCAGTCTTTTTCGTCGTCGTCGAGGCTGAGGTTTTCGTCCATCGCTTCTTGAATGAACACCGGTGCCATGTCCAAGGCTTTATCTTGGGCGGCCTGTTTCGCTTCGTCGAAATTGCAGCCGCGGAAGTCGCTGGCTTCAAATTCGACGCCGAAGCGGTTGGCGGCAAAGTCGGCGAAACTGCCGGTGCCGTAGTCGGCGGCAGCATAGCGCGTGACCGCGAGGCGGATCTGCGCGTCGATCATCGTCAGGAGCATCGCGCGCGGGTTGCCGCCATCGAGCACCGCCTGCCGCGCGGAGTACGTTCGCTTGCGCTGTTGATCCATCACCTCGTCGTAATCGAGGAGGTTCTTGCGTTGATCGAAGTGATATTCCTCGACTTTCCGCTGAGCCTTTTCGATCTGCCGCGAGAGCATTCCGGACTCGATCGCTTCGCCGTCTTTGAGGCCGATGAGCGGCGAGTTCATGAGGCGCATCATCCGTTCGCCGCCGAAGAGCCGCATCAGTTCGTCTTCGAGGCAGAGGTAGAATCGGCTACTGCCGGGGTCGCCCTGTCGACCCGCGCGACCGCGTAGCTGGTTGTCGATCCGTCGGCTTTCGTGCCGCTCGGTACCGACGATGTGCAGCCCGCCCAACTCGGCGACTTTCCGCCCCTCTTCCTTCATCTTTTCTTTTTGGTCGATCTCGCCGACGGTCAGTTTCCAGATCGCATCGGGCACTTCGAGCCGCGTCGGGTAGAGCGGTCGGCTATCTTCGTTCTTGAGTTGCTTCAACCGCGCCCAAGCGAGCGTTTCGGCGTTGCCACCGAGGATGATGTCGGTACCGCGCCCCGCCATGTTCGTCGAAATCGTGACCGCGTTCATGCGGCCCGCCTGCGCCACGATCTCCGCCTCGCGTGCCACGTTCTCGGGCTTCGCGTTCAAAAGCTCGTGCTTCACGCCGCGCCGTTTGAGGAGCGAGGAAACCCTCTCGGACTTCGCCACATCGGTCGTGCCGATGAGGATCGGCCGACCCGAGCGATTCACTTCGACGATGTCCGCGACGACGGCATCCCACTTGTCTTTTTCGGTCTTGTAAACCAAGTCCGGCTCGTTGACGCGGTGTAGCGGGCGGTTCGTCGGCACGGCGACGACGTCGAGTTGGTAGATCTTCCAGAATTCGTTCGCCTCGGTCATCGCGGTGCCGGTCATGCCGCCGAGTTTGCCGTAGAGCTTGAAGAAATTTTGCAGCGTGACGGTCGCCAGCGTCTGCGTTTCTTGCTTAATTTTCACGCCTTCGCGGCGATGTTTCGCTTCGACCGACTGGTGCAAACCATCGGACCACTGGCGGCCAAACATGGCGCGGCCCGTGAACTCGTCGATGATGATGATGCCGAGTTCGTTGTTCTCCCGTGGGTCCGGGGCGATCATGTAATGCTTGTCTTTGTGGTACAAATGGTGTGCCTTGATCGCGTTGTCGATCAGGTGCGGCCACTCCATGTTCCCCGACGTGTAGAACGATTCGACGCCCGCCAGCCGTTCGGCTTCGCGCACGCCGAGGTCGGTGAGGTGGGCGGAGCGTTCCTTTTCCTTGATCTCGAAATAAATCCCGCGCGGAACATCCTTGACCTTCTCGGGGTCGAGCGTGCCGACGATCGGCATCCCATCGCCTTCGGTGCCCGTCAGGGTCGACTGCCCGCTCGCCTTCATCTCCTGGCGGGCTTTGCGTTCGAGATCGGTCAGCTTACGAACGATCTCGTCGGATTTTTCGTAGTTGCGAATGTCGGTGTACGCCGGGCCGGAGATGATGAGCGGCGTGCGGGCTTCGTCGATGAGGATGTTGTCGACTTCGTCGATGATCGCGAAGTTCAACGGCGTTCGCTGGCACTGGCGGTAGTACGGGTCGTACTTTTCATCGTCGAATCGCGCGGGCTTCATGTTGTCGCGCAGGTAGTCGAAGCCGAACTCGGAATTGGTGCCGTAAGTGATGTCGCACTCGTAGGCGACGCGGCGCAGCCCCGCGTCCATGTCGCTCTGGATGTACGCCGCCGCCACGCCGAGCGCGTGGTAGATCGGCAACATCCATTCGCAGTCGCGCCGGGCGAGGTAGTCGTTCACGGTAATCACGTGAACGCCCTTGCCTTCGAGCGCGTTCAGGTACGCGGGCAACGTGGCGACGAGGGTTTTGCCTTCGCCGGTGACCATCTCGGCGATGTTGCCTTTGTGCAAGATCGCCCCGCCAACCATCTGCGTATCGTAGTGGCGCATCCCCTTGCTGCGGTGTGCGGCCTCCCTACAGGCCGCGAACGCTTCGGGTAGCAGGTCTTCGAGCGTTTCGCCCTTTTTCAGCCGTTCGCGGAACGTGCCCGTTTGCGTTTTGAGTTCGTCGTCGCTCAGCGCTTTCATCGAATCTTCGAGCGCGTTAATGCGTTCGAGCGTCGAACCGGCAACGATGGTGTGCGCCGGTGCATTCTTGGGCCGATGGTAGCCGAGGTTCCGAACGGTGCGATCGTTCGCCGTGCCGAACAGTCGGGAGACTAGCCCTAAACTCCCTTCGACAAACGAGTTGAGTTTGTCGCCGAGCTTCTCGAGAATACCCGCTTCCATCTTGGTATCGGTCGCCATGGTCGAAAACCTCGCCGCGACGGAGCGCGGTGTCACTTCGGTAAACGGTCTGCAAGAAAGTCAGTGTAAGAATGTGGGGGGTAAGCGGTCAATACAAACCGCAAACCCGCTACGACCCGCCTGTGTGTGATGGGACAGGAAACGGCACGAAACTCGCCGCGAACAGCAACGAACTTCAATGCCATTTGTCATCCACGACGACGCATTGTGTCCTATGAACGTGTGACGAGGGTCGATTCGCGAAATTCGCTGGGATGTTCCAACGACGCAAATCGAGATAAGCACCTGTCATCCGACGGAGGAAAGTTCACCATGCGATGTCTCATCTTGGCAGCGTTTTGCTCGTTGCTTCTGTTCTCATCGGGTTGTTCGGGAACCGTGAGAATGGACACGTCAAGCGATGAAGCCCTGAGTAAATCGTCGGAAAAGATGGTAGCCGGCATGACCAATGAGCAAAAAATGCAATTCATGAAGGATTGTACAGACATCGTTTTTCCCGAAATGATGAAGGAGTTTCAAAAAGGATTCAGTTTCACTGATACTAAACAGAAAGCGCCCGCAACAATGTCTCAGATGCACAAGCCGTTGGAAGGTTTGACCGCAGCCGAGATTCACAGCAAAGCCGAGGAAGTGCGGGCACGCCTCCCCAAAAAGCAGTAAGGCGAACGAGACTCGCAGCGTTTGCTTCGGGCCAGCGCCTTCAACGTCTGGTAACCTGTCGCAGGCTTCCATCCCTGTTGAAAATAATGGAAGCGTGCAGATAGGTGTACGAGATTGATCGGTTCGCAGTTCCGCCTTCAGACTGATGAACTAACGAACTACCCATCAGCCAGCAAACCGTCGTTTCAGTCATTCCCGGCGTTATCAACCAGCTTGCAGCAATCTCAAGGCGCTCGCTGCGGTTGGACGCATTGAGTGGCGGTAGAAACAACGACAACATCATTACCAGCAACTGAAGTAGATGAATCATCGTCGCACTCTCCTTGTTTTGACACTATTGCGCGGGTTGATACCGCAGGCTGGTAAGCCTGTCAAGTTCGCATCGTAAAACCTCGAAGTATCGCATTAAAGAAAACCCCAGTCGAGCGTGGCTCGCTGGGGTTCAGTTGGGGGTATTCATTCGCGGAAATTACACGGCGGACATTGCCAGCCGTTCCTTTCGCTTCGTTCGCTTGCCGTCGAGTTCGCTCGGGATCGTGTCGGACTCTTGCCCTTCGAGCACGTCCTTCAACCGCAACCGGGCCACGTGCAAGCGACGCTTGATCGTGCCGATCGGGGTCTCGAACTCGCGGCTCATTTGCTTCAGGCTGCGGCCACGCAGGTAGAACGCCTCGAGCGTTTCGCGGTCCAACGGCTTCAGTTCGTTCAACCCCACGTGCAGCCCCGCCTTGGCTTCCGCCAGTTCGAGTTGCTCGTCGGGTGCCTTCCCGTCGCCGGGCACCGCATCGAGGAATTCCGGCTCGGTGCCGAAGATCGGACCCTTGCGGGTGAGCCGATTGATCGCCATCCGTGCCGTGATCCGCCGCAA
This sequence comes from Limnoglobus sp., assembly GCA_043785305.1. Classification (GTDB taxonomy): domain Bacteria; phylum Planctomycetota; class Planctomycetia; order Gemmatales; family Gemmataceae; genus Limnoglobus. The sequence continues at coordinate 23,494 of JAYVXI010000210.1, read as the reverse complement.
CCAGCCGGCGAAACACCGTGCATCGCGCAGTTGCGGAATCTTCCGCATCGCGTGAATGAAAACTTCTTGCGCCAGTTCTTGCGCCTCGAGGGGGTCGCGAACTCGAGCGAGTGCCATCGCGAAAACGCTGTTTTGGAAGCGAATCACGAGTTCCCCGTACGCATCGCGGTCGCCCACCTTGGCCTTGTCCACCAGTATCTCGACTTCAGTCCAGCTCATTTTGAAATCCGTTCCGATCCTGTTCTGGTGCGGAACCGGACCCGTTTCGGTGCGTGCGTAGTGGCCGTCCCCGGATCGTATATGGGGAGTGCCGAAGCTAGGCAGCCGTGCAGAATTCCATCCGCAGCGGGTCCGGTTATGGCCGTCAGGTGTCGGTCGAACGTGGGGGAATCCGCTTCGCAACGAAGGATCGACTGGGTACAACTGTGCCCGTCCGCTCCCGGATCGCAACGAGGCGGCAACCGATTTGGGGCTACGTTCCGAAATGGAAACGCAGGACCGCGTGCGGCTACCCGTGGTTCGAACAACGCCGTTCTGGCAGTTGAAAAAATCGTTTTTGCTGAAAGCTCTGGCTCGGTCGTGACACGGCTAGTTGCGCCATCGCTCGGTCGAATATCTGCCCACCGGAGTCCGGTTGGCGGGGAAATCAAACCGATGCAATGGCATTACTGGGCCGTGTCGGACCTCACTTTGCGGCTGTCGTTGCCGGGCTTGTCGTTCGTGCCGAAGTCGTGTGGGAACACGCATTCGGATTTCTGTCCGCAGTTCGCATCAACCGGTCGGGCGATTGGCAGTCGCTTCCGAGTCGGGAAATGGAACGTATGGACCACGATGGACCGGCCTGGCTCGCCTGGTGACGGTCATCGCTGTGCCAATTGGCATTTCGATAACTGTGACTCAGAACGCGACGAGCGGGGTTGCCAGAGACACTTCCGACCCGACCGGTCGGGACCACAGCGTTCGGTTCGTACCGCATGGCATAAACCTCCTGCTGCAATCCGACCTGTTTCAGGCTCGGAAGTCGGGGCACTGAGAGTGGCCCCTGGAAGGGAGATTCCGCCAAAGGCATGACGTCCGCCATGGACCGCGTACCGATGCGGCCCGCCGAGGTCGACAACGTTACGTTGCCAGCCGTCAGGGTCTTGAGCATTCGGTTTCGCAGGGTCATGGCTTTCATCACACACCTCCAGCGGAGACGATTCGCGACCGACCGATATGGTCGCTCGCAGGTGAACTCGATTCAAACACGTAAGGGTAAGGAGCCGACATCACTACCAAATGTTACCCGTTCTTCGCTCGAACGGGGACGAGATTTTCCGGTATTCTCGTAAACGTTCCTATCTGACGGGCCAGGTTCGCAGAAGGTTCGCGCCGTTCGCAATTATTTTCCGCGAGCGGCAAAGTATTAGAAGTGAGACGCCGAAACGTGCGAGACTTGCGCGCACGACGAGCCACAGGGCTTGTCCCGGTGGGCAGTTCCCGCGGGCAAAACGAATGTTCTCGTCGGTGAACCCGATCGTCCCGAAGTAGTCTCACGACTTCGCCTATGCGAGACGATTTCCCGATTCTTGTCTCATCGAATCGTCATTTTCTGGCGAAACGGCGTCGCGTACCGATTCTGTGTGTTAGATTGCAACGGACTCAACGCCTAAGAAGACTCGGCAAAATCCTTAAAACCCGGTGAGGGATCAACGTGAGACGGGGCATCCGTTTGCGCGGCGTCAGTGCGCCGATCAAAGGCAAAGTTTGGCACTCGGAAACGCTCCTTCGCTCCGGGCGGCTGGCTACGCTGGAAATCGTCCTCGACGATAGCTCCGTCAGTCGCAAACATGCCGAGGTACGCCTCGCATCCGATGGGCAATCGTGGACGGTCGTCGACCTCAACAGCACGAACGGCACGTATGTCAACGGTGCGCGCGTCACGAACGATGTCGAACCGGTGTTGAAGCAGAAAGACATCGTACAGTTCGGTAAAGTGGCATTTTCCGTCGAGATGAGCGAAAGTAGCCTCGAAGGGCCGCCATCGGACCAACTGATTCTGGCCGCCAGCCTGTCTCCGATACCCGCCTCGCAACTCAATAGCCGCATCACCAACTTTCGCGATCTCCGTGACAATAACCCCAGCTTACGCGCCGACGATCGGCTGATGGCGCTCATGCAAGCGGGGCACCACCTCGTTCACTTGCAAAGCGAAGATCAACTCCTCGATTCGATCCTGAACGATATGGTCAGCGTGCTCGATGCCCAGCGCGGCGCGATCGTGTTGGCCGAAGGCGATGGCCTCGAACCGAAACTGCGATTGCGGTCGCTGTCGGTCGGCCCACGCGAACCATCGAGCCGTTTCCCGTTCAGTAAGAGGCTCACGCAGCAGGCGTTTGCCGCCGGTCAGTCGATGCTGTTCAAAAATCTCGAAGACAGCGACGAGATGAGGAACAACCACAGTATCGCCGACGGCGCGATGGGTTCGGTGCTGTGCGTGATGCTGCGGACGCCGCGGCGCAAACTCGGCGTGCTGCACCTCGATCGGCGCATCTTGGCTCCGCCGTTCACCGAAGCCGACCTGAAACTCGCCGACGCGATGGCCGCGCACGTCTCGGCGGGCATCGAATGTTCGTTGCTCTTACGGGCCCAACGCGACCTGTTCCTCAAGACGATTACGACGCTTGCGGATATGGTCGAACTCCGCGACAAATACACCGGTGGCCACACGCGCCGCGTCACGGCGTACGCCACCATGCTCGCCGGGAAGATGGACTTGCCCGAAGATCAGATGGAACGCATCCGCATCGGCACGCCGCTCCACGACATCGGCAAGATCGGCATCAGCGACGCGATTTTGCAGAAGCCCGGACGGCTGACGGCGAAGGAATTCGCCGAGATGCAAACGCACACGACGCTCGGTTCGCAGTATCTCGGCGGCATTCCCGAACTCGCGCCGATCATCCCGATCGTCCGCAACCACCACGAGCGATGGGACGGCACCGGCTACCCGGATCGCCTCGCCGGCGAGCAAATCCCGCTACTCGCTCGCATTGTCGCCGTCTGCGATGCCTTCGATGCGATCACGTCGGATCGACCGTATCACGAGAATCAGAAGGGCAAGCCGCCCGAGTACGGCTTCGCCGAAATCGCCCGTCAAAAGGGCCGCCAGTTCGACCCGCAATGCGCGACCGCATTCCTCGAAATCCGCGACGACATCCTCCGCGTAATGTGCGAAATGATCCCCGGCCTCTCCAGCCGCATCAACGCCGACACCGGCCCCGCCACCTGTATCGGCAACGGGCCGAGCGTCGATGACACCCCACCGCCGCCGCACCCCGGCGACTCCATGTCCGAAATCAACGTGATGAACTAGAAGTTCCGATACCGAACCAACGACGCTGACGAGCCACCGGGATAATCGCTTCTCAGTCGTCGCATCGGTCATCGCCCGGCCCTGCTGGTTTCGTCCGCTCTGCCAATGCATCTAAGTTTATCGTACCGTGAGCCGGGTCCAGCGGGGCGGCCACGGCTGACTTGGAGTCGGGGCAAGCGACGGCGTGGCCTACAGCGCCTAGTGCGACCCTGCCAGCCACGCCTCCAGCCGTTCGGCGAGCGATGCCGCCACCGGGGTCAGTGACGCGGTGACCGGCTGTTCAAAGTCGCAGTCGTTGCCGTCGAACATGGCGACGGCATGGGGTGGGTTGAGAAAGTCCACGCACTCCATGTACAGGCACCCGCCGCCGATGAGTGGCACCCAGCCGCGGGGCCACACATCTGATGGGTGTTCCGCAGGTGGCTCCGAGTTGTACATCTCGTACAGGGCGACGATATCCGCGGTGTATGGTGTTGATGGAATGGTGGGCACGCCCTCCAGCCCGTAGCTCGGCCCGAATCCGCCGTTGCCGACCTCGGTGTATAGCCGGCGCAGCAGCGGCGGTATGGCGAATCCCAGAGCCGCCTCGGCCGCGTCTACCTCGGCGTGCGTGGCGGGCGGAGCGATGGTCGGCATCGGCTCGACCCAGGTGGCGGCATCGACCGCAAGCCGGGGATCGGCTACCCGCTGCTTGATGCGGGCGATGAGCGAGTCCATTCGTGCGCCCTCACGAAACCTTTAGTCCCGCGGTCCATTGTAACGCCTGGACCACCCACATTGACAGGAACTTGCCTATCTCATACCCAGCGTATCGCGCGATGCTCGATTGGCAAATGGAGATCGCATCTTTCGACTCAACCCGTTGGTTCGACTGAGCGGGAGCGTTTTCGGCCCACTTGCGTCGTGCGAAGCACGACGCATAGGCGAGCGGGGTGGCGTCAGCCCCCTGATCCTTCCTGTGTCGTAACCAAAGTCCATTTCAATGAGCTAACCTCCATTCCTATCCATTCCGCATTGCGCAAGACACTGGCTATATCAGGGTGCTTACACTGCTTACACACCCCGCTCGCCAAGAATCTTAATGGCCATTGAATGTATTGATGAAATTTATGCATTGACTCTCATCAGCGAGTTGGGCACCGACTTCACGAAGTGGCCGACGGTCAAACATTTTGCCTCGTGGTTGAGGTTGTGCCCGAACTTCAAGAAAACGGGTGGATACGTGAAGTCGAGCAAGACGCGACGGGAGAAAGGACGCGCGGCGTACACGTTTCGGTTGGCGGCGTGGAGCCGGATGCGCAGCAAGAGTTATCTGGGTGCGAGTCTGCGACGTCAGCGTTCGCGGCTGGGTGCGCTACTTACGTGGAGCCCGCGGCTCGCGTGCAGGGCAGTCAGACCACACGCGAGCCGCGTGCGCTACTTATCGCTGCGCAAAGCCTCTGCGGCGCGGCGAAACGAATCCCGATTTCGGCATCACCCACACGATTCCCCGCAGTCAAAAAATCGCAGACGATCCGACGTAAGCCGGAATTTCGACTTGTCGTGAAAGTGTCTCCAAGTGTCGTGAGAATGTCGTGCCCGGTCGATTTTGTGTCGTGCTCGGTCGATTTTATGTCGTGCTCGGTCGATTTTCGGTCGCCACTTGCGTCGAGTCCCGGATCGATGGCCCGCGACATAACCCGCTATTCGAGTTCGAGATACGGCAAAACCGCCGTTTTGAGATCAGATATTTGCGATCAAAAAGTGGCATTTTGGGACGCGAAAATGGCAAAAAACCGGTTTTAGAGCGTCCGCAATTGTGACTTACGTCGATAGAAACGCCTGAATCTTGGCGATCGCTTCCTGCGTGGCGTCTTCGAGGAGGTAGTGGCTGCAATCGGGCCAGGTGTGCGTTTCGGCGTGCGGGAAGTGACGCTGCCAGTCGGCGAGGAAGTGGCGGTCGAAGACGAAGTCGCGCAGGCCCCAGAGCAGCAGCGTCGGCGTGGCGTGGAACTGCGGCAACGCGGCTTCCACCCCAGAAACGATGTCGTAGCCAGGGTCGGTTTTGCACAGCGGAATCGTTTGCACGAACTTCAACACCGCAATGCGATTCGCGGGCGTGTCGTATGGCTTCAGGTACATTTCCCGCACTTCCGGCGAGAGCGGTTTGCGCGTGACGCACCACTTCGCGGCGAGTTTGCAGAAGGCATTTTGCTTCAGAATCAGCCATTCGCCGAGCCACGTGTTGCGCCCGAGCCAGAGCGACCACGGGAAGCGTTTCGACTTCGGCAACGGCCCGCAACCGGTGTTGATCGCCACGATGCGGCGGATGCGCTCGGGGTGCCGCGTAGCGTAACCCATGCCGATCATGCCGCCCCAATCGTGGACGACGAGCGTGATCGGCTCGGTGAGATTCAGCGAATCGAGCAGCGCTTCGACATCGTCGATTCGCGACTTCAGGGAGTAGTCGTACTGCGAGAGCGGCGGTTTATCCGAGAGGCCGCAACCGATGTGGTCGGGGACGATGCAGCGATGGGTGCTGCGGAGTGCAAGGACGAGATTGCGGTAGTAGAAGCTCCAGGTCGGGTTGCCGTGGAGCATGACGACGGGCGAGCCCTGGCCTTCATCGAGGAAGCGGAGGCGTATGCCGGAACGGTCGAAGGTGCGACCGTGGAACGGATAGAGTTCGGAGTGTTCCGGGTTCACCATTCCAGCCCGAGCATGAGGCAATTGAGTCCGCTACCGATGCCGAGCCAGCCGACGCGGTCGCCGGGGCGGAGGAACTCGCGTTCTTCGGCGACGGCGGCGGTGAGCGGCAGAGACACCGTGCCGATGTTACCGAGGAACGGGAAGGTGCTGAAGTCTTTTTCGAGCGGGATGCCGAACGCGCCGAGGACGGCATCGCGGTGCCCGGCCCCGACTTGGTGGCAAATGACTTTGTCGAGCGACGCCGCCGGCCAGGAGAGCTTCGTTAGGAACGAAGTCCACGTACGGAAGCCGAGATCGACGCCGTACTTCAAAACCTCACCGGCGTGCGTTTCCATGAACGGCACCATGACGTGCCGCATCCCGATGTCGATGCCTTTTTGCACGATCGCACCGGCGTTTGCACCGAGGTACTTTCGCACGGCATCGGAAAGATCGTTATCGAGGAGCCGTTCGATCGGGGCGGGGAACATCGACTCGAGGCCCCAACGGCAGAGTGCGTGATGTTGCGGCGCGTTTTTGGTGACGCCGCCGATGAGCTTGCGGCGTTTCGTATCGGAGATATTCGCCGAAGTGACCAGCACGGCCACGGCACCGGAACCACCCGTGAGCGTCGCTACCGACGACCGGTAGAGATCGAGCGACTTCGTGTTGACCATCCGCTCGATGACGTTCTCGTTGATCTCGCGGGCCGTCTCGCAGGAAACCACGAGGCCGGCATCGGCTTGTCCGAGTTCGATGCGGTTCGCGACTTCGACGACGCCATTCAACACGCCGAGGCAGGCATTGCTAATATCGAAGACCGCGCCATCGGGGCTAATGCCGAGGTTCGCGGCAACGGCGCAGGCAGTGGCTGGCTCGAAGCCTTCGCGGCAGACGCCCGCATAGATCAGGACGTCGACATCTTTCGCGGAGAAGTTCGCCTTCGCGAGCGCCTTGCGGGCCGCGGCGGTGGCACCTTCGGAAAGCGAGTGTTTCTTTTCCCACCAGCGCCGCTCGCTGATCCCCGTTAGCAGTTCGAGTTGCCCCACGGGGAGTTTATGCGCATCGTAAAACGGCTTGAGGCGCGCTTCGAGGTCTGCGGTGGAAATGACGACGGGCGGAAGCTCGTAGCCGATCGACTCGATGTGAACGCGGGAATAACGCATAGTTTCGTTCGAGTCGTTGGCTTAGCACAGGATGGCACAGCACGGCCACAATCTCCCAGTCACTCTAGTGTGAAACCGGTCATCTGGTAGATGATACGCCCGTCGACGATCAGGAATCCGTTTGCGGTCAGAGATTTCGCGATAGTATCCTCTTCGACAATTTCGAGCAAGACCGTGACTTCGCGATCCGTCGGGACGACTTGTCCGCGATAAGTCCATTCGTGCGTGTGATTTCGGGCGACAGTCTGCCAGCCATCGGGCGGGGCGGCACCCCATTTTTTCCACGCTACGAATTTGAACAACTGCAAGAACGACTCCAAACCGAGCGAACCGGGCCAGACGGGATCCTGGTAAAAGTGCGCCTGGAAGAACCAGAAGGAGGCATCGACCGCGATGCGACCGCGGATCAACCCGAGCCGCTTCGCGCCACCCTCTGGCTCGTAACCGTCGATCGTATCGACCATCCGCAGCATCGGTCCGGGGAACGGCGCATCGTGCGGTAACTTCGTTGCCATCGCGCCTTCCCGCAATACCGGCAGCTTCGCGTTCGGCATCCCGACCTGGTTCACGAGTGCGGCTTTCCCGAAGAAACCAAAGTACGTCGTGCCTTCGTAAATCTTGCGTTCGCCCTGCCGCACGCACAGGTCGTAGTGCTGGATAATCATGCCGCCCGACGACGACACTTTGGACATCGTCACGGTCGTCGTCAGTAACCCCGCGTCCGGGCCGACCCCTTCAAATTGCACTGCTTTGCCGCCGAGGTTGCGGAACGACATATCGCTCGGCGAGGTCAGTGCCGAGCCGCAGTACGCCGCCAGCCAGCCGCACGGTTGCAACGCAATTTCCAGCAAGATGCTGAACGGCATCCGCAGGCAGCGGTTCGCCTCGAAGTACCACGCATCGGGTGGCACGCGATACTCGGCAACGCACGATGCACCCGCCTTCAGCACGAACGGCTCGCCAGTCACTTCAGTAATGCCATCGATGAACTGATACGGCGGGCCGGGCAGGCGGGCGATCATCCGTTCGCGGTCGAAGATGCGGTACGGTTCGCCGAACGCCTCGGACGGGTTGCCGTTCGAGTACGCCATAATTGATGCGTTGTCGTAGCGGTACGGTCGTTTGCGCGACCAGATCGCTTCGAGGCGTTCGCGTGTTAGCCCCGTCATCCGCAACGACAGGTTCGTGATCTCGACGATCGGTTTGCCATCGGCGTACATCATCGCATCGCCGATCGCGTACGGTTCCTGCCCGTAGCCGAGTTCCTTCACGCTCACTTCGTACGTCACGGTGCGCGTGCTCGCAAGAACTTGCCCACGGCACTTCAGGCGGCTCTTCACTTCGGGCACCGGCTGGCAGACGACTTCGCCTTCCTCGCCGATCCAGCCGATCCGCATGAGCAACACGCGCAGCGTGTGCAAGCAGCATTCGTACATCAATGTGCCGGGCATCACCTTGTCGTCGATGAAGTGGCATTCGATGAACCACTCCTTCGGGCGAATGTCGTACTCGGCGCGCACGAAACCGAGGCCGAAGCGACCGCCGTTCGGATCGACGACCGGCACGCGATCGACCAGCCGCAACATGCCGCCGGGGAGTTTCATCGGGGCGTGCAGATTCAGTTTTGCGAAGTCCGGGCCGAACGCGGTCGCAATCTCGCCGCGCCGCAGTGCCTCGACTTCCAACTCGCCGAGTGCGATGGGCTGAAGCGATACCCAGTTGGTCCAGTCGGCGGGGCGTTTGCCGGGCGCGGCTTGTTTGTCGAGTTTCGTGTGAACGATGCCGACGCCGGCCGCGAGTGCCTCAGCGGTGAAGAACCCCGCGATACCGCTCTGCATACTTAATAGCGGCTGGCCGTCGATGCTTCCTTCAAAGTGGAAGCGGAACAGCCACGCCCCCGCCTGATGGAAAAATTCGTCGATGAAGATGTCGTACTCGATCCGTTCACCGACTTTCGGCAACCCGCGGTGGAACGTCACCACGGCATCGAGCAAGCGATACACCGCGAGGCCACGGGTCTGGAAATCGATGCCGAGGAACCCCGATAGGAGCAAGTCCGCCTGCCCGCTTTCAACCGTTACGCTCGTCGGGCAACGGTCGGTATCCAGGTACCACCGGTCCGCGCGAACGGCGTGATCGGTGACGATGCGGCCCGATGTCATCGACTTCGGTTCGCCCTCGATCATCAGCACGCGATCGACCAGCATCAGCGGGCCAGCGGGTAATCGCACGCGGGTCGGGTAGGTGTCGATTTCCGCGAACGACGCACCGAGTACGTCGGCGATTTTGCCGTTGGCGTACGTCGTGCAATCGTCGAAACTCAAGGCACGCGGCACTTCGGTACGCACACGAATGGCGCGCGGCTGGCGGCGTTGCATTCGCTCGAGTATTTGCGTTTGCAGTTGCAGTGTGGCGATGGCGGTTTGCGTGAAGCCATCGCTCACGTGCAGATACTTCGCGTGCGCCTCGGCAGCCACCTCCGACGTGCGACCAGCCGCAGTCACGAACGCGGAGAGATCGATCCGCGACGGCACTGCGACGGGTGGCAACAACGGCGGCGGGGGCGTTTGCGTGAGCGGGGCCACGATTTCCGGGACGACGATTTCGGGTACGAACACCGATGGTTCCGGTTCGCAGTATGGCACCGGCGCACCGGTGCGAACGACGAGGTTTCGCGACAAGCGGCTCGGGGTTGTCGGTGTGTGGCCGACGCACATCGTGTCCATCCCGTACAGTTTACCGAGGCGGATTGGCACCCGTTCGGCGATCAATTCTGCGAACAGTTTCAGCACGCCCGTTACGGCATCTTGCCCCGCGAAACAGACGGCGCGAGCAACGTGCGGGCGTTCGCCGAGGATCGCACGGATCGTCCGCGTACACGACTTCCCCGGCCCGACTTCGACGAACGCACGGATGCCATCGCGGTAGGCGCTTTCGACGACGGCAGGGAAATCGATCGTGTGCAACAGCCCGGCGGTGATCGAATCGGCGGCGGCGGCTTCGGTCACGTTGTACTCGCGGCCCCACGCCCCGCTATACACCCGCAACCCGCTCGGTGCCGTCACCGGCAAGCGGTGGAGTTCGCGGTACGCGGCCTCAACGGGGCGGCCCGCTTCGCAGTGCGCGAGCGTCACACCATCGAGCAACAGGAACCGCTGGCCGAGTGCGGCCACGAGCGTTTCCACATCCGCTTTCACCCCGCCGATAACGCATTCGTTCGGCGCGGTCACGATCAACAGGTAAGCGTGCAAATCGGGTCGCATGTGCAAACGCACATCGTCCGGCGCGACGGGCACGACGCCGGAAACCCAGTCGAGCGGCGATGATTCCGGCGTGCCGAACTGCGCGCGTGCGGCATTGAACGGTGGCCCGAGGTCGGTGCCGAACAGCGACGATTCCTGAATCCGCCGATACATTTCATCGCGGCTCGTCCAGAGCCGCAGCCCGAACAACCCCGCCGATTCGCCGAGGCTCTGCCCGATCAGCGCGTCGGCTTTCAGCCCCAGACTGACGAGTAAATCGGTGGTGAGCGTGCCGAGTGTCACTTGGCCGAACAGGAACTCGCGTGCGGTCGTATCGGGTGGAATCGCACTTTCCCAGAAGCGATTCGGCGCGAACTGCGAACGCAGCAGCGCGTTCTCCGATTGCTGCCGTCGCAAAATTCCCGGCCACTCGGTGCCGAAGTCGCGGCCCATCCCGGCGAACGGATTTCCCGAGCCGGGAAACACGAACGCGACCTTACCGTTCTGCCCGATCGGGTACGGGTCGAAGAACACGCGGTCGCGAATGGCAGGTCGCAAGTCGCCCGCTTTCGGGTCGGGGATCGGCGTTTCGGGGCGTGCGGTGATGGCACGCACCGCGAACGCGATTTGCTCTTTCAATTCTGCCGTCGAACGCGCCACAAGCGTAACGGCGAGTTTCCGGCGCACGTTGGCGGGCACGCGGCGAAACCAGTCGCGAGCCAGGCTTTCGATCGTTCGCACGCCATCGGGTAGCCACGTCGTTAAGCGTCCGAGGCCATCGATCAGTTCTGCCGTCGTATCGCCTTCGATGGCAAACACCGCTTCGGATCGCGCGCCGAGCGGCTGCTGGCGTTCGGCCTCCTGCGGCTTGCTCGCCTGCTCCGAGGCATGTTCTTCGAGCACCGCATGAACGCACGAACCATCGACGCCGATCCCCGCTACCGCCGCACGGCGCAGGCCCGCCGCACGATCTTGCAACCAGTAGCGTGGCGTATTCGGGAAGTGGCAGTCGGCTGTCACGGCGTCGAGTTCGCTACGGCGTTCCTCGCTCGGTATCGCGGGCAAAATCTGGTGATACAGCGACAAGCTCGTCTTCACGACCGCCACCAGAACGCTGGCAAATCCCGTGTGCCCGACCTGCGCCTTCGCTGCGCTGATCTCCAGCGGCATCGTCCGCGTCGTGGCCTTCAACAGCGCCGCGAGTGCCTCGGCTTCGATGCGGTCTTCGCACGGCGTACCGCCCGCAGAGGCGTCGAGATAGCCGATGCTCGCCGGGTCGATTTGCGCATCCGAACAGGCGCGTAACAGCGACGAAGCATAAGTGGCAGAATCGGCAACGACCGCTTCCATCGCGCCACCCGATGCCGTGCCGACGCCACGGAGTACGGCGTAGATCCGGTCGCCATCGCGTTCGGCATCGGCGAGTCGTTTCAGGATCACCGCGGCCGCACCTTCACCGGGGATGCTGCCAAATGAAAACCGCCCGAACGGCATCGGCTGGCCGTCTGGGGAAAACGGCCGATCTGCCGCCGTCGCGTGCATCGCGCGCGGGTCGCCCGCCAGTTCCACGCCGCCGACCACCGCGCGATCGAGTTCCCCCGCACGCAGCGCCCGAACGGCTAGTTCGAGCGCCCGACCCGCCGATGTTTCTTCGCTGCACACCGTGAAACTCGGCCCGCCGAACCGAAACGCCCGCGCGATCCGGCTCGCCGCAATGCTCCCGAGCGCGCCCATCACGCGGTTCGCGTTCAGCGCCGGCCCGACGGCATCGGCCTGCGTCGCATCGACCGCTTTTGCCGCCCAACGCAGGTGGTAGTTCGTCGCGTTGAGGTCCAAGCCGAGGCCGACGAACACGCCGGTCATCGGGTCGCCGTGGTCTTTGTCAGTCTCGCGTGCCGTGGTGCAATCGTCGATTGCGGCCGCAGCGGTAATCAGCGCCAGCAACTGTTGCGGCAGCATTTCCTCCAACTCTTTCGGCGGAATGCGGAAGCGGTCGAGCGGTACCGCGATGTCGTCGAGGAAGAAGCCCGGCGTCGGGTTCTCTTCGCTCGTCCATCCGGAAGTTTTCGGTTTTGGCAGGGTGTCTTCGTCGCCGCCGAAGATGCGTTCCTGGAACGCGCGGAGCGTCTTCCACGGGCCGATGTGTGCGGCCATGCCGACGACGGCGATACCATCGTTCGCCTTCTTGCGAAGCTCGGAAATCGGCACGCTCTTGGGAGCGATGGCCACGTCAGTCCATTCTTCGAGCAGCAAGTGGGCGTTGACGCCGCCGAAGCCGAAGCCGCTAACGGCGGCGCGGCGGGGGCCATCGGTTCGCCACGGTTCGGCCGCTGTCAGCACGCGGAACGGCGAGCCGTCGTACCGCAAGTTCGCTCCGGGCGCGGCGAAGTTCGCCTGCGGTGGCAGTGTGCGGGCCGCCATCGCCCGCAGCACTTTCATCGTCGCGGCGGCACCGGCACCGGTCAGCAAGTGGCCGACAGTCGCCTTCACCGAACCGATGACGCACTGCCCCGGCTTCGCGTCGTGGCCGCGCCAGAGTTCGGCTAAACTCTCGAATTCGATCGCGTCGCCAATCGGTGTGCCCGTGGCGTGGCACTCGATGAGATCGACGTCCGATGGTGCCCAATTCGCACGGCGATACGCTTCGCGCATCGCCCGCAGTTGCCCTTCGACCGATGGCGCGAGCAAGTTGCCGACGACGTCGTTTGACAGGCCCCACCCGGCGAGCGTGGCGAGAATCGTGTCGCCGTGTGCGAGCGCATCGGAGAGCCGCTTCAGCACGAAGATCCCCGCGCCTTCGCCGACGACGAGACCATCGGACTGCGCATCGAACGGCGAACAGCGGCCACTTTGCGACAAGGCGCGGAGTTGTGCGAAACCCATCTGCGTATACAGCGAATCGGGCCTGGAACAGCCGCCCGCGAGCATCGCATCGGCGCGGCCTGAAAGTAGTTCGTCGGCGGCAAGTTTGAGCGCGTATAACGACGACGCACACGCGGCATCGAGCGTGAACGTACCGCCGCCGAGGCCGAGCGCCTTCGCGAGTAACCCCGCCGGCAGCCCCACGGGGTAGCGGTTCAGGCCCATCGACGGTTCGGTTTGTTCGATGCCGAAACGGGTGCCGAGATATTCGCGCGCGAGGTCCGACGCTTTCTCGGTCGGCAGGCAGATATTGCCGAGGATCGCACCGACGCGACGGCGGTCGATGGTGTCGGTCTTTGCGGAACGCCAGGCGCGATTGCCGACGTCGAGCACGAGGTGAAACAGCGGATCGAGGCCCGCGAGCCACTCGGCGTTCGCGGTCGTGCCTTCGAGGTCGGCGACGAACGGATCGAGGAAGTAACCGCGTGGGGAATAGACCGAGTCGGGGTGCGGTACGCGGGCGTCGTAGCACTGGTCGGCGGGGATCGCCCAACGGCCATCGGGCACTTCGCGCGAACAGTCGCGGGCCTGTACGATGTTTTCCCAGAACAGGTCCAGGTCGGCCCCGGAACCGGGGAAACGCCCCGCCGCACCGACGATTGCGATCCGCTCGCCACTCGTAGTCATCGATTCCCTTTTCGCACGGCGGACGGTTAGCACCTGTTGTTCCAATCGCGGTGGTGTTTTGTAGCAGGAAAGTGGCTCTGGCAATTACCACCCACCCCTCCCCAAACTCACTCCCGAATTTCGGAACCACCCTAACCCAGTAACGAGTTACGTCCGATTTCGACCGGATCCATTTGCGCCGAAACCACTTTTCGGCAAAACTTCGACCACACTTTGAACCTTGCCAAATCACGCAACCCATATGTATTAATAATCGCATTAGTCAGTAGCGCCATTGCGACTACTTAGGAAGTGAGATTTATTAACTTCCCCATTTGGTCTTTTTGGCATCGCGCTGTTACGGTGCTTTTGGGTCATCGAGTTTTGGTTGCTAAATCCCGTTTTTACGGCCTGAAGGGTCGGTTCTGTCAGCCCAAGGCAAAGCCTTGGGTAACGTGTCCGTATGTCCATCGGCCCTGAAGGGGCCGTTCAGGGTAAAACGCCCGCGCGATCTCATTTTGTCGCAACTCATCTCAAGACGATTACCTTTGAAACGGCCCAACGTCGAATTCACTCGTTGCCGGTAAATTTGCAACGATTAAGGCCCGAAACGGTCATTGCAAGGGGCACCTTGAACGGCCCCTTCAGGGCCGGATTGTGGGTGCGTCGGTTACCCAAGGCGTTGCCTTGGGCTGGTAGAACCGGCCCTACAGGCCGGAAAACACGGCTTTCGGAACCTCATTCTGTGCCTTTTCGGGTTTGTCCCTGAACCCACATAGCATTTACGGTTGCCAACTCAACCTCGGCCACTCTGGAACTACCAGCTATCTCCACCAAATGAGGAAGATATTAAATCCTGGATCCTTACTGTCGGACTAACGGCCCGAGTTGGTTGCGTCGGAACGCCTGGTTCAAGCCCGGGTCGATGACGCATTCGTAGTCTTGGACTTGGGCCACGAGCACGCCGTCGGAGTCGAGGTAATCCATGTCCGCACGGGCGAACGTGCCGTTATCGCGGGTGACCCGAATGACGACGCGCGTCGGGCCGGCGGGGAACGACCGTCGAAACTGTCGGTAGCGACCGAGGAAGCACGGCAGCGACCCCGCACCGTGTTGCGCGAAGCTCCAGAGGATCATCATCTGGAAGCTGGCATCGAGAACGAGCGGGTCGGCCACCCACGCGGACCGGAGCGGATTCAGGAACCATTCGGTCGTTGCCGGGGCCGGGTACGCGGTGCCGATGAACGCGGAATCGGTGAGGCCATCGACAGTTTCGATGCCGTGTAGGTCTGGCCCGTGGAACAGGAAGTATCGGTAGACATCTTCCGGCGGATGCTGGTACGGCAGCACGACGGGCGGCTTCTCGGGCTGCGGCGCTTTCGGCAGCGCTGCCGTCAGCACGATCTCCCCACGCGAGTGCAAAACCTCGCGGCCATCGCGGCGCTTACCCCGCACTTCGACCGGCACGACGAACAACCCTTCTTGCCGCATTGCTCGCCCCGCCATCAGCCGCAACGTAATCGAGCTTGCGTCTTCGATCATGACGCCGTGCGTGATCCGGAGATCGTTGAACCCGTGGAAGACGAGGCCGGGGTTGCCGTGGAGCGCCGCGTGCGCCATCCATTCCATGTGGACGGCCATCGGGAGCACGGCGCGACCGTCGAGAACGTGCGAACGGAGGATCGGGTGCGAAGGCACGTCGACGACGCGCTCGAAAACGACGCCGACTTCGGAGTTCGGCGGGTTCGAGTTCGGCGGGCTGGCCGGTACGGCCGTCGATCCCGAACCCGGCACGCGGGTCGTTGCGGAGCTGCTAATCGCGCCCGAAAGCCGTCCCTTGCTACCGAGCGCGAGAACCTCAACGGCACGCCCCGCCGTACTGAGTTCCTGTACGACGAACGCGCCGCCAGCGCTCAGCGGAATCAGGCCGACGCCTTCGGACTCGAACTGTTTCCGCAGTGCGGGCGTCACCATGCCACCATCCCACGGCCCCCAGTTGATCGAGACCACGCGGGCGTTCGGTCGTTTCCGAGCTTCGATCTGAGCGATTTTGTTCAACACCTCGTTTGCGACCGCGTAGGCCAGTTGACCGGTTCGCCCCATCCGCCCCGTGATCGACCCGAACAGCACGACGGCCTTCAGTTCATCGCCATTGAGCAGATCGAGAATGTGGCGGATGCCATCCACTTTCGTCGAATAGACGTAGTCGAACTGCTCGGTGGTTAGCGTTTCGATGCGGCGATCCGCAAGCACGCCCGCGCCGTGGATGACGGCGGTGATCGGCCCGAACTTCACCTTCACCTGATGGATGAGGTCCGCAACGGCACGACCGGATGAGACATTCACGGGGAAGTAAACGACCCGCGCGCCGGTCGATTCGACCCGCGACAACGTCTGGCGAATCTCGCGTTGCGAGACGATTTTGGCGAACTGCTCGTTGATGAGCTTCGGCGTCGCGTCGGCCCCGATGTGGTCGACGATCGCTTTCTTGAGTGCCGCTTCATCGACGATACCGAGTGACCACGCGAGTTCGGGGCCGGTCGGTGCGGGCGTTCGCCCGGTGAGGACGAGCATACACTTATACGCATGTGCGAGGGCAATGGCCGCCTCGGCGGTGACGCCGCGTGCGCCGCCGGTAATCAGCACGACGTCCTTCGGCCCGAGCGAGAACGATTGCGCCGTCATCCGCCGCACGGTCCGAGCGAGTTCGAGCGTACACCGGTGCGTGGGGGAAATGCCGACTTCGATCGGACCGCCGCCGAGCACTTCTTCGATGACGGCAGTGGCCGCGCCCGCCGGTTCGTCGGCGATATACGCGGGCATGATGTCGATCGCTTTGCACGAGATTTCGGGCCATTCGTGCTTGAGCGTTTTGATCAACCCCGCGAGTCCGCCCGCAGTGGCGTCGGCGGTCGGTGCGATGTCGCCGAGGCCGAAGAGGCCATCGAGCCGTGCGACGGTGACGATGACGGCCGACGAGCTTTGGCGAGCGATCTGCCGCAACCGCGGCCCTGCCGTTTGCACCCACTGGAATGCCAGCCGGTTCAAGGACATCGTGGTCGGGATCGTCGCCGGGGCGACGAGTACCAGCCCGGCGAGAGCGCCCGACGATTTCACGGTACCGACCGACATCCACGGGACGAGCCGCGGTTGGTACCCCATCGCCGCCAGTTGATTTGCGATCTCGCGGGTGAACGGCTCTTCCTCGGCGACAAGCCAGATTTCGCCGCCTTCCAACAGCGGGATCGGCGCGCGATCCGCACTGAGATCCATGTCCATGAACTGGAGAATGCTCCGCTCGACGGCATCGTTCGTGTAACCCGCTTTCGCGCTATCGGTGCCCGATGGGATCGTCGGCGTGTGCGAGCCGTTCTTGCTCGGCGACGCCGATTCCGAGGGTTTCGCTGGTAGAATCGACGAGACGTGTTCCGTCTTCGGGGTGTTCAGTTCGGAAATCGGCGCGGGCGTCTCATGCGTTTTCCGCATGATCTCGAGCGCCTTCGAGTCGAAAGAGTTCGGTGCGGGCGTCGCGATCTGCGATGGCACTAAGAACGGAATCTTCTTCGTCGAAGGGCCGCCATCGGTCAACTCGGAAATCGCTTCCGGCACCTCGATCGCGGGTGCCCCCGACAGGAAGTTCGCGACATCGCGCAGCGTGTGCAGCGTTCCGAGGTGTTCGGTTTTGACCAGCGGCGCGTTCGGCAATTTGTCTTGCACCGCTGCGAGAATTTCCACGCGCTTGATCGAATCGATCCCGAGGTCGGCATCGAGCGACATATCCAAGTTTAACATCTCGACCGGGTAACCGGTTTTCTCCGAGACGACGCCGAGCAGCGTCGCGGAGACATCGCTACCAACATCGAGTGACATCTCTGCCGAATCGACCGCCGTCGCCATCGGTACGTCGATATCGACGGTTTCGCTCGCTTCGGTCCGGTTCGCAGGTATTTGCGAACCCGATAGGAAGTTCGCGACATCGCGCAACGTGTGCAGTGTCCCGAGGTGTTCGGTTTTCACCAGCGGCGCGTTCGGCAGTTTGTCTTGCACCGCCGCGAGAATTTCCACGCGCTTGATCGAATCGATCCCGAGATCGGCATCGAGCGACATATCGAGGTTCAACATCTCGACCGGGTAGCCGGTTTTCTCCGAGACGACGCTCAGCAGCGTCTCGGAGACACCCGCCGTCACAATCACTGGCGCGGCAACGGGAACGGGTATGGCGACCGGTATCGGCGGTGGCAATACGATGACGGGAATCGGAATCGGCGGCGGTACGAAAACGGGAGCCGGTAGCGGAACAGAGACCACACTTGGCACCGCGGGATTTGGCACGTTGGAAACGTGCCCCACGGCTATCCCGCTGAATGCGGCGTGTTGCTGCGCGACGAGCGCCGCGAGCGTGCGTTGGGCTTGCTCTTGCGAATCGAGGAACTGACGGTGGAGCTGCGCGGTTTGCTCTTGCATTCGCTGGAGCGTCGCCAGCGTTTGTTGCGTCGCTTGGAGCGCGGCCGCCAGGTGCGGGTCGAAATTCGAGTCGGGCATGGGCATCTCGCCGGACGAGGTTGCGCGGAGTTGCGCCGCGGGCCGGGGTTCGCGTTTGGGTCGGGGTTGAACGTAATTCGCACCGCAAATCGGCACTGTACCGGCGGTACTCACCGGGCGCGGCGGGCGGGCACGGCTGGATTCTTCCCACGCCGATAATCGCACGCGGTGGCCGCGCGCCGCCAATCGCGCCAAAGCATCCGCCAAGTCTAGCACACCCGAACTTCGCCCGCCCGAGGCATCGATCGCGATACTCGCAAATTCCGCTGCCGGAGGAATACCGTCGGTCGATTCCGCGAGAATCTGTTCGACGAGCTTCGTCAACGTGCCACCGGGGCCGACTTCCAGAAACGTCCGCACACCCGCCCGGGCGAGGTTGCGAACTTCATCGACGAACGAAACGGGGTTCGCCAACTGATAGCCGAGCAAGTCGCGTAACGCTTCGGCATCGGCTGGATATTCGCGCGCCGTCGTGTTTGAATACGCGGGCGTCGTGCCCGGTTGAATCGCAATACCAGCCAGCGCGGCACGGAACGGCGTCGCGGCATCGGCGACGAACGAACTGTGGAACGCTGCCGCCACGGGTAGCCGAATGCTGCGAATCTTCCGCGTGGAAAAGACTTTCGCCGCCCGTTCGATCGCGTCGGTTGGGCCGGAAAGCACCGTCTGCTTCGGCGCGTTGTGGTTTGCCACGACGAGATCGAGCGATTCTTCGCGAATGATATTGTGAACGTCGTTCCGCGAAGCCAGCACGGCGAGCATCGCGCCCGCATCGCCGGTGCGTTGTGCGGCCATCAACTCCCCGCGCAACCGCGACAGCGTGAACAAGTCCGCTTCGCCGATCCGCCCGGCTGCGGTCAGTGCGGGGAGTTCGCCGTAACTGTGACCCGCGAACGCCTGCGCCACCACGCCGAACCGCCGCGATACCACCGCCCACGCGCCAAAACTCACCGCACCGAGTGCCGGTTGCGCGACATCGGTGGCCTTCAGGGCGACATCTTGCGTCGCTTTTGCATCGTCGGCAAACGACGTCGGCGGATAGATCGCATCGGACAACCGCGACGCAGTGCCGTTCGCGGTCGTCAGCGTTTCGAGCATTTCGGGGAAGAGGCACATCACTTCGCGTAACATCCCGACGTATTGCGAACCCTGCCCAGGGAATAGCACCGCGAGGTCACCGGCCACGGCCCCACTGCCGTAATGCACGCCTTCCGGAGTGCGCCAATGCTTCGCCGTCGGTTGCGCCTGGAGTTGTTGTTTCGCGTTCGCAAGCCGCTTCGTCAAATCGGTGGTCGTACGGTGTGCAGCAAACACCAGACGGCACGCGGCATCGGCACGGAACGTGGCCCGCGATTGCTCGGCGGCCCGTGCGAAATCGATCCAGTTCGTCGGCACGTCGGCCAATTGTTTCGCCAACGCGGCTGCGTTCTCGCCACTGATCGCGAACAGTTCGACGTGGCCGTCCCAATCAGTGGCGATCTTGTTCGGCTGATGTTCTTCGAGGATCGCGTGGAAGTTCGAGCCGCCGAACCCGAACGCAGAGACACCGGCGCGACGCGGATGTTCCCGTTTCGGCAACCACGGGCGCATCGTGGCATTGATGTAGAACGGCGAATCCGAAATCAGTAGCGGTTCGACGGGGCGATTCACCTTGATCGTTGGCGGTAACACCTTGAAGTACAGCGAAAGTGCGGCCTTGATCAGGCTTGCGGAACCGGCGGCGGCCTTCGTGTGGCCGATCTGCGATTTCACCGAACCGATGGCACACCACGGCGCGGTCGGCTTACGGCTCGCCTGGCGGAACACATCCGTCAGAGCGGTCGCTTCGGCGGCATCGCCGACCTTCGTCCCGGTGCCGTGGGCTTCGACGAGTTCGATCGTATCGGGCGTCACGCCCGCGCGTTCGTGTGCGTTCAGCAGGCAGCGTTTCTGCCCTTCGGATGATGGCGCGTAGATCGCGTTGCCCTTACCGTCGCTCGATGTGCCGATGCCGCGAATGACGGCGTAAATCGTGTCGCCTTCGCGTTCGGCATCGGCGAGACGCTTCAGAACGAGCATCCCGATGCCTTCACCGAGGATCGTCCCGTCGCCACTCGCGTCGAACGGTTTCGCGTTCCCGCTCGGCGACAGCGCCGGAGTTTTGCTGAAGCACATGTACATGAAAATGTCGTTGAACGTGTCGACACCACCCGTGACGACGACATCGGCTTTGCCCGTTTGCAGTTCCATCGCGGCGAGGTGAACCGCCGATAGCGAACTCGCACACGCGGCATCGACGACGCAGTTCGTGCCGTGCAAATCGAGCTTGTTCGCGATCCGCCCGGCGACGACGTTCCCCAACAGGCCGGGGAAGCTGTTTTCCTGCCACGGCACGTACGCTTCGCCGATTCGCGCCACGACATCGTCGGCGACATCTTTGGGTACGCCGGCATCGTGGAGCGCACGCCGCCAGTGCGGGTGGCCGAGCCGCGCGCCGAGTGGCACCACGAGTTCGAGCGTACCCGTCACGCCGAGGATGACCGACACCCGCGAACGATCCGTCACTTTGCCCGGCTTATTGGAACCCGCGAGCGTTACACCCGCATCGGTCAGCGCTTGCTTCGCCGCGACGAGGCCGAGGAGTTGCGAGGTATCGGTCGCTTCGAGGTCTTTCGGCGGCATCCCGAATTCGAGCGGCTGGAAATCGACCACCGACAGGAACCCGCCCCGACGCGCGTACGTCATATCGGGCGTCTTCGGGTCGGGATCGTAATAATCGTCGGGGTTCCAGTGCGTCGGCGGCACATCGGTAATGCAGTCGACGCCATGTTTGACGTTCGCCCAATACGCACCCAACCCGACCGATTTCGGGAACAAGCAACCGATGCCCACGATCGCAAGCGGACTCGGTTCATTCAAGTTTCGTCGTTCGTCAGTCATTCGCACTCTCTTCACTCTCAACTATTCACTCATCACTACTTCAACCGTTGTTCCAACTCGTACGGCGTCAACGGGGCCGTGGGGAAACAGTCGTCGGCGAGGTGGACGCCTTGCTGGCAGAGCGATTGCCGGCGTAACACGACGCACGCCCCATAAAGCAAGTTTCGCGCCACCGACACGACCGCGCGATTCGTCGGCGACTCGAGGTACGTTCCCTTCACCCACTCGTTGAACGCCCCCATCGACGGCCCGCACCACACTTGATAATCCAGTTGCCGCCCCGCCTCGCCCGCATTCGCCCAGCGCGACGATAACCCCAAATACCAGCGAAACACGAGCGCCATCTTCACCCGCGGATCAGTGTCGGCTTTCGCCAGAATCGTCGGGTCGCGTCGCTCGAAAAAGGCCCGCGTCGTGCTCCAGATTTCCTCGAACGTCGCACGCAGTTGGTTCTTCTCAACTAGGACGCGCTCGGGGGCCGGTATCGCTTCCCACGAGGGGTATTGGCGATAGAGTTCGTAGAGTTTCTGCGCCCGCATGGCGAACATCGTGCCGCGTTTGAGTACCTGCACCTTCACGCCCATTTCAAACATGTCCGCAGCCGGGGCCATAATCATATCCGCCTGCCCCGCCTCGGCGAGCATCCGGCGCACCGCCTCCGACGACCCCGATTCGACGCACGCCTGATTCACCGACCCGGTCACCACGAATGCTGCCCCCATCGCGAATGCCGCGGCCACACCCGCGGGCGTCGCAATTCCCCCCGCCAACCCGATGCGAACCGGCGCTGCGAACTGAAACTGCGATTGCAGCCGGTTCCGTAACGCCAGCATCGTCGGTAACAGCGTGATCGCGGGGCGATTGTCGGTATGCCCGCCACTGTCCGCCTCGGCGACGAGGTCGTCGCACATCGGCAAACTCTCGGCGAGCTTCGCCTGCTCGGGCGTCACCTGCCCGCCCGCAACGAGTTCGTTCAACAATCGTTGCGATGGCGGCGACAGAAACTTCGTCGCCACTTCGATTCGCGACACCTTCGCAATAATGCGGTTTTGCGCAATCGGTTTGCCGTTTGGGCCGGGTCGCAGCCCCACCACACGGTAGCGGACGAGCGGGGCCGTCAGATCGAGGTACGCGGACGCTTCGATTAGCTTTACGCCGCGCCGCAGATAGAGCTCGACGACGGCCGCTTCGTGTGCCGGTTCGTTCGGGCTATGGATGAGATTGAAGCAAAAAGGCTTGTCCGCAAGTCCCGCTTGGAGCCGGTCGATTGCCTGTGTGATGCGCTCGATGGACAGCCCCGCCGCACCGAACGAACCGAGCATCCCGGCACGGCCCATCTCCTCGACGATGTCCGCCGAACCGATGCCGTTGGCCATCGCGCCGGTCATGTACGAGTAGCGCAACCCGTGCGCCGACTGGAACGCAGGGTCGCCGAGCATGTCGGGCGTAATCGGCGGCAAATTAGCGAGTAACGGGAGGAATTCTGCGCCAGGATTCGGCACGCCGAGCCGCGTTTCGCCACCGACGGCCACGCCGATACCCGTCGCGGTGTTCACGACCGAAAGCGGCGCTTTCACCGAGCCAATCAGCCCGCGAATCGCAATCACATCGCAGACGGGCTGCGAACGATCCGGCCGCCACCAACCGAGGTTGAGCCGGACGACCGATTGCGTCGTCATCGCGGGGGAAGCCGATCCGTGCGGATTGCTCATATTCGGTGCAAAAGCCAAGGTCGTACGGTCAATAGCCAATGCTTTGGGTATACGACCGAACGCCCCGCCGGGCCATCGAAATACCGTCACCCCACGCGGGAGTCTGCGGAGACTGGGCGACCCACGGCGCATTCGCTTCGTTCCCGTTAGCCCGACGCGCTAGCGAGGGATTACTATCGTTTCTGCGATGTCGTGCCTTCACGAGGGTTTCCCTCGCTTGCGCGTTTTGAAGTTGCGCTATTTTTATGGCTTTTTTCCCTAGATATTCGACATTTAGTGAATCTCAAGCGTCGCTTTTTACGGTGCCTGGATCGAAAGAACTCGAAAATGCCTAGGAAAACGATGTTATTGCACGGAAAATAG
>JAYVXI010000209.1:0-13358 GCA_043785305.1 Limnoglobus sp. | reverse complement strand
CTCCAACGCCAAGCCTACGGCTACCGCGACCAGGAATTCTTCCAGCTACGCATTTACGCGATCCACCTGGCCGAGTACGCACTTGTCGGATGAACCATATTTCAAGCCGAGGTAATAGCATTATTTCACGTTGGCGGTAGCTTGAGATTTCGATAGATATTTTGCATCAGAAGTCTCACGACTCCCGCTACGAAGAATCGACTACCGGATAGTCACAAAGTCGTTGTGGTTGAGCAGCGCATGAATCAGATTCAACCGTGCGCGAGCGGTTTTTGCGGCTTCGGTACCTATGGTCGTCTCTCGAAATGTTGCCAACGACGTCGTGCAAACAGAGAGTTCTTCCGCAGTCGGCGACGCACCGAGGAGCCGTTCAAACGCAACTCGAATGTAAGCCTTTTCATCGCCGATCTTAGCCATTTGACTCGCGATTTTCTCGGCTGAGTTCATGGCAAACTGGCTATTTGCGAGTGCCAGCGCCTGTTGGGGAACGATGCTATCGGTGCGTCGATAGCACTCCAGGACATTGGCATCGTCGAACAGCGATAAAAACTTGTCGTGTTCGTTGTGCGATTGGAAAAAGTATATACTGCGGCGTTTGGATGTCGATTGTTGCGCGGGTGGCACCGCTACGCCGCCGAGTGTCGAATCGAGTTCGCCATTCAGTTTTAGCAAACTATCGCGTACGGTATTCGCGTCCATCCGCATCGGATTCCGGAACCAGAGGTATCGGTTCTCGGGATCGACTCTCCGGTTGGCAATGTCCGATCCAGCGGTCGATGAACTCAGTCGATACACCCGCGATGTCACGATCAATCGGTGAATGTGCTTCATCGACCAACCGCGTTCGACGAACTCGACGGCGAGCCAATCGAGCAGTTCCGGATGGCTCGGTGCCAAGCCTTTCCGTCCGAAGTCGAAGACCGATGGCACGAGCGGTTTACCGAAATGCCGAAGCCAAATGTGGTTGACGGCCACCCGTGCGGTGAGCGGATTTGATTTGTCCGTAATCCATAAAGCGAGTGCGGTGCGACGACCGGTACTGGACTGCGGGAACGGTTTGTTTCGCGACGCTTCCGACTCGAGATTCGATTCGAGCGTCTTGAGTGCGCCTCGAACGGGTGTGTATTTGTCACTCGGCTGTTCGACCGCTCGTCGCGCGTTTGCCAACGCAATTCGACCCATGACTCGCTTCGGATCGATCGGCTTATGCGCCATCGGTTTCGCGAGCAATTTGGCCAATTCCAGCTCCGCATTCGCGACGGCAACGAGTTTCTCATCGCGTACAGCTACCATCGCCCGCGCTTTGTCCTCGGTCACCGCATCCGCATGAATACGCGATTCGAGCGAAGTCCGTTTGGCAATCGCCACGGCCAACGCTTTTTGCGAAATCGCCACCTGCTCGAGTGTGGATTTTTTCATATTCGTAAAAATTGTCTCTTCCGCGATGCGGACTTTCTCGTTCGCCGCTTGCCGATACGTTGCCATGATTAGGGGACGTAACCCCGGTTGATACGCTTCGAGTGGTAGTTTCACTTCGCGAATGATAGGCAACTTGAGCGACAAAAACGCTGGCACTCCGGGTGACAGTGGTTTATCAGTACGCGGTTGTTTGTCGTCGCCACGAACGAACAAATACGTGGGCACATTCGCATTGCAGTCGAACGCCCGAGGGATGCCATCGCGTTCAAAATCGCCGACATCCGCCACCATGTCAGTACGCACTTGGTACGGCTCGAAGAACGCACGCAGTCGGTAATAATCTTCTTGGCGAATCGGGTCGTACTTATGATCGTGGCACTTCGCGCAGTTGTACGTGAGACCGAGGAACGCCTTCGACGTGTGTTCGACCGTTTCGTCGAGCCACGAGTTTCGGCTGAATTTGAAGTATTGCCGCGCGAGAAATCCACTCGCACGCAGTTTCGACACATCCGTGGGATAAAGCTCATCCGCCGCCAGCATTTGCCGAATCATCTCGTCGTACGGCAAGTCCGCGTTCATCGACTCGATCGCCCAATCGCGCCAGTGCCAAATGTGTTTCTGGCTGTTTCGCACCTCGGTACCCAGGCCCCACCAATCCGAGTATCGCCAGATGTCCAGGAAGTGACGCCCCCAACGTTCGCCGTATTGCGGTGATGACAACAGCTTGTCAGCGAGTTCCTCATAAGCATTCGGCGAACGATCGTTCACGAACGTTTCGATCTCATCCGATGTCGGCGGTAACCCGATCAAATCCAGATATAGTCGCCGAAGAAGTAGCCGCTGGTCGGTTTCAGGAACGGGCACCAGTCCGCGTCGATGCCATTGTGCTTCCACGAAAGAATCGATCGGGTTCGTCAACTTCGATTTGGGGACGGCGGGCCGCACGGGACTGCGAAACGACCAGTGATCGCGCGAGTCGGTTTCCGGCTTGTCATCGAGTGGAAATGCCGCACCTTGCTCGATCCAGAGCTGCAATTTTGCAATCTGCTCGACTGTTAAAGGTAAGCCTTCGGGGGGCATCCTCGCATCATCGTCTTTCGCCGTCACTCGCTCGAGTAGCAAGCTGTTTGCTGCTTTCTTCGCCACAATCGCAGGGCCAGTTTTACCACCCGTAAAAATGTGCAGCCCGCTATCGAGCCGCAACTTACCCTTCTGTGCAAGCACACCGTGGCAGGCGAAGCAACGTTCCTGCAACAGCGGTTTAATCTCTTTAGCGTAATCGACGTGCTCTGCCGCCGAAGCACGCGACAATAACAATGCAGAGATTAGCAGGCAGTTGAACGAGATCCGTTTCAAAACAGACCTCCCGAACGGAGGGCAGGCGGGGTGAAGAATCAATTTTACTCAAACTGACCGCCCTACCGCAACCCTTCCGTTCGGAATTGCGAACCGACTACTCGGCCACAACTGGGTTCTTCAACGTGCCGATGCCTTCGATTTCGACTTCCACCACATCGCCCGCCTTTAGCAACACTTGCGGTTTTCGGCTAATCCCGACACCCGGCGGCGTGCCCGTGAAGATCAGGTCGCCCGGTTCGAGCGTAATCACCTGCGATAAAAACGACAGCATCGCGGGTACGCCGAAGATGAATTCCTTCGTCGAGGAATTTTGCATCGTCTGGCCGTTCAGCCGCAGCTGAATTCGCAGATTGTGCGGGTCGAGCTTTTCGTCCGCCGTCACGATCACCGGCCCAACGGGGGCAAACGTGTCGAACGTCTTGCCGATCATCCACTGCTTTTCCTCGCCGCGAAACTGCCAGTCGCGTGCTGAGACATCGTGCCCGCACGTGTACCCGCCGACGTAGTCGAACGCGCGTACGTCGTTCGGAATATGCTTCCCCGTCTTGCCGATCACGATCACCAACTCGGCTTCGTAATCGACTTTCTCTGCAACCTTCGGCAGTTTGATCGGGTCGCCTTGGCCGATGATCGTGTTGATGAATTTGCCGAAAACCACTGGCTCGGTGGGGATCGCCTTCCCGCCTTCGATCGCATGATCGCGGTAGTTCAAGCCGATGCAAAGGATCTTGCCCGGATGCGGAATCGGCGGAAGCAGTTTCACCGAATTCGCCGCATACTTCACCGCATTCGGCGAGGCGACAGTCGCAGCCGCAGCCGCTTTGACGCTCGAGGAAGCCGCCAGCAACTGCTTGACGCAAGTTGGCAGGCCTGGATCGGTCGCATGGAGATCGACGTAATGATCGCCGGCAACGATGACCGCACGCGGCCCATGTGGGGTGAGAACAGTAGCAAGTCGCATGAATGAGCTCCCGTTGAGTGTTTCAGAACTTCTATTGTGCGACTCCCCTTGCACGTGGGCCAGTTGTCCCCTATAAATTCCGAACTGTAATCGCAGTTCATTCCCCTGTAGCTCAGTGGTAGAGCAGCCGGCTGTTAACCGGCGGGTCGTAGGTTCGAATCCTACCGGGGGAGCTACTTTCATCGGGTTCGAGTATTTCGGCCCTGCGGGTTAACACGTGATGCTGCGGGAGAGACTCCGCAGCATTTGCTCGTTTTACGGCTCATTTGCAAGCCTTTTTCGTTCAGCCGCCATTTTCACGCACTCTCTCGTTCAACGACAACCGGCGACTTCGCTCCGTCCTCACGGGCACGATTCTCGCCATTTCGCCCGTTTGTCTCGGAGACTCTGGCGAGTGATTCCCAGCGGGTTAACACTCCGATTCGTCTCGCACCCCGAACCGTCAGTCGAAACTCCGACCGCATAGTTAACAGGCGAGAGACAGTTTCCGACCTCGTCTGACGACCGGCCGCATCGCGGAGGAGCAGAGGGTTCCGCACCGGAGCCTGCGATGCCGCACGACCGACCCGCCGACGAACTCACGCCGCACGAACGGTATATCGAACTCGCGGTCATCCTCGCCCACGCGCTCCGACGCCTGCGGGATCGGGCTGCGTTATCGGCTTTGCCACCCTCCGGGACTATCTCAGAATGTCTCGAAATCTCGGGAAAACGAGCTTGAACTCGTTCGCAAAGCGAGCGTTACTGGTGTCGCGGGTACACGAACGAGAGAGTCCTTGCGAGGGAGGCAACGATGGCGACGAATGCGATGGCGCGGGATTTGGCGACGCTGGGGCGGTTAAGCGTGAACCGACTCCGCGAGCGGTACGCCGAGGTCTACGGCGAGTCGACTCCGGGGCGGAACAAGGCGTGGCTGGTCAAACGGATCGCGTGGCGGATCCAGGCGTTGGCGGAGGGCGGCCTCTGCGAACGGGCGTCGGCGCGTGCGGCACTGCTGGCGAACGACGCCGATTTACGATTGAACCCGCCACCGCGAAAACTCCCACCCGACCCCGAGCCGGATCGGGTGTTGCCATTTTCTAGCGACGCGCGGCTCCCGGTGGCGGGCACTTTGCTCACCCGGCTGTACAAGGGGCGGCAGATCCAGGTGCAGGTTCTGGCGCAGGGCTTCGAGTACGAGGGCGCAGTTTACACGTCGCTCTCAGCGGTCGCCACGGCAATCACCGGCTCGCATCTCAACGGCTTCCGCTTCTTTCACCTCGATTTCTCCCCACCCAAAACGAAGCGAGGCGACTCGTGAAGAAAGACCCACCAGTCAAACGCACCGTGGTTCGCTGTGCGATTTACACGCGGAAGTCGACCGAGGAGGGACTGGACCAGGCGTTCAACTCGCTCGATGCGCAGCGCGAGTCGGCCGAAGCGTACGTCCAGAGCCAGGCGAGCGAAGGTTGGGTTTGCCTCCGCGACCGCTACGACGACGGCGGCTTCACCGGGAGCAACAGCGATCGGCCGGGGCTGCGTCGCCTGCTCGCCGACATCGAGGCGGGCAAGATCGACGCGGTGCTGGTCTACAAGGTCGACCGGCTGTCGCGGAGCCTGCTCGACTTCGCGGGGATGATCCGCCTGTTCGACGAGCACGACATCGCGTTCGTCTCGGTGACGCAGCAGTTCAACACCGGTTCGAGCATGGGTCGGCTGGTGCTCAACGTGCTGCTGTCGTTCGCGCAGTTCGAACGCGAGATCATCTCGGAACGAACCCGCGACAAGATCGCGGCGACGCGGCGGAAGGGGAAGTGGGCGGGCGGCCACCCGATCCTCGGCTACGACATCGATCCGGTCCAGCACCGCTTGCACGTCGAAGTCCACGAGGCCGAGCAGGTGCGGACGATCTTCGCACTGTATCTCGAGCACGGTTCGCTACTCCCGGTGGTCGAAGAACTGGCGTTGCGGGGCTGGGCGAGCAAACGCTGGACGACGCGGGGCGGCACGATTCGCGGCGGCCGGGCGTTCACCCGCACGAGTTTGTACCAGTTGCTGACGAACGTCGCGTATATCGGCCGGGTGCGGTACAAGGCCGAAGTCCACCCCGGCGAGCATTCCGCGATCGTCGACGCCGCGATCTGGCAGCGGGTGCAGACGCAGCTTGCCCGCAATGGCAAGACCGGTGGCGGCGCGGTGCGGAACGAGTACGGTGCGATCCTGAAGGGGATCCTTCGCTGCGGGCCGTGCCAGTGCGCGATGACGCCATCGCATTCGACGCGGGCGGGCCAGAAGCGGTATCGCTACTACGTGTGCAGTTCGGCGCAGAAACGCGGCTGGCAGACCTGCCCGTCGAAATCGATCCCGGCCCAGGAGATCGAACGCCTGGTCGTCGATCAACTGCGGTCGCTCGGTCGCGATGCCACGCTATTGCAAGCGATACTCGCCCAGGCCCAGCAGCAAGACGAGGCGGCCCTGGCGAGTGCGATGCTCGAGAAGAAGCGACTGAAGAAGGAGTTGTCGGCGGGTCGTGGGTGCGAAGCCGAGTGGCAACGCGCGTGCGAGCGGGTCGAAGCGATGCCGACGCAACGGATCGAACCTGCCGACGCGGCCGAGGCGTTTCGGGGGTTCGAGCCGATGTGGCAGGCCCTCACGCCGCGCGAGCAGGCGCGGATCGTGCAACTGCTGATCGAATGCGTGAGCTACGACGGATCGCAAGGGAAAGTTTCGCTGACGTTCCGACCGGCGGGGATTCAGACATTGGCCCGCGAACGCGCAGATTCCTAGGAGGAGTGCCGGGTATGACGATGCCATTGACGATGGAATGCGCGGTGCATTTTGCACGGGGGCGAGGGGGCCGCAAAGTCCTGGTCGAGGGGGCGAAGCCGATCGCAACGACCGATCCGGGCCGGATCGCGCGGGTAGCGCGGTGGATGGCGCTCGCGATCCGCTGCGAGGCGTCGATCCGGAGCGGGGCGATCGGGAATTACGCGGAACTGGCATCGCTCGGCCAGGTGAGCCGCGCCCGCGTCAGCCAGATCATGAATCTGCTGAACCTCGCCCCCGACATCCAGGACGCGGTCCTGCACCTGCCGCGGACCGTCACCGGCCGCGACCCGATCCGGCTCCGCGACCTCCAGCCGATCGCTTCGACGCTCGACTGGACGCAACAACGCAAGCGGTGGCAAACGCTGAAAGGTATGTCACCCGTGGAACCGTAACATCGGACGATGATGCGGTCCGCAATGACCGCTCGTCAGGCGTTGGCAAGGGCCGTTTCTCGCACGTTCTTCCCACACATGAATTCCGCCAGGGCCTCAAATCACTCGTTTTGATTCCATCTGTCTCTTCCCATTTCTTTTGCCCGCATTTTGCGGAACTCTCCGTTGCGTAACGCGATTTCAATCAACTGGTTACGTCATTTCAGCGAATGGCTCGCGCACCGTGAAATTCGCACGTAAGGGCGACGATTTCGACTCCGCCAAACGGGCACGAGTGTGACAGGCAATGGCCGCGCCAAGAGGGGGATGAATCGCGTTCGCTGGGATCCACGATCCCAGGCGTTCCCCCCTTGCGAGGTATTGCCCAATGTCTGTTTGCACCAAGATGAGCGTGTCGCTCCCCCGCCGAGACCTGCTGGAACTGTTCCAGCGACTGAACTTCGGCAGCATCGAAGGACTGACGATCCGCGGCGGCGAGCCGATGCACCGCGAGCCGGGTCGCGACGCAGTCCCTACGCGGATCCTGCACGAGATCAAGTTTGCTGCGGAGAACGGACCTCGACGGAGTCTCCCATGCGTCGCCTCTCCCGGTGGCTGATGGCTCGTACGACCCGACCGCAAGGCATTCGCAGCCCGCGATTCGCTGCGCTGGCGTCGTGCAAACCCGGCGTGGAAAATCTCGAAGACCGCGTGGTGCCCGATGGTCGACCGCTCCCGCTACCGATGATTTTCCTCGGTTCCGGTCCGGGAATTCCGACGGTCGTTCAAGCTTACGACGCCGATACGGGAGCGGTCCGCTTCTCGCTCAATCCGTACGAAGCGAGTTTCACGGGTGGCGTCAACGTGGCGTCGGCCGATTTCAACCACGACTCGATTCCCGATATCGTCGTTGGCCCCGGTGTCGGTGGTGGGCCTCGGATTCGGACGTTCGATGGCGTGACCGGAAACGAATTCGCGACGCCAATCGGGAGCTTTTGGGCATACGAGCCGACGTTTACGGGTGGGGTGCATGTTGCGGTCGGCGATGTCAACGGCGATGGGACGCCCGATATCGTGACGGCCGCCGCGAGTGGGGGCGGACCCCGCGTGAAGGTGTTCGACGGCAAGACGGGTAAAGTCATTGCCGATTTTTGGGCGTTTTCGAGCGACTTTCTCGGCGGAATAAACATCGCGGTCGGCGACCTGACTTTGGACGGCAAAGCGGAAGTGATCGTCGGAGCGGGGCCGGGTGGCGGTGCTCACGTTCGTGCCTTCGACCTTTCGACCGAGGTGCCGACGATTGCACGTGGATTTTACACCAACTTCTTTGCCGACGATCCGAGCGCTCGGAACGGCGTGACGGTCAGTATCGGCGATGTCAACGGCGATACGATTCCCGATGTGATTACGGCTCCGGCTTCGGGCGGTCCGTCGCGAGTCAAAGTGTTCAACGGCTTCGATGGTTCGGTGATGTCGGATTTTGCCGTGTTCGACGGCAAAGAAACCGGCGGCGTGAACGTCGCGTCGTTCTTCCTGACTCCGGATAAATACGCAGACATCGTGGTCTCTTCGGCCTCGGGTGCCTCGCATCGCGTTCAGACGTATCGCTCGGGTACCGGGCAACTCGTTCCGGGGCCGATGGCCGATTTTACGCCGAAGTTCGTTGGGGGCAGTGGGATCCGCTTGGCCGCGGCGAACGATCCGGGCACGCAAGACTCGTACGTGAGTCCAGTTTCGGATCCAGGGTCCAATCTGACTTCGGGCCAAACGTTTACCGCCAGGGTCACGGTACGAGCGTTGATCTATCCCGGTACGCCGACCGGCAGCGTGACAATTTCCCTTAGTGGTCCGACGATGATACCGTTAGGCACGTTCCCTCTGTTCCCATCCGGCGCGAATACCAGCGTGGCTACGATCGAGGTCAAATCTTTGAAGTTGGAAGGCAATTACGCGCTGTTCGGCAGGTATTTAGGCGATTCGATTTTTATGGCAAAAGATTCGGCTTCTGTGCCGATACTCAATTTCGGTCCAGGAAAAAGCAAGCCCACATGTGAGTGCGATTCGAAAGCGACTCCATCGGGATCTTCTCGGAACACCGCTCCCATCAAACTCGATGGGGGCGTAAATGCCAGCGATGGCAGCATCACGATTTCGCGGAACGACTTTGCAACGGCCCCGAAAGGCGATTCGGGCTGGGATCAGTCGTGGGGCTGGACGAACTTGGCCGGCTACGAGGACGGTCGTGCGGGCAGCGGAGCCGTTCAGTCGGGCATGCCCTACATCGAGTCGGTCTCGACCGACAAGAGTTATGCCATCGTCACCGGTCCGGGTTCCGCCAATTACATGGACTTCTATGGAACGACGTTCCACTCGCGTTACAACGAGCAAAACTCGCTGACGCAAG
This sequence comes from Limnoglobus sp., assembly GCA_043785305.1. Lineage (GTDB taxonomy): Bacteria > Planctomycetota > Planctomycetia > Gemmatales > Gemmataceae > Limnoglobus. Next base: position 4,036 of record JAYVXI010000209.1, on the reverse strand, counting down.
ATGTCGCAAGTGGCCGGCTCGCGTTCGCCGATGGTCGCGGCAATTCGAGCCTCTATTACGACTTCTCTGCGGGGACGCCGACGGGCCGAGGCGGGCGGCTGATCTCGTCGACGACCGCCGATGGGACGCAGACGCAAGTCATCAGTTGGGATTCAACCGGGCGGGCGACTGAGATTCAGCGCACCAGTGGCACGGGTGCGACCGCCATCACCGAATCGACCGCGTACAGTTTTGCGACGAGCGGTGTGAATATCGGTCTTTTGGCGTCTTCGACGCTGCGTCGTCAAGTCGGCACCGGAAGTTGGGACACCATCCGCATCGCCGAGTCGAGCTATTACCTCGATACCGATACGAATGGCCGCGGTAAGCAACTGAAACTCGCGGTGGTCAAGGATGGCTCGGGCACGATTCTCGAGAATAGCTATTACCGCTATGCCGTTCCATCGGGAACGGTCGCAGGGCTCATGAAGTTTAGTTTTGGTAGCGTCGCGTATTCTCGGTTGGTAACCGCGCTCGGCAGTTCGGTGGACAGTCTCACCGATGCTCAAGTTGGAACTTTCGCCGATCATTACCTCGAATACGACTCGAGCAATCGGGTCGCCAAACACACGGCGGCTGGGGCGGGTTGTTCGGCGTGTACGGGCGGACAAGGCACGTACACCTACAGTTATTCTTCCAACGTGGTCGGTGGTGTCGCGATTCAAGGCGGTACCAATGTTTGGAAAAACAAAGTCATCGAGACATTGCCCGACGGCAACCAAAACATCGTCTACACGAATGCCATCGGCGACGCGATGATGAAGGTTTACAAGGACACCACGACCAGTCAGCAGTGGCGTTGGTACACCCAATTCGACGATTCCGGCCGCGTCGTCCTTTCGGCAGGCCCGTCGGCGGTGACCGGCCACGACGAACAGTATGCCGACCTCGTCAATAATCAGGGCGGCAACTACCAGTACCTCAGCGATACGACGGGGCTGGTGTCCACGCTCCGTTACGCCAGCACGTCGACGGCGAGTGACACGACCGCAGGCGATGCCGCTGGTTACCTGAGTGGAACCGCGATCCGCCAAGGCGAATTCGGCAGCGATTTGCCTCAATCGGCGCGAGACTACATCAAGCGAACGGCTAACTCTCAGGATTACTTCTTCCCGGCGACCTCGACGCGGTATCGCAACGATAACGGCACCGGCGGGCAAACCGCCATGACAAGCTATACTTGGCAAGGCACCACGGCCGAAATTGCGTCGACGACCCGCACGCTGCCCGTCGTTACCGCGGCACAGAACGGGCCGAACGTCGCCACGTCGATGACCGCGGTCAACGACAGCTTCGGCCGGCCGATCTGGTCGAAGGATGCCGACGGCTTCCTGAGCTACAGCGAATACGACACGAAGACCGGTTCGGTCGTGAAGTCGATCTCCGATGTCAATACCGCACTGACGAGCGACTTTGCGAACTTGCCGTCGGGCTGGAGCACGCCATCGGGTGGCGGGTTGCACATCCAGTCGCTATCCGAAGTCGACAATCTCGGGCGAACGACCCGGTCGACGTCGCCGAATGGCCGCGTCGATTACACGGTCTACAACGATGCGAACCACGAAGTCCGCTCGTATCCCGGCTGGAATTCGAGCACGAATCTGCCGACCGGGCCGATCTCGGTGAGCCGCGACGACCGGGCGAACGGCTACTCGGAATCGCTGAGGATGTCCGCGACGCCGACCGTTGTCGGCGGACGTCCCACGGGCACCGAAACGATTAGCAGTCTCGAATCGCTGTCGCGCAGCTACCGCAACACCGCGGGCCAGGTCACGTATTCCGACCGCTACTTCAACCTCAGCGGCGTCACCTACTCGACCGCCGCGAATCTCGGCACGCTTAACGCGAATTACTACCGCACCACCACCGATTACGGCAAGCAGAACGGTAAAGTCAACCGCCAGGTCTCGGCAGCGGGCACGATCCATCGCACCGAATCCGATGGCCAAGGCCGCACCATTAGCATCTGGGTCGGTACCAACGATTTGCCGACCACCGGGTTTTGGTCGACGACGAATCTGGCCGGCACCGATATGACGAAGGTGGCCGAATACGAGTACGACAACGGCGGCGTCGGCGATGGCAACGTCACCAAGGTGACGCAGTTCCCCGGCGGCGGTACGGCGAATCGCGTCGCGCAGACGGTTTACGATTGGCGGAATCGTCCCGTGGCGGTGAAGTCGGGCGTCGAAACCACCGAGTCGACGAGCGTCCATCGGCCGATCCAGTTCCGCGATTACGACAACCTCGGCCAGGTCACGAAGTCGCGGAGGTACGACGGCGATGCGGTGACGATCAGCTCGACCGGCGGCGTGCCGAATGCGCCGAGTGCGAGTTTGCTGCGCGGCCAATCGACGGCGACGTACGACGAACTCGGGCGGGGGTATCGCAGCGATGCGTTCTCCGTCGATCCCTCGATTGGCAGCGTCGGCGCGTACACCTTGCAATCGAACAGCTGGTTCGACCAGCGCGGCCAGGTCGTGAAGTCGAGTGCCCCCGGCGGCCTCGTGCAGAAGGCCGCGTACGATGGCGTCGGCCGCACCACAACGAGTTCCACCACCGACGGCGGCGGCGACACCGTCTGGAGCGATGCGCTTACCGTCACCGGTGACACCGTACTGTCGCAAAATGAAACGACCTACGATGCCAGCGGTTTGGCGTTACTGACGATCGATCGTCAGCGGTTCCACGACGAAACGGGAACCGGCGGACTCGGCACGCCCACCACCGGCGTCAAAGCCCGCGTGAGTTATGCGGCGAATTATTACGATGTCGGGGATCGCCCGACCGATAGCGTCTACGTTGGCACCAATGGTGGCACGGCCTGGACGCGACCATCGACCGTTCCCGCTCGTTCGGATGCGGCCCTCGTGTCGAGTGTCAGTTACGATTCTGCCGGTCGATCGTTCGAGACGACCGACCCGAAAGGCTTGAAAGCGCGCACGTACTACGATGCTCTCGGCCGCACGGTCAAGACCATCGCGAACTACGTCGATGGCATAGTGTCCGACACGCATGACAAGACGACGGAGTACACCTACGGCCCGGCCGGCATGACGAGCCTGACCGCGAAGCTGACGGGTGGCGGTATTCAAACGACCGAATGGGTGTATGGCGTCAGCACGGCCACGGGCAGCGGAATCAACTCGAACGATGTGGTGGGTAAAACGAAGTGGCCCGATCCCTCGACGGGAAGTTCGAGCAGCAGCCAGCAAGATACGGTGTTGGTGAACGCACTCGGGCAGCCACTGGTGACGACGGATCGCAACGGCAACTCGCATACTCTCAGCTACGACATCCTCGGTCGGGTGATCTCGGATGCGGTGACGACGCTCGGTAGTGGCGTCGATGGTGAGGTGCGACGAATCGAAACGGCGTACGATTCGCAAGGGAATGCGGACTTGTTGATGAGCTACGATGCGGCAAGCGGTGGGTCAATTGTGAACCAGGTTCAACGAAACTACAACGGGTTGGGACAACTGACAACGGAATATCAATCGCATAGCGGGGCCGTCAACACTTCGACGACGCCGAAGGTGCAGTACGCCTATTCAGAAATGGCGGGCGGGGCCAATCATTCGCGATTGACGAGCATGACCTACCCGAGCGGATATGTGGTAACGTACAACTACTCCATCGGCTTGAATGGAAGCATCAGTCGGCTCTCGTCGCTGTCGGATTCGACAGGAACGCTCGAAAGTTACGACTATCTGGGGTTGAGGACCGTCGTGCGACGCAGCCATCCACAACCTGCGGTCGATCTCACCTTCCTCGGCACCGGTCCAGGAAGTGGTGGAGACCAGTACGTCGGTCTCGATTCGTTCGGTCGCGTCATCGATCAGAACTGGAAGAAGGGTGCATCGAGTACGGACCGATTTACGTACACCTACGACCGGGACAGCAATTCGTCGCGTCGATACGTGTTCAAATACCATTTGGAGCAATTGGCGACCCAGATTCAAATGGAGATTCGGCTGGCGCACTATCCGCCGTACTG
>JAYVXI010000208.1:0-35664 GCA_043785305.1 Limnoglobus sp. | reverse complement strand
GTAGCATCAATCATGAGAGCTTCCTTGCGATCTGAGGTCTTCGTAAACGTCAGAATAGCTTGGAAGCTCTCACTTTGCGCCTTAAGTCACCGGCATTGAGCGTAAGCGAGCGTAAGCGTGCCGTGGTCGCAGCAGATAGTTCGCACGGCACGCTAACGCTGTGCCGCTCGCCAGGTTTTCGAGAATGGACATTGTCAAAGCGTGGCTTACCGAGCCGATTCCCCGCAAGGGGTCGGGTCAAGCGCAAATACTTACGAGTGCTTTTGCAAGAGATCGCGCGATCGTGAAAACAGGCGGATGTCACGTACCCGACCCCTTGCGGGGAATCGGCTCAGGCAGGCCGTCCCTGGGCTTTTGGATTCAATCATCTCATTGTGTTTTGCATTGTCAACGGTGATTCCCAGAAATCGTTAAGCCGCACAGATTGGGTGAGCAAGTGTAATTTTTGCCGCATCGCATCGCGCGAAATGCGCCGAAAAGTGCGAATTTTCAGGCGGTTTCCTCTCGACAGCGTCGGTACCTGTCGTTATCTCCCCGCCACAGGACCGCAATCGAGTTGGGCGACATCTGGGGCCGGGAACCTCGGGTGTTTGCAAAGCGATGGGGCAATGCTGCGGACGGGCATGGGGGCATGTCACACCGGGGCACCTCCAACGGCTTTGCGGGTGGGTTCGGTTCTGCGATGCGAACGGGGGCACGATTTTTATGGTTTGCTTCATGAAGATGAAAACCACCGTCCGATAAAGGCGACACGTGTATTTGGTCTCTTCCCGACCATGCAGTAGGGGGATTGGCGAGTCCGCAGGTTTGCGACCGACGAGGAATGAACTGGGCACGCGCGGTGTTGGGGAACCCACGCACCATGCCCGGTGGAACGCCCTCCTCGCGGTCTTCCTTCCGGGGGTCCGGCCGAATGGTGCTCACGGCGATGTGAGACCCTGCAAAGGGAACCGTTCGACCGGTGCGAAGGATTCGCAAACCTGATACTCGCCCGACATCAGGGAGGATACGTTCGATGGTGAGTAACCGGATCGAGACGGATATTCTGCAAGCTTGGCAAGAGTATCGGGCCAACCCGACTCTCGAGATGCGGAACCGGCTCGTCGAGCACTACATGCCGCTCGTCAAGTATAACGGCGAGCGCATCTGGGCACGACTGCCCGATGGCGTCGAACTCGACGACCTCGTCAGCGCGGGCATCTTCGGCTTGCTCGATGCCATCGAGGCATTCGACTTGTCGCGCTGCGTCAAATTCGAAACCTACTGCGTGCCGCGGATTCGCGGGGCGATGCTCGACGAACTCCGCACCATGGACTGGGTGCCGCGGCTCGTGCGATCCAAACAAAGCAAGATGGATGCGGCGCAAAAGTCGCTCGAAACCGCGCTCGGCCGCAAGCCGACCGCCGAAGAACTCTCGACGCGGCTCGGCATTCCAATCGAGCAAGTTGCCGCATTCGTCGGCGAAGCGACCGCCGTTGGTCTCGTCAGCCTCAACAAGAAGTGGTACGAAACCGACAGCTACAAGGACGTTCGCGAAATCGACATCCTCGAAGATAAAAAAGCCGAAGACCCAACGAATCGCCTGCAAAACGGCGACCTGATGAAACTCGTTACCCGCGGCCTCAACCGCAACGAACGGCTCATCGTCATCCTCTATTATTACGAGGAAATGACGATGAAAGAAATCGGTGCCACGCTCAACCTTTCCGAATCCCGCGTCAGCCAGATGCACTCGAGCATCGTCCAGCGCCTCCAAGCCCAACTGGCAAAACGCCGCCCCGAATTCAGCGTCTGATCGCACGCTCGCAATCGTACATACTTCGCCCGCCCCGGTGTCACCACACCGGGGCGGCTGGCGTTTTACGGTGACGCTTCCGGCAGTCGAAAGTCAGTCGTGGCGAGTTTTTGTGACGCGATCTACCACTCAAAATGTGTACGGCTTGACTTGACCTCAACATCCATACTCTTTACTCGGTTCGTCAGCTCCGTGGAAGCGATCAGTTGAGAAGCGAATCCCAAGATATGCGAAATCGGACTTTAGACACGTTCTAGAAATGCGGATAAAGCCGCTGCATGAGCCAAACGGCATTTTGAGGCTAAATCATGGGAGATGTTACCAAAACGCATCTTCGCTGACCCCACCAGCAACTCCCGCGAAATACGTGACTGTGAGAGGCCTCCCGGCCATAAACGGATTCTCCCAAGCAGAACCCACATTGTTACCTCCGATACGATGGTTTGTGACCACCATGAACGGATTACCGGAGAAGATTGCCAAGACAATAGCAGGGTCGGACCTTGGCAACGTCCGCTCGACTTTCTTGCCTTTCGACCGGGATGTCACCTGCTCTGTTCCACAGAGCGGTTCACCGACTTTAGCTGACGATGTAACACCTTCGTGGATAAAGGAGATCGAGGATATCCGTTTGTTGGCTTCCGGAACTTCGCAACGACACCACCGAGCAAACTCAGAATAGACCTGTTCCTGAGTGTTAGGCGTCGCAGCAGGCACGTAAAAGGTTCTTCCCCTGTCCATCACTTGCACCCCCTTCTGCAAAACGCTAAGCTCTGGAACTACTGGAGCATAATTAGAAGTTGAGCAGAACACATAATTTATGCAAATGTCTTCGAGAGAAAAGTTTGTTTCACGCTGCAACCGGCTGGCGTTTGAGATCGAAACCAAATCGTGTTAAATCGACACCATCGGAGCCGCAGTCAAGTAACGCACTGAAGCAAGAAAGCCAAAGTCAACGACACCGCATCAGGCGCGAATTGTGAAGCCGCAACATCTTGTTCCTTGGAACTTGTGTCGTGCTCAAATGGCCCAAGTGCAGAACCCGTCTGAGGAGTCTAGCTTGTCATAAGCTGCCATGTACGGCTTGTCACACTCGCCACACACTATGATTCGGCATTCCGGGTACTGGGTAATGCCAGTGCCGCACACTGGACAAGAACCGGTGCCGTCTCGCCGGTCCTCGGTTATCCCGCCATCGCCCAGTATGGCAAGGGCTCGGATGGCAGCCTCGTACTCGTCGACTGCGGCGACGATGTACTTGGCTTTCTCGGTGAATCGAACGAGAGCCAATTCCCGCATCTCCGCGAACAGCGGCAGGCACTTGGCGAGCAGTTCGGCCCGGACCATGCTTGGAGAGACAGACATCCGCTGGCCGCGGAACATCACACCGTCCATCAGGGCGGATGCACGGAATACGTGCTGCGTCATCGGGTGGTTTAGGTTGAGCATTTCGTTCCAATTGTCCTTCTGCGGACGAAAGTGACACTATACCAGCCCGCAGCGTAAGCAAGGAGAACCATCGAAAACTCCCCCACGGGCATACGTCCGTGGGCATTGGGTGGAAGCATTGGCCACGAGAGGTATAGTAACCACACCCGATCAGGAGCGATGCGATGCCGCGAGTGTTAATTGCCGACGACAATATTCAGAATGCCGAGTTGCTCGAGGCCCACCTGGATGGCTCGGGGTTCGATACGCGGATTGCCGCGAATGGCGACGAGACGATGAAACTTGCGGCGGAATGGTCGCCCGATGTGATCTTGCTCGATGTGATGATGCCGAAGTTTAGCGGCTTTGAAGTCTGCAAGCGATTGCGTGCCGACCCGGCCACGAAAGACGTCGGCATTCTGATGGTCACCGCACTCGATCAGGCCACCGATATCGAGCGTGCGGTCGATGTCGGCACCGATGATTTCCTGACGAAGCCGATCAACAAAACCGAACTGATTTTGCGCGTGAAAGCCTTGCTGAAAGCCAAATCGGAGACGACACCCGTCGATCGTGGCCTCGCTTACTTCCGCGCCGTGCAACAGACGGCGTAGGTTACGCCCACAACTCGCCGAGCCACGATGCGTGGTCCGCGTAATCGGCCACGATGGCATCGGCACCCAACTCGATGAGCATCTTGCGTTTCATCGGGTGCGGCCCGATTTCGCCTTTCTCGCGGCTGGCGATACCGATGGCCGTTCCGCCCACCGCTTTCACTTCCACCGTTTCCGAGAAGCCATCACCGAAGCCGATCAGTTCCTCGCCGCCGATCTGTTGTTCACTGAAAATGCGTGCCACGACATCGCGCTTCCTGAACGTCGCGGTTTCGCCATTCGGGGCATAAATCCGCTCGCCGAAATAATGGTCGACGCCCAGTAGCGCCGCCTCGGCACGTACATAGTCGATGACCGTGCCACTCGCGAGGTACAGCGCCACGCCCTTGGTACGAAGCGAATCGAGCAACGCATGGGTACCCGGCACCGCCCATTCGTGCGACGGCACGCGGCCCGTTTTGAGGTCTGCTGTGCGGTCCGCGATGCGTGCGAACAGCCGTCGCTGAAACTCTTCGAGCATCGCCAGCACATCGAGGCCAATCGCGCCGCGTGCGGTTCCTTCGCTTTCGAGATAGCGCATCTGATCGATCGACGGCCGCCCGCTGAGCCGCAATACGCCTTCTTCCAAGCGATTTCGCTCGGCTTCGACAGTATCCGTCAGCAGGTTTTGCGTGGCGAGCATTTCTGCACCGATGTCCGCCATGATGCCCGACCAACCTTCGCGGATGAGCGAAAGCGTGCCGTCGAAGTCGAACATCGCCGCACGAAAAGCTCGCTGCGGCCGCGTGGGATTCATCCATTCGATAGGCATCGGCGGGGGTCTCGGTGTATGCAAGCGGGAAGGAATATCGTATTCAAACTGGCCATGAACCCAACATCTGCCAGCACCTGGTTCGACCGCATTTGGCTGCTCGCACTCATCGCCGCATCGTCGGTATGGTGCCTGACGGCATCGGCGCGGCTCGGCGTCACGTTCGACGAATCGTTCTACGTACCGGCGGGGTTAGCCGGTTGGCGCGATGGCACGAACGAACGCCTGACGTTCTGGGGAACGATGCCATTACCCGCAAATGTGCAGACGCTGCCGTTGTATTTGTGGGAGCGTGCGACGGGGCGAATGTGGTCCGATGACATCCTGGTGACACTGCCGTTCGCGCGTGCGGGGAACTTGCCGTTCTGGTGGCTGTTGCTCGTGTATGCAATGCGGTTCGGGAGGCGCGTGGGTGGGGCGTGGGCGGGGCGTATCGCGGCCGGGTTCGTGGCCACCGATCCGACCTTCCTCGGGCACGCCGCACTCGCCACGACGGACATCGCTGTCACCGCACTGACAGTCGTATTTGCGTATCACTGGGAAGCGGGCCGCGAGCGAAAGTTCGCGTGGCGAATCCTCTTGCCCGGCCTGCTTTTCGGGTTGGCAGTCAGTGCAAAAGCATCGGCGATCCTGTACTGCGGGCTGGCATTATTCGTGTGCGAATCGTGGCACTGGAAGACGATTCATAGCTCACTGATTGGAATGGCGAGCGTTGTGGTCATCGGCATTGTGACGGCAATCGTCGTCTGCGGGTGGGAACATCGCCCGACCGAATGGGGCGCGGCAGTTCATGCAAAACAACTCCCCGATAGCGACCCGTTCAAGGCACGCTACCAGCCACTTTCCGAATGGCCGGCGGTGCCGAACGCGGCCACGGCGATGCTGTTCCAGATGCGGCACAACGACGGCGGTCGCGGCGTGTATCTGCTCGGGCAGTGGCACCCGCACGCCATCTGGTATTATTTCCCCGTTGCGGTGGCGGTCAAAATTCCGGAGACAATCGCACTCCTCGCGCTGGCGTTGTTGCTCGCGCGGCCCCGCTCACTGCGAAATCGGCTGGTTTTACTGGCATTTTTGCTATTGTTGTCGTCGCTGGCTACGAAGCTGCAACTCGGCGTGCGGATCGTCTTCCCGGCGATGGCCTTTGCTGACATCGGGCTGGCAATCGCCGTGGTGCGCGGCTTCGGGCACAAAATCGGCGTCGCAGCAATCGGCGTAATGTGCGCACTCGCAACGTGGTTGTGGCCGCACGGCATCACCTACGCGAACGCCTTCGTCGGCGGGCCGGCGAAGTGTCATCGCTACCTTGCAGACTCGAATAACGACTGGGGCCAAGGCCTGCCCGAACTCGCACGCTGGCACGAAGCCAACGGCAAACCCGCACTCGCAATCTGGTATCTCACGACCGATCCGCACGCGCACCAGCCGCCGTTTCGTCGCTTTGCGTTACACGAAATGCCGATTGAAAATGAGGCGCAGTTGCTCCAGATCCTCGGTCCGTCGTTGCTCGCCGTGGGCATCAGCACGATGAACCAATCGCCCGATGAAACCCCCGCGAAGCTCATCGTGTTGGCATGGCTGAAACGGCAAACGCCGATCGCGCGGACTTCGACGTGCTTCATCTACGATGTGCGATTCGCTCGCTGACAGCCGACTGTCACAGCACGGGAATTGGCACGACTTTCGCCATCGATGCGAGCCACACTTGCGGGTCGAATGGCTTGGCGAGTTGATCGGTCGCCCCGGACCAACGCCCGCGCAGCTTGTTGAAAAAGCCTGCATTTTCCATCATCAACACAATCGGCACGCTTGCGGTATCGGGGCTTTGCCGAAGGATGTTGCAGAGTTGGTACCCGTCGAGGCCCGGCATATCGACGTCGAGGAGGAACAGCGCGGGCGTGCCGTGCTGCAACACTTTGTCCACGACTTCATACCCGCCCGCCGCTTCCACAACGGTGTAGCCGACATCGCGCAACGCCTCGGAAATCTGCGAGCGAACGATGGGGCAATCGTCGACGATCAGGATCGACGACGGGTTCGGGCCGACGATTTCTACCATCGGCGGCTCGGATATTTGCGCGACTTGCGTCTGCCGATGGTGAATGAGATTTTGGATTTGCGCGGGCCATAGTGGGTCGGCAGGTCGCGATTTCACCGCGATTTGCAGCGATTTCAGCCCGTCTTCGGCGTAGCCCATGTTCAGGTATGCCAACCCGAGGCGATACGCGGTCGTCGACGATGGCTCCAATTGCAGGTTGTTGTACAGCCGTTTCGCGATTGGCTCGATCAGCCGACGTTCGACGTTTTGAATGTCGTCGAATGCGGCCGGGGCTTCGAGTGTCGTGATGGCTTGGCAGCGCGGGCAACGCGGGTGCGGCTGCGTGTCTGCGAACTCGCACGCGGGGCAGTTCCACTTATGGATGCGTTGCGCTTCGAAGTGAACGATGCCTTGCGTGGCACGTTTATTGTGGGGGTTAATCGCGAGTACGAAGTGCAGATATTCGATGCCTTCTTCGGCACTGTCGGCCATGCCCGCACGCCACAACCACGCGGTTTCGTTGCGCGGCGCGAGGTCGGTCGCTTCGGAAAACCAGACCTTCGCCTGGGCGCGGTCGTTCGCTTTCGCGGCCACGACACCGGCACGGCAAAGTGCCTCCGGTAGCCCCGATGCCGCAAACTCGTTCTCGGGGTTTACCACTAATACTTGCCGCAAACACGACAGCGATTCGCGCGGATCTTCGGACGAATTCGCGAGCCAAAGCCACGCGAGTTCGTTCTGCGGTTCGAGTTCGGTGACGCGCCGAAGCAGCGACCGCGTCCGAGCTTTATCCCCCGCGCGGGCGGCCGCCATCCCATCGCGCAGGAGCGATACCGTTTCCCATCGTGCCATGTGCAGCGTCTCGTCGACCGCCTTAGAAAATCAAAAATCGCGAACTCTCACGAATGGAATGTGCGACGCAGGCGGGAAAATGTCAAATCGAAGGCGGAATTGATTCTGGAAGCGGAGCATTCTCCGCTGTGCGGTCGCTTTGAATGCGGATGAACTCGGCACGGGGATCGACGTAAACGGCACTGTTCGTCGAGCCAATCGGCGTAGGCCAGGCGAACGGTGTCATCGTCCGGGTCGGCGAGAATCGCCTTCAGGAATGTCTCGCGTTCGGTCATTCCATGAATGTGCTCGATTTTGCAGCGTATCACGCAATCGACTGGATGCACTCGGGCGTGTCGTTACTGGCGCGGTTCACGGTCGGACCGATGGGGACGATTTGCAAGTAATCGTCGTCGGCGGGGCGGAGTAAATCGTACGCGGTTTGCGCGGGCGTTTTGACGTCGAGCCAGACATCGAAGTCGGATGGCATTAAAATCGCGGGCATTCGTTCGTGATACGGTCGGAGCGTGGCGTTTGCCGTAACGGTAACGATCGCACACGAATACAGTGGCTCGGATGCGGTCGATTGCCAGATATCCCAGATGCCGGCAAAACCGAGGTAGCCGCCGTCGCGCGGCCGAAACAGGTACGGCACTTTCTTGCGATCCACGTGCAGCCACTCGAAGAAACCATCGGCGGGGATGATGCAGCGACGGCTGCGGAAACTGTCGCGAAACGGGGCCGACGTCTGGATCGTCTCGGCCCGCGCGTTGACCGGTCGCGGCCCGTCGGTTGGCGACTTCGCCCAGTGCGGCACGAAACCCCAAGTCATCGCCACCGCACCCCGACCGCTGCCATCGGGTTTGCGACCGACTACCACCACCCGTTGCGAAGGCGCAATGTTGAATCGCGGCACCAGCACCGGCGCGCTCAGTAGCTCGAACGCAGCAACGAGGTCATCGAGATCCGAAAGTGTGTAACGGGCGCACATACACCCTCCACGCGAAGATTGGGAGTTTTGAACAGTATATGCGTTTCGAGTTTGCCCCATGACAAGATCGTGCCTTCGGGAGTTCGTTCCCCACGTACAATGATGGAGAACTCGACACACAGGCGAGAATGAACGATGGCAGTGGGACGACCGATATTAGTGTCTGCGCAACCGCAGACGGCGACGGACGACGTGATGGCTGCACTTGCGGTGGCGGGGCTGAGCCACGTTCCACATCTTCTCCGCTCGCCACCCGCCGTTCATTTTGAAGAGATCTCCGCTGCCATCATCTGCCCTGGCGAGATCCTCGATGCGGCGATCGAGCAGACGCGGCGCTGGCGGATCGAACTCGATTCGCACTACGTTCCGATCGTTTGGATGCTGTCGATGCCGTCGGTGGAGTGGAAGAAGGCGGGTTTGGATGCCGGTGCGGATGCGTGCCTATCGCAGCCTTTCGATCCGGGTTTGCTCGTGTCGCAACTCGCGGCTCTGCAACGGATTCGACAAGGTTCGGATCAACTCTCCTTACGGGCAGCGGAAGCCTCGGTGTTTGCCGAACGGTTGCAAAAAGCCTACGGGTCGATCGATCGCGATGTGCAATTGGCGCGGACGATCCATCGTTCGCTGATTCCGACGAAACTCCCCGATTGCGGCGCGTTGCAGTTCGGTGTTCATTACCGACCACGCAGCCGCGCGGGTGGCGATTTCTTTAACGTGCATCCCACGCCTACGGGTGCCGAATTTTATCTGGCGGACATCGTCGCCGCGGGTGGGGCATCGGGTGGCGTCCTGAGTTTGTTCGTCAATCAAGCGATCCGTACGCACGCGAGTGGTAACGAACCGACGCCCAGCGACGTTCTCGGGCAGGTGAATCGATCGTTGCTGCAACTCCAGTTGAACGACCCGCCAATTGCCTCGCTGATGTGGATTCGCGCGAATGGCGAAACGGGAAAGGTCGCTTTCGCGAAAGCATCGGTCACGCAGCCGATTCACGTGCCGAAGTTCGGCGACATCGAAGCTTGGACGGCGTCCGGTACGCTACTCGGCGTCTCGGACGGTGCCTACCCCACACAGTACGGCCAGCTGCAGCCCGGCGACAAATTGCTGTTGGCCAGCGACGGAACGATCGTCGATTCCGTAAGCGCCACCGCCGTACTTTCCGCCGCATCGGCACCGCACCGCAACCTTCCCGCACAAGCGTTCGTCGATGCCGTGGCTCACGATCTTTTACGCAATATGCGTCAAGCCGACGACTTCACACTTCTCGCCGTCGAACGGCTCGGATGACCTGCGGAACTCCGCACGACACAGAATTTACTATCACCCCGCGATAATTGCTGGCTCCGGGTTTCTCGCGGCGGGTGCGGTCATTGTCGGTAGTACGATGGCGCGGATCGTTCGGAGTTGAGCGGTGTTTCGTTCGAGATAGGCTTCGGCTTTGTCGCGGTTCCAACCGGCGGCGGGGTCGAACGACACGGCGGCGGTCGTTGGCAACCCGTCGCTCGCAATCACCCATTCCCTCACGCCGGCTTCGAGTTCGACCCACGGCCCCGTAGCTTTTTCGGGCATCGGCCAACAGGCGATGAGTCGACCATTTTCGTGCCAATGCCAGGTGCCGTTCGGCGTCAGGCGCGTTTCGCCGAGTTCGCGGGCGGCGAGGGCTTTCGCTTCGGCGGGCGGGAACGATGTGGGGAAGGCGATTTCCACGGGCAAGTATTCGCCGTTCATCGTGGTGCCGAAACGCAGTTCGACCTCGGGTTTATCGATCAGCGGCTCGCAAATCAGCGACGATTTCGTTAGCGGTGGCGTGGCCAAGCGTACGACGAGCCGATCCGCTTCATGGAACCAACTGGGCTGATAGGCAGATTGCCAGTGATCCATCGCGAAATCGGTAGCCTGAGCAACCGGTTTCCCGTTGGTGTGCGATTTCGTGTAACCGTTCGTGTGAGTACCGTGCATAGTTTGGTGGTCGACGGGCAGCCGAGGAATGAAGTCGCCGAGCAGAAGTTGCTTAGCGGCGAAGCCCGAAAGTCGGGCGTAGTCGGTTTCGTTCAAGGTTTCCGCACCGCAAATCGCGAGGCGAGTGAATCCGCCCGCCACGATGGCGAGGTCATCGGTAAAATCTGTTGCATTTATCGTGCCAACGACGACGCGATATCCGAGGAGTTCGCGTCGCACGGCGGCTTGCGTTTCCGCGTCGATGTTCGTCGCTTCCCTTTCCGCATGTGCGAGTGCAGAATGCACTTCCGCACGTTCGATGGTAAAGGTTTCTCGCGTACCGGGGAAGCCCTGTTCCGCCATTGCCGACGCGACGTGTTTTCGTTCGGCCTCGATCGCGTTGCGTCGTTCGTTCGCAACCGATAATTGGGCGTCGTACGCGCTCAGTCGTCTCGCAATCTCGGCTTCGATCGGCGCACAACCGGCTGGCTTCGGTTCGCTCGCTCGCTTCACGATCTCGGCATCGATATCGCGAAGCGCCTGCTCGGCGGCGTGGATTTTCGCTTCGAGTTCGGCAGTGTGTGCCGTCGTGTCGCCCGAGAACATCGCTTTCCAGAACGAACCCGTGAGCACACGCCCCGCTTTTTTCGCTTCTTGTTGGGCCGCAATCGGCTTCCACTCTTCCCGCAATACGTGAAGTTCGCTCTCGACTTTCGCACGGTGTGCGGTCGCGTCGGCCGTGGCGGCATCGGCATCGCGGCAAGCAATACCGAGCGGTGAATCGCATTGTGCCGCGACTGCTCGAACGACATCCGGAATCGCGGTGCATTCCGCGGTCAATCGCTGACAGTCGGCATCGGCTGCGGCGTGCGATTCGGTCAGTTGCGCGATTCGTTCCCACATTGGCTCCGCTGCCACGAATCGTGCGAGGCGTTCGGTGGCCGATCGGTGTCGCGATTGGATTTCCGTACGAAGGCGAATGGTGGCCGTGGCGACGATGGATTGCGACGTGCGTTCGGAAAGCTCGTCGCTCGACATCGCGAGTATCGCTATCGGCCCACATAATTCGACTAGCCGATTCGCACATGCCTCGTTGGCGGCGACAATCAGCACCCGTTCCCCTTGCTGTATCAGCGGGGCGTAGACATTGTGCAAGAAACGATCGATCGCTTCATCGGCATCGTGGGAAACCCAGAATCGATCCGGGCATTCGCGGGCTTGCGATTCCGCAACGTCCCACATCCGCGAATCGACGGGTCGATCCGAAGTCAGCGTCGTCTGAAGGGCACTCCGCCCCGATGGCAACGTGGCTATCAAAATGGGACGCATTTCCAGGAGTCGTGAATCAGTGGTTTTCAAGCGAGCGGCGATTTCGTTTCATAGTGGCCGAGCAGTCAATCGATTCTGCGTAGACTTCCATACCCACGGTGCAAACGAACCTTACGACAACATCCTATGTCGAGTATAGACGCTATACGAGGGATAAATGATCGCACTCGGGAAATTCACGATTTTCCTCAAAGTCGTCGTCGGCATCTCCGGCAGGGGAAAGCGAGCCGTTCGGTCGATGCGAAACCTTTTCGGCAAAATATCGTTGCAAGTCGCAACCCGAGAAGCTAATAATGGTTTAATGAGTGCGTGTCGTCCGTTCGGCTCGCAATGTCTCGCGATACTGTCGATAGAGAGAGTTCCCATGCTGCGTGCATTACTTGCTGTTGTGATCGGCCTCAGCGCCGCTTCACTCGTCACGGTCGCTGCCGACGAGAAGAAGAAGGCCGACAAAGAGGCCAAAGTGACCAAACTCGAAGGCAAGCTGTGTTGCACGAAGTGCAGCCTCAGCGAGACCGACGCCTGCGGCAACGCGCTGAAGGTCAAAGATGGCGACAAAGAAGTCATCTATTACCTCGACGACAAGGGCGCGAAGGCCCCGTACCACAAGGCCATCTGCACCGAAGAGAAGGACGCCACCGTCGAAGGTAAGGTCGTCGAGAAGGACAAGAAGAAGTACATCGAAAACCCGAAGGTCACGTTCCCGAAGAAGTAATGATTTCGCCCACGCGAAACCGACTGACGCCATCCGAACGGGTGGCGTTTTTCGTTTCCACCGGCACGCGGACGCGGTTGGTACTGTTAGCGGGCCGCTATACGATGACGGCTACGGAGGAACACGGCATGAAGATTATTCTGGCGAACCCACGCGGCTTCTGTGCGGGGGTCAACATGGCGATCGAAGGTTTGGAGAAGGCCCTCGAACTCTTCGGACGACCGCTTTACGTCTATCACGAAATCGTACACAACCGACCGATCGTCGACCGCTTTCAGAATCAAGGCGTCGTGTTCGTCGACGATATTTCCGAAGTGCCGAACGGCGCGACGGTCCTTTACAGCGCCCACGGCGTGGCCCCGCAGATACGCCAGCAGTCCGCCGAACGCAACCTGCGCTCGATCGATGCGACCTGCCCGCTCGTGACGAAAGTCCACATGGAGGCGGTCAAGTATGCGAAAGAGGGTTACACGATCGTGCTGATCGGCCACGAAGGGCACGACGAAGTCTTGGGCACGATGGGCGAAGCCCCGGATCATATGGTGCTCGTCGAAGATGCGAAAGACGTTGCGGCGCTCGCGCTACCGGCCGATGTCAAATTGGCGTACCTCACGCAAACGACGCTGAGTGTCGATGAAGCGAATATCGTCATCGCGGCACTCAAGGCGAAGTATCCGCAGATCGTCGGCCCGAACAAAGCCGACATTTGTTACGCGACGCAGAACCGTCAGGAAGCGGTACACGAGATCGTTCCCGAAGTCGATGTCGTGCTGGTGCTCGGTAGTCAGAATAGCTCGAACAGCCAGCGACTCTCCGAGATTGCCCGCACTTACCACAAGCCGAGTTACCTGATCGATCGCGCGAACGAACTGCGAAGCGAGTGGTTTCATTCGAGCGACACCGTGCTGATTACAGCCGGGGCGAGTGCGCCAGAAGACCACGTCCAAGACTGCGTGAAGTATCTCGTCGATAACTACGAAGCCACGGTCGAACACCGTGTCGTCCGCGAAGAACACGTGAGCTTCCCACTGCCGAAAGAGTTGCGGGTGCTAGTGCGAAAGTAACCGCAATCGTTCTGTTTCCGTGATTTCCGTGGTTCGTTTTCTTGCAAACTGCATCACGGTCGGACAGCCGAAGAAGTAGAATTCACCACGGAAAACACGGATTCCACGGAAAGGAATGCCGAACGAACGCCAAAGTGAAATACTTCACACCGCCACGATTTCAAGTGTGTTATGGCGAAGTCTGCCCAATCGCTCCGCTACGCAAAGCCTCCGCGTCGCGGCTAATTCCGGATATCCGTTGCATAGGCGATGCACTGGCTCGTTTTAGGAAAACTGCGATACTCGATTCCCTGAACCACTTGCCGCAACTGCCGCTGCGCCGCGACTGGCGGATCGGCTGTGCGGGTGCCGGTTTCATCATGCGGGATTGCCACCTCGTGGCGTACCGGAATGCCGGTTTCAATCCCGTGGCGATCGCGTCGCGCACGCTGGCCACTGCCACGGAAGTCGCTGCCATCCGTGGCGTTCTGCACGTTCATCGGACCATCGACGATTTGCTCGCCGACGAATCGATCGAGATTCTCGATGTGGCGGTGCCACCCGATGTGCAGCCCGATTTGATACGCAAGGCGGTCGAACGCGGTCGCGGTCGGCTGCGGGGGATCCTCGCGCAGAAGCCACTGGCGCTGTCGGTGCGCGATGCACGCGACCTGGTAAACCGTTGCGAGGAAGCGGGGATCGTTCTCGGCGTCAACCAGAATATGCGGTTCGACCAGTCGATTCGCGTGGCGAAGCAACTCCTTGCGGGCGGGTTTCTCGGCGAGCCAGTGTTGGCCACGATCGACATGCGCGCAATCCCGCACTGGATGCCGTGGGCGAAAGCGTTGCCGTCGCTTTCGACGTTCGTGATGAGCATCCACCACCTCGATACGTTTCGCTATTGGCTGGGTACGCCGGATCGCGTGCTGGCGAGTACGCGGCCCGATCCGCGCACGACGTTCCCGCACACCGACGGCATCAATTTGAGCATTTTGGAATACGACAACGGGGCGCGAGCCTCGGCATGGGACGACGTCTGGGCGGGGCCGATTCGCGAGGGCATCGGCAGCGATTTCCGCATCAATTGGCGGCTCGAAGGTACCGAAGGTTTGGCGATCGGCACCATCGGCTGGCCGAAATACCCCGCACGCGAACCGAGTACGCTGGAGTTCTGCACGACCCGCGAACCGGGCGTCTGGCATCGCCCGCATTGGAGCGAGGTCTGGTTCCCCGATGCGTTCGTCGGTACGATGGCGCAGCTGATGGTCGCGATCGAGACCGGCACCACGCCCGAGATCGGCGGCCGCGACAACCTCGAAACCATCGCGTTGTGTGAAGCCATCTTCGCAGCCGCACACGAACACCGCGTGACTACCGTTCGCGAATTCTTGTGAACCTTCGGTACATTGATAGCGTCTCATACCCGAGCCTCGCGACGGCACTGGATAGGCTCTCAAAAAACCGTCGCAACTTTACCTATGGCCGACTTGAAACTGCGTCATGCGATTGCCCTCGAAGCCGCCCGGCTGATGTACGAACGGTCGGAATCGGAGTACTTCACCGCGAAGAAAAAGGCGGCGAAGCGACTTTGTCGCGGGTACGTCAAACCGAGCGACTTGCCGAGCAACACGGAAGTCCGCGATCTCATCCAACTGTTCGCCCGCACCCACGAAGGCGAATCCCGCACCACGAATCTCAAGCAGATGCGGCTGTACGCACTGCAACTGATGCGGCTCCTCCGCCGCTTCCGCCCACGGCTGATCGGCAGCGTCATGACCGGCCACACCCGCAAGGGGTCGGACATCGATTTACACCTGTTCAGCGACTTCATCGAGCCGATCACGACATCGCTCGAAGGCGAAGGTTTGACGTACGAAGTCGAATATAAAAAGGTGACGAAAGACGGCGAGCCGCGCATTTATACGCACGTCCACGTATTCGGCACCTTTCAGATGGAACTGACGGTTTACGCAGAGAATCAAGCCCATTACGTGTTCAAGTCGTCGATCACCGGGAAGGGAATCGAGCGGGCTTCGATTGCGGAACTCGAAGCGTTGATGCGCGAAGAGTATCCGGGGTGGAACCTCGACGAAGCGCTCGAAGAAGAACGGCAAACCGTCGATCCGTATCAGTTGTTTCGCTTGTTGCTACTCCCACTCGAAAGCGTTCGGCAGAGTGCGGTTTGGCACCCTGAAGGCGACGTGCTTTACCACACGCTGCAAGTGTTCGAACTCGCGAAAGACGCGCGGCCTTGGGACGAGGAGTTCCTACTCGCGGCGTTGTTGCACGATGTCGGGAAGGGCATCGACCCCGGCGACCACGTCGGCGCGGCACTGCAAACGCTCGACGGTTTGCTGACCGAACGAACCGCGTGGCTGATCGAGAACCACATGCTCGCACACGACTTCAAAGCGAACCGTCTCGGGGCACGCGCAAAGCACCGCCTCGAAACGCACGAGGAATTTGAAGACCTGATGTTGTTGAACGAGTGCGACACCGGCGGCCGCGTACCCGGCGCAATCGTCGGCACCGTAGACGAAGCCTTGCAGTTCATCAAAGACGTGGAACAATCGAATCGCGGAAAGTGAATCAGGTACAGTAAATGTTACCTATCACATTTTTGCGAGGTTGTCGAACAATCGCACGAGTGATGCCATCAGTTTCTTGAAGTCGCCTTCGTGCAGACTTTCATTCGGTGCGTGCGCGTTGCTGGCGGGGTCTTCGATGCCCAAGAGCAGTGCGGGTGCGCCGCCGAAGAGTTCGGCGAGTGGGCCGACGAAGCCGATCGAGCCACCGCAACCGATGCCGACGGGGTCGCGGCCGAAGCCGTTGCGGAGTGCGCCCATTGCGGCCTCGAAGGCCGGGCCGTTCGGGTCGGTCATCCACCAATCGCAACCGGCACCGAGTTGTTTCACCTTCACTTCGGCACCGTACGGCGGGTTCGCTTCGAGGTACGCTTTCATCTGCGCAACGACGTCCGCAGGCTTCTGATCGGGTACGATTCGGCAACTGACGATCGCCGACGCGGTCGGAAGCACTTGGTTCGATGCGCCTTTGATCGAACTCGCTTCTTGGGCAATCACCGTGGCCGAGGGGCGACGCCACGTTTGTTCGTAAACGCCGGTGCCCGTTTCCATTGCGAAGTTCGCAGACGGCACGACGCCGAGTTCCTTGCGGAACTTCGCATCGTCCCACGGGAGTTTCCGGAACGCGGCCCGTTCTTTGTCGGTCAGTGGCCGCACGCTGTCGTAGAAGCCGGGAACGGGCAACGGTTGGTTCGGCGCGAACAGCTTCGACAGCACGACGTTCAGTGCCAGTGCTGCATCGGGGACGGCACCGCCCGCCATGCCGCTATGTACGGGCATCCGTGCGGTCGTCACTTCGACCATCAGCGCGACGATGCCGCGCAGCGAGTACGTGATGCACGGCAAACCGACTTCGATATTCTCCGTGTCGCAAACGACGATGACGTCGGAATGGATCTTCTTCTTGTGCAGTTCGAAGAAATTGAGCAGGTTCTTCGAGCCGATTTCTTCCTCGCCTTCGACGACCATCTTGATGTTCACGGGAAGCTGATTCGATGTCTTGCGATAGGCCGCGATGGCCCCGAGGAATGCGGAGATCGCGCCTTTGTCGTCGGCGGCACCGCGTGCGAACAGACGGCCATCGCGCCGCGTGAGTTTCCACGGGTCCGATAGCCATTGCTCGATGTAATTCACCGGTTGCACATCGTGGTGCGCGTACAGAAACACCGTCGGTTTGCCGGGGGCTTCGAGCCATTCGCCGTATGCGTACGGCAGCGAGTTCCCGACTTTGATCGCTTCGACGTTGTGCAACCCGGCCTCGCGCATCATGTCGCAAGTCAGGGCGGCGGTGCGTTCGATTTCGGTTTGATGTTCGCCATCGGTGGAAATGCTCGGCACCGCCACGAGGTTTGAAAGCCCGCCGATGATCGCTTCGTGGTTCTTCGTCAGCCAGTCGAGTGCAGCCTGCATCAGTACATTCCTCTAGGAGTTTATCGATGAATATACTTTACCGCGAATCGCCCATCGGGTAAACCGAAGGATTGAAGAGTTTCGCACGAGACGCACCATGACGCCGAGCACACCAACATCGAACGGACGCAGCCTCTACTTCGGCGGCTGCCTCGGATTCGCGATACTTTCCATCGCGTTGCTCAGCGTCGTCGGCTGGATGATGGGCTATCTCGATGGCCGACTGAGCGTGAAGAATGCGGGAAATGATGTGCTAAAATTGCAAGAAGCGGCTTGGAATCGAGGCGATCTCAACGGCTTCGTGGCCACGTACCGCATGTCGGACGACGTCACGTTCTTCGGCGGCGGAGCGCCTACGAAGGGTTGGGCGGAGATCCTCGAACGCTACCAGAAAACCTTTGCTAGTCCTGGAGCGAGGATGGGCCAACTCAAGTTCGAGAACGTGCAAGTCGAAGCGCTCGCGCACGATTCCTCACTCGTTCGCGGTCGTTGGGTCGTCAGCGACAACGGACAATCGAAGGGCGGCCTGTTCACGATCGTTCTTCGCAAAGGATCGGATGGTTGGAAAATTATCCACGATCATACCTCCTCCGATACACCGTAATTTCCAAAACCAACATCCCTTCCCCTTTAGAGGTTCGTTCGCATGTCACTCTCTCGCCGTTCGTTTCTGGCTGCCACCGGTGCGGCCTCGCTTGCTGGTATCGCACGTTCGGAAACGCCGAAAGGAGCGAAGTTTCAACTGGGCCTCGTGACTTATAACGTCGTGCAGTCGTGGGATCTGCCGGCGATCTTGAAGGTGTGTCAGGCGAACGGCATTGCGGCGGTCGAGTGTCGCACGACGCATAAACACGGCGTCGAACCGAAGTTGACGGCCGACGAACGCAAGACCGTGAAGCAGCAATTCGCCGATGCCGGAGTGAAATTCTGGGGCAGTGGTAGCATCTGCGAGTTTCACTCGGCAGACAAATCGGTGGTGGCGAAGAACGTCGAAGACTGCAAAAAGTTCGTGCAACTCGTCGCCGACCTCGGCGGCAAAGGTGTAAAGGTTCGCCCAAATGGCGTGGCGAAAGGCATGAGCGTCGAAGCCGCTTGCAATCAGATCGGCGAGGCACTGAAGTTGTGCGGCAAAGCCGCCGCCGATGCGGGGATCGAAATCTGGGTCGAAGTTCACGGAGCCGTGACCGCGATCCCCAAAAATATGAAGGCGATCATGGACGCTTGCGGGCACAAATCCGTCGGCGTCACCTGGAACTCGAACCCCACCGACATCGTCGACGGTTCGATTGCCGACGGGTTCGAGTTGCTCAAGCCGCACATTAAATCGTGCCACATCAACGACCTGACCAACGACAAGGCGGGAAAGTACCCGTACCGCGACCTGTTCCAGCGCCTACAAGGCATCGGCTACGACCGCTACACGATGTGCGAAGTCGGCAAATCGTACGACGTCGAAACCGGCACGCAGTTCCTGAAAGAGTACAAAGCGATGTGGTCGGAGTTGGTGAAAGGTTGATCGTTCACCAACCCGGTTCGTCGTGGAAGTTGCCTCCAGTCGGTGCTTCAGCAATGGCTTTGTGCCGCGCTTTCACGACGGCCTCGGCGAGTTCCAGATCGTCCTTCGTGGTGATTTTGAAGTTCGTCGCACTACTGGCGACAACGTAGACTGCGTGGCCAATCGCTTCAATCAGTTGCGCATCATCGGTAATCGCTGCACTGAGTTGGCTGCGTTTCGCGTACGCTTCGACGAGCCAATCGCGGCGGAAGACTTGCGGCGTCTGCGCTTGCCAGAGTCCCTGTCGTGGCACCGTGTCCATGATCTGCATCGATTCCGCATCGACTTTTTTGAGCGTATCCGCCACCGGTACCGCAAGCATCGCGGCCCCATTAACTTGTGCCGCCGCGAACACGGAATCGATCTGCGATGCTGTCACCAATGGCCGTACCGCATCGTGAACGGCCACGTAATCGACATCCTCGGGTATCCGTGCCAGAGCGTTCGCCACCGACTCGAAGCGCTCCGAACCGCCTGCAACAATCTCCGCATTCACGAATGCCAACAGGTGCCCGAACCGCCCGCGAAACGTGTCGGTATCTTCCGGTGAAATGACGATGTACACCCGCGAAACATCGCTGCGCGTCCAGAATAACTCTGCGGAACGCTGCCAAATCGGTCGGCCATCCAGCCCGACAAACGGCTTCTTTTCCAGCCCACCAAATCGCGACGACTGACCCGCAGCCGGGATGATAACGGCAAACATGGCACCCTCTTTCCCGGCGAGCGGTGGGTGTCAGCCCACTGATCCCGCCACACGCAATCACAATTTCCAACAACCAATACGCAAACTATCAATCGGAAATGGGCATTGCCAACGCCACAGGAAGTATCAGGGGGCTGACGCCACCCCGCTCGCCAAAACTGGCACGTTCTTCAACGATTGTTGCCAGTCCGACAGGCTCGTTCGCCACTCGTTCCACATCGTTTCTTGCTCGGATAAGAGTTGTTCCACGCCGTGCGCGTGTCGTTGCATCGCGTCGAGTTTTGCGTCCCATGCCCCATGCAATGCCGTCACCGTCGGCAAATGATCGTCGTCGCGATGCATCAGTTTCGGAGCGGCAACGTCCGCAGTCACATCGTACTTTTGCAGGTCCGCCAAACAATTGCAGATCGATTGTTCGATGTCGGCCAGCGTCGCGCGCCAGCTCATTTCGTTCGCGTTCATGATCGCCCCCACGATCGAGAAATCGTGCCTTCCCCCGAAAGCACTCGCGTTAATAGCGAATGTTCGCCGCAATGGGGAGAGCAATTAATCTGAAGGAATGTAACATCGTATCAGCCAGTTCCTGTGGCGGTTTTCACTGTCGCCGGTTGGGCCACGGCGGACAGTAAGCGTGCGAGCGATAACGAGAGTTGGTCGAGCGTCGCACGGTCGGGTAGCGTGATCGTGAGGCGGGGTTTGTCGCCGCCTTCGACGAACGCTTCGAGGCCGGAACGCAAGCTCGCCACGAGGGCATCGGGTGGCGCGGCGGATGCCGACGAGTTCACCATTTCGCCCAACAACTTGAACGCGGCTCCCAACAGTTCCCCACCGGCGGCAGCGATGCGGTCGCGGCTCGGCACGTTGAGTTCCTCGGCGATCGCTCTTTCATTTTCTCGACGACGGGGGCTTCGGGTTGCGAACCGAGTAGCACTTCGAGGCGCTTCTTGAGCTCCTCCAAGCTGCTCTTCAAATCGACATTTTCGACGTCGGATTCGACGTCGAGTGCGGCGAGTGCGAGGTCTTTCTTCGCGGCGATCGGCTTGTCGCGAAGCGGCGCGATGATTTTCGCGGTCTCGTCGTCGAGCTTTTCGGGGAACTTCACGCGAAGGGTATCGGCATCGAATTGGACATCGTCGGGAATGGCAATTTCCCACTTGTTGGCATTGCTCGAAATGAGCATCCGACCTTCGGGCCTAACAGCTTGCAAGCGTTAGTGAAGGTGAGCCGCGACAGACGATCTCGCAGCGAGAGCAATTGACTGGGGAGAACCTTCACAGTGTCCGTCGACATGGACAAACCTCGGCACGAGTTCGCGACGATACGCCATTTCGAGAAGGGCCATCCTGGACGAGGGTATGATAG
The DNA here is from genome assembly GCA_043785305.1 of Limnoglobus sp. Taxonomy (GTDB): domain Bacteria; phylum Planctomycetota; class Planctomycetia; order Gemmatales; family Gemmataceae; genus Limnoglobus. The sequence continues at coordinate 14,513 of JAYVXI010000208.1, read as the reverse complement.
AAACTCGCACGCGAACGGATTTGCTACGACTCGAAATCGTACACCGTCACCGCAACGCCAAGCCCCGTCACGTTCGCCTGAATGAGTGGCTCGACCTTCGACCAATCGCCGCCCGCAAGCCCACAGCCGATCCGAGGCATATGAACCGACGCCCCCAACTCGTGCGCCTTGGCCGCGACTTGTATTAGGCACGCGGCAATGGCGTCGTATCGGATCGGTGGCCCGGAACTGCCTCGCTTGATTCCTTTTTGGCCGATCATGTTGGCCACCAAAATGTATGGCTCGACTGGAACGAACTGCACGACGCCGAGTGCAAAGCCCCCGCTTTTGCCAGATGCGTACCATGCACGGTAAGACGTTTCCGGCAGCTCCCAACGTTTCGAGAGCGCCAGCACGAAGCCTTTGCCCCAGCCGCCGATGTCGTTGCACACGTGACAAATGATCTTGACCCCTTTCGCTTGAGGACAAGTCGCATCGCCTTTTATGTATGCGATATTTGACATCGTAATGGTTCTGCTTTACCTTCGATGCCTATTGGCTCTCAGCGAAACGAAATATTCCGCGAACGGTTACGAATGCCAGCTTATCAGAAGTTCACATGCTCGGTGTGCCTGCAACGCTACGCACCGCATGGACTTCGGCTAAACTAACCGCATGAGCGATTTCACTGCCGTTCGCACCGAGTCTCTCGTTCGCTACCTCGCGCGGCACACTTCGGGCGAGGTGCGGTTCGATGAAACTTCGCGACGGTTGTATGCCACCGATGCGAGCCACTATCAGATCGTGCCGCTCGGCGTCGTGCTACCCAAGTCCGAAAGCGACTTGATTGCCACGGTGCAAATTGCGGCCGAACTCAACGTGCCGATCACCGCACGCGGCGGTGGAACGAGCCTTTCGGGGCAGTCGATCGGCCCCGGCATCGTCATCGATTGCTCGAAGTACCTCAACCGCATCGGCGAAATCGACACGGTCAATCGCACGGTGCGCGTGCAGCCTGGCGTCGTCCTCGATCAACTCAATCGCGAACTCGCGAAGCACGGTTTGCTGTTCGGCCCCGATGTCGCTACCGCGAATCGCGCGACGCTCGGCGGGATGATCGGCAACAACTCGGCGGGTTCGCATTCGATCGTTTACGGCAAAACGGTCGATCACGTGCGCTCCTTAAATGTCGTGCTGTCCGATGGCACGCCCGCCACGTTCGGCCCGCTTTCGGACATCGAATATCAGCGCAAACTCGAACGCCGTTCGTGCGAAGGCGAAGCGTACCGCACGGCGGCGCGCATTGCACAACATCATGCTGGCGAGATTGATCGGCGTTTTCCCAAGATCGTGCGCCGCGTCAGCGGTTACAACTTGCCATCGCTGTTGACGAACCCAACCCACACGCTCTCGCCGCTAATCGTCGGCAGCGAAGGAACGCTCGCGGTGTTGGCGGGCGCGGAACTCGCCGTGGTGCCGTTGCCGAAGCATCGCGGGTTGTTGGTGCCGCACTTCGAGACGCTGCGTGCCGCGCTCGATTGCCTTGCGTTGTGCATGGAGTTTCAGCCGTCGGCGGTGGAATTGCTCGACAAATTATTCATCGATCTCGCACGGAAACAGCGTTCGCTATCGGAGGCGATGGCCTCGATTCACGGCCACCCGGCTGCGTTGTTCATGGTCGAATTTTCCGGTGACGATGCCGCCGAGGTCAATGATCGCGTCTTAAAATTGGTACACAAACTGAAGGGCGCGAGCGGGCTGATGGCGGTCGTGATCGCGACGGACCGCAGCCAGCGCGACTCGCTATGGAACTTGCGAAGTGCCGCGGTGCCACTGCTCTACAGTATGCCCGGCGACGGCAAACCGGTGACGTTTTGCGAAGACACGGCGGTGTCGCCGGAGAAGCTGCCAGAGTTCGCCGACCGCTTCCGCGCGATCTTCCACAAGCACGGCACCGATGGCACGTTCTACGGCCACGCGAGTGTCGGCTGCCTGCACATTCGCCCCGTGCTGAACCTGCACGACCCGAGCGATATCGTCCGGATGCGGGCGATCATGACCGATGTAACCGACCTCGTTCTCGAATTTGGCGGAAGCCTGAGCGGCGAACACGGCGACGGTTTGGTGCGGAGCGAATGGAACCGCAAGATGTTCGGCGACGCGATTTATACGGCATTCGGGGACATCAAACGCGCCTTCGACCCGAACGGGATTCTGAACCCCGGCAAGGTCGTGAACGCGCCGCGCATGGAGGAGAACCTGCGTCTGCCGCCGGGCGTCGAAGCGCCCGACCCGCCGACGGTCCTCGACTTCGGCGGTACTGGCGGATTCTTTCGCAGCATCGAATTGTGCAACGGTGCGGGCGTCTGTCGGAAGACGCAGGGCGGCGCGATGTGCCCGAGTTTCCGGGCCACCCTCGACGAACGCGACAGCACCCGCGGCCGTGCGAACGCACTGCGGCTCGCGCTGCAACCGCCCGACAACGCCCCCGCAGCCCGCGCGCCACTCGGCGAACGCTGGCTGTACGACGTGATGGATTTATGCTTGTCCTGCAAGGCGTGCAAGACCGAATGCCCGAGTAACGTCGACTTGGCGAAGCTGAAAGCCGAGTTCCTGCAAGCCTATTTTGCGATGCGTCGCCGCCCGCTCGGGCATCTCGCCGTGAAGAACATCGACTGGCTTTCCCCGCTCGCGTCGCGGTTTGCCGGGCTGTCGAACTGGTTCGGTCGGCGCGGCTTCGTGCGCCGACTCATGCAAGCCACGATCGGCATCGACAAACGCCGCCCGCTACCCGAATGGCACTCGGCACACGTGCGCAATCAGTTCGGCGAACGTACGAAAACAGTATCGCAAAACACGCGACGTGTGATTCTGCTCGACGATTGTTTCACGACATTTCAGGAGCCGCAAATCGGGCGTGCGGCAATCGAAGTTCTCGAACGTGCCGGGTACGCGGTCGAACTTGCGGGCATCTGTTGCGGGCGAGCGATGATCTCGAAGGGGTTCCTGAAAGCGGCAAAACAGCTTGCCACGCAGGGGATTGCGAAACTGGCCGCCGCCGCGAGTGAAGGCGTACCGATCCTCGGACTCGAGCCGAGTTGCCTGCTGACGCTGTCCGACGAATGGCCCGAACTCGTACCGGGCGATGCCGCAAAACAGGTGGCGGCGGCGGCCGAGTTGATCGAAGTCTGGCTCTCGCGGCAGATTCGCGACAACGGGCTGTCACTCGATATTCCGGTGCAGCCAGGGCCGATGCTGTTCCACGGGCACTGCCACCAGAAAGCCCTTGTCGGCGTCAAAGGAACCGCCGACGCACTGCGACTATTGCCGGGTGCCGAAGTGACCGTCCTCGACGCGGGCTGTTGCGGGATGGCCGGCGCGTTCGGCTATGAACGCGAACATTACGACCTCAGCGTACAAATCGCAAATCTCTCGCTTCTGCCTTCACTGAAAGCCTCGCCGACCGCCACCGTCGTCGCCAACGGCACCTCGTGCCGCCACCAGATCCGCGACCTCAGCGGACGCATGGCCGTGCATCCGATCGAGTTGTTTTCCATTGATTCGCTCAGCAGGTAGTTTTACGCCTTCGCTGCGAGTGCTTTTCCCTTGACAGGCGTAGCGGGCAACTCGGGCTTGGGTTGGCCTTCGCCGAAGAACAAAAGCAGCGGGCTGGCGATGTAGATCGACGAGTACGTTCCCACGATCACGCCGACGACCATCACGAACGCGAACAGGTGAACGCCGTCACCACCGAACCAGTAGAGCACGCCGACGACGAGGAACACGGTCAGCGATGCCAGCACAGTTCGGCTCAACGTTTGGTTGACGCTGTCGTTAATCATCTTCTCGGTAAGGAGCGGATTCTTGCCGCGCACTTCGCGAATTCGGTCGAACACGACGATCGTATCGTTCACCGAATACCCGATCAGCGTCAGCAATGCGGCCACGGTCGCGAGGTCGATCTTGAAGTCTTGCAGTTGCAGCACGGTGCCGAACACCGGCAGGATGTGCAGGTAGTGGCAGAGTGCGATCGCACCGAGCGTGAAGCAAAGATCGTGAATCAGGCAGAGCACGGCGGCGAGGCCGAAGGTCCAGCTACCGAAGCGGAACCAAAGGTAGAGCAAGATGGCCACCCAACTCGCGATGATCGCGTAGAACGCCTTGGCTTGCGTGTCGGTCGCGAGTGCGGCATCGAAGGTTTCGAGGCGCTCGGGCACGGGGCGGGCTTCAAAAGTCGCTTTGAATCCGTCGGCAATGCGAACGAGTGCGGCCCGGTCTTCGTCGGCGTTTGTCGACTCGGCCGCAGCGATGCCGATGCCCCCGAGGACGGCAGAAACCTTCGCGCCATCGGCGCGATTCTGGACCGCATCGGCGAGGGCTTTGAACTCCGAGTTCTTCGCCACATCGAATCGCATTTGCAGGTACTTACCCGATGCAATCTGGCTCTTTCGCTGTTCCGAATCGGTGGGTGCCGCAACGCCTTCCGCAAGGAACGGTCGGCCCGTTTGCGGTTCGCGACCGACGAGGCGGAACTGGCGTTTCATCAACGATTCGGCGTAGGCCACCGAAGTCGGCTCTTGGAATTCGAGCAGCATCGTCGACCCGCTTACCGAAGTCGACTTGAGCTTCACGGTTTCCATCAGCGACGCGCCGCTTTCATCTCGCAACAGGCGATCGAGCATCACCTGGACGAGTTCTTTTTCTTTTTCCGTCGTGCGAATCGTGAACGATTTCGATGTTCCCGTGGCGAGGTCGGTGTCGAGGCTCGACACGATGACTTGTTCGACCGAGGCATCGGGCATACTCGACGCGCGAACCCGCAGCGATTCGCGTTGCTCTTCCGGCGTGTCGCCTGCGGGTTTATTGGATAGCGTGACGACGACCGGTTCGACGGAGCCTTCGTACAAGATCTTGTACGTGTTTTCCGAACGCAGCGCACCGACTTTCACCGTCGAATCGGTGTCTTGTACCGCGATGACATCTTTCACCTTCAGCTTCTCGGCCTGCTTCGCGTCGGCGAGGAGATCGAGAATGCCGGGCTTGCCACCGGTCGTCGATAGGCCGCGTGCTTCCGAAAGGCGACCACCGTAAACGGTGCCGCCGCGGAAGTCGACGTTGAGGCCGTTGTTGCCTCGAACCAGGAACAAGCCGAGGCCCGCGAATGTCAGGAACGCCGTCAGTGCGAACATCTGCTTGCGGATACCCATGAAGTTGATGTTCGGGCGGGCGAACAGTTTCATCGGGCGGAAATCGGTCATCCAGCGTTTCGTCAGCCAGAAGTCGAAGATCAGGCGGGTGACGAACAACGAGGTAAACAAGCTGATAATTAAGCCGACGGTGAGGCTGACCGCGAAGCCTTTGAGGTTGTCGTTACCGAACACGAACAAGACGATTGCGGTGAAGATACTCGATACGTGCGTGTCGATAATCGTCGGCAACGCCCGGTCGTAACCGGCACGAATTGCCGCGAGCAGGTTGGCACCCTTTTCGCGTTCTTCCCGGACCCGTTCGTAAATCAGCACGTTGGCATCGACTGCCATGCCGAGCATCAGCACGATGCCCGCGAGGCCGGCCAGGGTGAATGCGGCATTCACCGAGATCATGAAGCCGACGGTGAGGAGCAAGTTAATCATCAAGGCCACGCAAGCGACGGCACCGGCGAAGCGATAGTACACGACCATGAACGCCATCACCGCGAGGAACGACAGGCCGACCGACCATAGCCCTTTAGTGATCGTGTCGCGGCCGAGTGTCGGCCCGACGAAGTTTTCGCTCACGGGGTTCGGCTTGAGTTCGGCGGTGAGGGCACCGGACCGCAAGATGTACACGAGGCGATCGACGGAATCTTTGGTTGCGGATTTGCTTTCAATCTGACCACCACCGCGAATCTCCGTATTCACCGTCGGTGCGGAGACGATTTTATCGTCGAGCAAAATCGCGAGGTTGCGAATCGTCTGCCCAGTGGTCGGCCGGTTGCGGCTCGTCATCGCACCGAATTTCGAATCGCCCACACCGTTGAAGCGAAATCTCGTGATCCAGTTTCCAGTTGGATTATCAGCTGTGGCCGTCATCGTGACATCGCCACCGATGCGGACTTGGTCGAGGTCCGAAACCCGCGTCAGGACGTAATACTCGGTGTCTTTGCCGATTTCTTCCTTCGCAGGTTGTTCTTTCGTGAACTTGCGGCTGAATAGCAACATGCTGCTTTGTTCCGCGCGTTCGCCGCGACCACCTTCGTGCAGAACGGCTTTACCGCGGCTCGCGGCCAACTTTCGGCCGAGGTCCGAAACTTCCGATTTCGCGTTGTTCAATCCCAGAAATTCGCGTTCTTCTTTGCCGAGTTCGATCCACTCGTATTTCACATTTTCCGCTTCGACAGCATTAACGCTGACTTTGTATCCTTCTCGGCGAACCGGCGATGGCGGCGGTAGACCGGCTTTTGCCGCTTTATCGGCGTCGCTATCGGCTTGCCCATTGACGAGTTCGGTCGCTTCGCGAACGGCCTCGACGTCGTCGGTTTCGTTCGCCAAAATGCGGAATTCCAGAACGCCGACGCGGGAAACGACATCCTTCACAAACTGAACGTAATCTTCGGTACCGGCTTCTTTTTTACGCGATGGCGTGAACGGAACGATGATCTCGATCCGCGATTCGCCGACGGGCCGAATGATGACGTTCCGCGTATCGACGGGGTCGATGCGGCGCTTCAGCGCTTCCGCAAGTCTTTGGAGGTCTTCGGAGGAAAACCGCGTCAGGCCGTCGTCGTCCTGTGCGACCGCCTTCGTCTTGGCTTGATTCGTACTGGATTCGGTCTGCTGCCGACGCTTGGTTTTGTCGAGGTCGACTTCGTAAACGAGAATCGTCCCGCCAGCCAGGTCGATCCCCTGTCGTACGGTGCCGAAAATCGCCGCGGCCCCGAACAGGGCAATCGGGATCAAGCAGATGAGTAAGCCGCGAAGAAAATTGCGTTTCATGTCGTCCGTTACCGGTCAGATAGGGAGTCGAGGACTCGCGTGAGTGTGTATAAACGTTAAACTTTGGCTTCGGTTTCGTCTTGTCCGAGGACGCGAACGACGCTGCTTTTCAGCACTTTAATCTTCGAATCTTCGGACTTCAGCGTCAGTTCGTCTTCGGTGTCTTTGACGCTGATGACCACGCCGATGATGCCCGATGAAGTCACGACCTTTGCACCGCGTTTGAGTGCGGTCATCATCGTCGCTTGATCTTTTTTCTGACGGCGAGCCGGCATGATAACCATCGTGAAGATGAACACGCCGATAATGATGAACATGAACACTGGGTTGCCGAGCATACCGAGCGGGTTCTGCGCGTCTTTACCGGCCTCTTTTGCGGGCGGCGGCGGTTCTTGAGCGATCAAATACGCATTCATCGAAAACGATCCGTTCGGTGATATTGCTGGCGGAATCTCGCGGCACGATCCGTGTTTACGGAAAAAATATACTACGTTTGTGGGTGCCAACGGGCAAGGCAAGCCTCGCGGAAGGCCGCGAAACGCCGTTCTTCGATCGCTCGCCGGGCATCCGCCATCAGCCGCAAATAGAACGCGATGTTGTGCAAGCTCAGCAACGTCGGCCCGAGCATTTCATCGGCGGCAAACAAGTGATGCAAGTACGCCCGACTGAAATTCTGACACCCATAGCAGGGGCAATCGGACTCTAACGGGGCCGAATCTCGCCGGTGTTTGGCGTTTCGCATCTTTACGACACCGTCGTAAGTGAACGCCGTCGCGTTTCGTCCATTTCGCGTCGGCATCACACAGTCGAACATGTCGATCCCCGCCGCAACACCCGCAAGCAGATCGATCGGGCGACCGACGCCCATCAAGTATCGCGGCTTCGATTCCGGCAACAACGCGGCACACTCGGGCAACGCCGCGTGCATCGCATCGGGCGATTCGCCGACGCTGAACCCGCCGAGCGCGTAACCGGGGAAATCCATCGCCACGAGTTCGGCCGCACACAGCGCACGCAGCGCGATACTCGTCCCGCCCTGCACGATCCCAAACAGCGCCTGATCGCGCAGCGAATGATGTTTCTGGCAGCGTGCCGCCCACAGAATCGAACGCGCAATCGCTTTCTGCAAAATCTCCGGCGACGAATCCCCCGGCGGACACTCGTCGAGCACCATCGCGATGTCCGAACCGAGATTCTGCTGAATATCGACCGCTTTTTCGGGCGTCAGTTCGAGCAAACTGCCGTCGATGTGCGACCGGAAGCGGGCACCTTCATCGGTGATCTTCACTTGCGACGACAAACTGAAAACCTGGTAGCCACCCGAATCGGTGAGGATCGGCTTCGGCCAGTTCATGAACTTGTGCAACCCGCCCTGTTCGGCAATCAGTTCATCGCCGGGCCGTAGAGCGAGGTGGTACGTGTTCCCCAACAGAATCTGCGTGCCAACGCTGGCCACTTGCTCTGGCGTCAGCCCCTTCACCGTCGCTTGCGTGCCGACCGGCATAAATACCGGAGTCCGAACGACGCCGTGCGACGTCGTCATGAGACCCGCACGGGCAGCACCATCGACGTGCTGCAATTCAAATTGAAACGACATTCGGATGGCCTTCGAAACTTCCGATCAGGGGACCGACGAAAACGCCCAGGGGTACGACGAAAACGTCGCTAAATGATCGAACCCCGTTGGGGTAAACCAAACACATAGAATCAGTCGCCGCGGAGTTTCAGGCCGCTCTGCGTGAGCTTTTCCTTGACTTCGTTGAGCGAGGTGACGCCGAAGTTCTTCGCTTCCATCAGTTCGTCCGACGTGCGCTGGCACAACTCGCCGAGCGTCGTGATCCCGAGGCGATTCATGCACTTGCGAGCGCGAACCGACAGGTTCAGATCGCTGACCGGCTTGCCGAGCATCGCCTGTTCTTCAGGCGAAAGATTCGACTGGTGGCGATTCTGCTTGAACTCGTACTGCTGGCCTTGCTCGAGCGATTGCCCGATGCGAAGCCCCTTCTGCGTCATGATGATCTTGATTTCATCGAGCGACGTTTCGCCGAAGTTCTTGCTGGCGAGCAACTGCGGTTCGTGGACGCGAGTCAAGTCGCCGAGCGTACGCAGGTTCATGCGCTTCAGGCAGTTTCGGCTTCGCACCGAAAGTTCGAAATCGCTGATCGGGATTTCCATCACCTGACGGTACGCGATGCTGACCTTCTCATCGTCGGGGCTATAGAACTGCGACAGCGACGCTTCGGCGTCCTTGTGGAAGAGCCGAGCGCGTTCGTCGAACGGGTCGGCTTTCGTGAGCCGCTTGTAGCAATCGGTCGCTTTGTCGTACTGGTTGTGATCTTCGTAAAGCACGCCGAGGTTGTAGAGCGTGCCCTTGGCAACTGGTGGGTATTTCAGGCACTTTTCGTAGTACCCGATCGCTTCGTCGTCGTTGCCCGCGAGGTCGTTCAGGAACCCGAGGCGGAACAGCGAACCAGTGTGCGACGGGTCGAGTTCGACGGATCGCTCGAAGCTCTTGGTGGCGCGAATCACGTCGCCTTCGGCTTCGCCGACGCCACCTTCTTGGAAGTGGAATTCCGAGTTGTGCGCGGCCATATCTTTGACCTTCGCCAAGATCGCCTTCGCTTCGGCAATGTGGCCCTGGTGCCGCAAGATACCCGCACGTTGCAGTTGAACTTGCTGGGCCGCGTAGCCGGATTTCTCCGATTTCTCGAACGCCTTCAGCGCCTCATCGTATTCCTGCCGCGCCGCATGGGCACGACCGAGGAAGAACGACGCAAGCGGGCCTTCGGATTGTTTCAGATGATCGACGGCGGCGTTCATGTGGCCGAGATAAAAATGCACGACGCCGAGCTTCAGGTGCAGCTTTTTTTGTTGCGGACCGGCCGAGGCGGCGAGTCGTTTTTGCAGTACGTCGTTGATGTCGCGCAGGCTGCGAATCTGGGCGGGGCCTTGGGCGAGTCCTTCGCGGAGCTTCGAGACCATGCTCCCTTCAAATTCTTCCCGTTCCACGAGTAGCGCACGTAAATCGATTAGCGTTTCCGTCACGAAATCTCTCCCGAACCTGCCGAGTCTTGCCGTGCGTCGGCAGAGCGCACGAGAGACAGCAGTACAACGTGATTGCCGAATCAGTTGCTATAGCGAAAGCAATGCCAATGTGGCAAGTGCGAACTCATGTGTAGCGGTTCGATAGGTGCTCGGGATCGAAGAACGTGGTCAGGTGGCGGTCGATTTGCAACAACCCGGCAGTCGTCAGATCGACGCCATCGGGGGACACCGTCAGCCAACCCTCGGATTCGAGCTTTCGATAGCCATCTACGAACTCTTCGAGGATGTTCGCGCCGAACTTCTTCTGGAAGTAGTCGGCACGCAGATGGCCCGTTTTCAGTTGCAGGATCATCTCGCGGATCAGGCGATGATGCGACGTTGTCGGGAAGGCGCGGCCGAGCGGAATCTCGTTCTTATCGAGCTTTTCGATGTACTGCTCCCAGGTATCGACGTTCTGGATGTGTACGCCGTTGACGTGCCCGAACGAGGCGACGCCGGTGCCGAACATGTCTGCCCCACTCCAGAGTGCATCGCGATACACGAACTGCGTCTTCGCTTTGCTTTTCACGACGGTATACGCACTCGAAATCTCGTAACCGGCGTTCTGGAACTCCTCGAAAGCGTATTCGACCCACGCGCGTTTCGTCGGCCAGTCGGCGATACCGAGTTGCGGTTCGTCTTGCCCGATCACCTTCAGTTCCCGCGAAAAAACGGTGTTATACGGCAATTCCATCTGATACACCGTGACGCTATCGGGCGACATCGCGATCGTCTTTCGCACGCAGTCGCGCCAGTTCGGCCAATCTTCGCCGACCATCCCCGCGATCAGGTCGATGTTGATTTGCTCGAAGCCGAGATCGCGTGCCCAACCGTAGGCGCGATGGATTTCTTCCTCAAGGTGCGCGCGGCCGTTGAACTGGAGAATCTCCGGTTTGAAGTTCTCGACGCCGAGCGACAAGCGGGTGACACCGAGTTCGCGGAGCGTTTGCAGTTTGTGCTGTTGGAGCGTGCCCGGCTCGCACTCGAACGCGACTTCGCGGGCGGCATCCCACGGGAGAATCGCCTGAAGTTTCTCGATCAGGCCACGTAGCTGCGTCGCACTCAGATACGACGGCGTGCCACCGCCGAAGTACACGTAATCGAGCTTCCGCCCGCCGATGCACGGCGTCTGTGCCAGCAGTTCGACTTCCTTCACAATCGCGTTCAAATACACTTCGACATCTTTGGCGTTCTTGTCGGTATAGACGCGGAAATAGCAGAATTTACAGCGTTTGCGGCAGAACGGAATGTGCAAGTACAACCCGAGTGGCGTGCCGGGGACGGGTGGCGAATTGAGTGCCATCATCGCGTCGGGTAAGTAACTCGGCTTCCAGAACGAAAACGGCGGGTAGTTCGCGATGAAGTAATTGCCGAGGCCAGTTTTTTCGTCTGCAACGGGGTTCATGTTTTAACCTAGATGTTACCGCGAGCAGGGTTTTTGCACAATTCCACACGATCGTGCCGTTACGATAAAAGTATATCGTTACCCGACACCATCGACCGTTTTGGATACCCGAAAACGACGTCGATCTTACAGTCGAATTCGAGATCCAAACCTTGCATGATCCGGATTATCGTTAAAGTTCGCCGCGCGAACTGGCCGAATAAACGATTGTGAAACGCTTCGCTCCGATCGTGTTCGTGCTGTGCATTGGCTGCGCGGACTTCCGTTCGTCACGCGGGCCGATCGTGGTGCCGCTACCGGCACCGGCGGACGCGCATCACTATCGAATCGGCTGCCCGGACGTGCTCGAACTGAGGTTCCACGATCATCGCGAGTGGGATGCCATCGTGACGGTCGATGTCGATGGGCGGATTTCGATGGGCGATTCGGGCACGATTCGCGTGGAAAATCTGACCGCAACCGAGGCGAGTGTGGAAATCGGGCGGGCGGTCAATATCGACGTTGATCGACTTCAATTGAAGGTCATTTCGTACAAAGCTCACCGCGTCTACATTACCGGCCCCGACAACAAACGCACGCGAACGGTGCCGTATCGAGGGCCCGATTTCGCGGTCGATTTCTTGTTGAACGCCGGTGCCATCCTGCCTGCGACAACCCAGTTGAACGATATTTCCATCGTCCGCGCGAACGTTGCCGAGGGTAAGCCGAGCGAGTTGTTTTACGTCGATGTGGAAGCCGTCATCCTCGATGGCGATCCGCGAACGAATGTACGCATACTGCCTTCCGATCATATCTACGTCGGCGAAACCCGAAGGTCGAGTTTCAGCCGACTGTTACCGAAGTGGCTCCGTCCGTTCTACCGAAGTCTCGTCGGTCTTTGGCCGATGGATGCGGCTCGCAGCAGAGTGGATGGATGATGGACTTACCTCGGCGCACCTTGGATTCTCCCGCCCGAACGTCTACAGTGATGGTGTCACGCCAGGGGTGCCGACTTCGTACGAGTCGGCTGAGAACAAACCCTTAGAACCTGACCCGGATTCTGCCGGGTGAGGAAGGCTATCGGAAATGCGGAATACGACCCGTTCCACCGCGTTTCACAGCACGTTTTGTAATGATCCCATGACACAACTCGAATCGGCTCGTGCGGGCACCATTACCCCGGAGATGGCATTCGTCGCCAATCGCGAAGATTTGTCGCCGGAACTGATCCGCTCCGAGGTCGCGCGCGGGCGGATGGTCATCCCCGCGAATATCAACCACCTGAAGGGCCGCCTCGAACCGATGTGCATCGGCGTGGCGTCCCTGTGTAAAATCAACGCCAACATCGGCAACAGCGCCGTCACGGGCAAAGTCGAAGACGAACTCGAGAAGTTGCACACCGCCGTCCACCTCGGTTCGGACACCGTGATGGACCTGTCCACCGGCGGAAACATCGACGGCATCCGCCAAGCCTTGATCGAGGCATCGACCGTGCCGATCGGCACCGTGCCGATCTACCAGATCATTCAGAACGTCAAGGATCCGAAGGACATCACGATCCAGATGATGCTCGACATGGTCGAGCAACAAGCGAAACAGGGCGTCGATTACATGACGATCCACGCGGGGGTGTTGCTCGAACACGTGCCGCTGACGCGCGATCGCGTGACGGGTATCGTCAGCCGCGGCGGGGCGCTGATGGCGGCGTGGATGATCGGCCACCACAAGCAAAACCCGTGGTACACGCATTTCGACGAAGTCTGCGAAATCATGCGGGCGTACGATGTCACGTTCAGCCTCGGCGACGGACTTCGCCCCGGTTGCCTCGCCGATGCCAACGATCCGGCCCAGTTTGCGGAACTGAAAACGCTCGGCGATCTGACGCTGAAAGCGTGGGAACATGGCTGCCAAGTCATGGTCGAAGGGCCGGGGCACATCCCGATGCACCTCGTGAAAATGAACATCGAGAAAGAACGCGAATTGTGCCACGAGGCTCCGTTCTACGTGCTCGGTCCACTCGTGACCGACATCGCGCCGGGCTACGACCACATCACGAGCGCCATCGGTGCCGCCCTCGCTGCCGAAGCGGGTGCAGCAATGCTATGCTACGTGACTCCAAAGGAACACCTCGGGTTGCCGAACAAGGATGATGTGCGCCAAGGCGTGATCGCGTACAAGATCGCCGCCCACGCCGGCGACATCGCGCGGGGCCGCAAAAACGTGCGGAAACGCGACGATGCACTCTCGAAGGCCCGCTTCGAGTTCGACTGGAATCGCCAATTTGAACTGAGCCTCGACCCCGAAACCGCTCGCCGAATGCACGACGAAACGCTACCGCAGGACGTCTTCAAGAGCGCGAAGTTCTGCAGCATGTGCGGGCCGAAGTTTTGTTCGATGCGAATCACGCAAGACGTGCGCAAGATGGCCGAAGATGCCTCGCGCGTGTCGCTGGGCCTCACCACCATCGGCAACGCATCGTAAACGAACTGCGGATTCCGCGAACCTGCGAAGCAGAATCCGCGTCCGTGTTGACAACCGCCCGAACGCGGCTATAAAGCATGAAACATGGGTAGTTAGCTCAGTTGGTAGAGCGAGCGACTGAAAATCGCTAGGTCCCCGGTTCAACCCCGGGACTGCCCACTCTGGAAAACAAGGGGTTTCGCGAGATCCCCCAAGCCCATCCAGTCCTTTCGGCAGGAATGAGCAAATCCCCGCCCCGCAAGCAGCGGAAGCGGTGGAACGCTCCTCCGTCCATCCTCGATGCGTTCCACAAACTGATGGCCGCGAAGCCCGGCACCGCCCGTTCCACGTCAGCGAGTGGTGGACGAGAACCGTGTCCCGCGGTGCCGTTGCCAGTCCAGCAGGCGCGTAAAAAAGGGGGCCGACGTTCGTGCGTGTCTCTGCTAACCGGACTCGATGACGCCTTTCAGAAAATTCTCGATACGAACACGGCGGGCGACCCCGATCGCGATGGCGTGCTTTGGACGAATCTTTCCCGTTCGCAAATCGCATCCGAACTGTTGCGACGCGGCTTTCGCGTCAGTGTGACGGTGGTCGCGCGGCTTCTGAAACGGCATCGCCTCGGCCGTCGC
>JAYVXI010000207.1:0-13370 GCA_043785305.1 Limnoglobus sp. | reverse complement strand
TGGAAGAGCGACCCTTTCAGGGTCGGGGTTCTGTTTTCGGTCCTGAAAGGATCGCTCACGTAGCCCATGGTGGTACCATGGGAGGGGTCGCACCCATTTTCAACGTAGCGGATGGCGTCGCGTCTCGCCGACTCGCCACGACTGGTTTTCGAGGGGTATTTGCCCCCGCGCAGTCTAAAGACCTGCGGCTACCAGAGAAAGAAGAACTTAAGACACGCGAGCCGCGTGTTACTACCGGCAACAAATTCACCGGCATTGGGCTTAAGACACGCGAGCCGCGTGTTACTACCGGCAACGGATTCACCTGTTACCTAAAATCACCGCAATTGGAACCATGCCCATTTTCAACTTGCCCGACGCCGTAGGTCGTGGCCGAAGAGGCTTTGCGATGAGGCCCGACAGAACGGCAACGGCAGCACCCACATGGTTTTTATGTTCCGCTCGCTAGCACTGTCTGTGCTCTCCCAAAGCTTCCGGCTTGACCTACAAAACCAGCAAAACGATATGCCACGTGAACGGTTACCTTTGGCGATACCATGCCAACAGCCCCAGTAGCGGTCCCGGTAACAGTAGCCAGCCAATCTGGACGTGGAGTGACGGCCGCATGTCGGCGACCAAATGGATCGCGAACACCGATAGCAAGAAGCCGATGCCGTTTTGCACCGCGAGCGCACTGCCGACGGTGCCGGGCGGGCAGGCTTTGGCGGAGATCGCGGAGAATTGCGGCGAATCGGATGCGGCCGCGATGCTCCAAAACAGCATTAGCGAGAACGCCACGGATGCTGGCAGCAGCGTCAGGAACGGCGACGCGGCACACATAGCGCCCGATGCGGCCAACGCGAGTGTGGCCACGCGCTCGCTGCCGACCCGTCGACTCCACCAGCCGCCGAACACGCAGCCGAACGCCCCGATGCCCATGACCGCGAACGTCGCACGGAAGGCGAACGCATTGTCCGCTTCGTGCCAGATCATTTCGATGTAGAACGGGACGAGCGCCCAGAAAGCGTACACTTCCCACATGTGGCCGAAGTACGCGAACGCCGACCGGCGGAACGCAGGCACGCGAAACGCCGCCAGCACTTTGCCCCAACCGAGCCTGCCGCCGTCGGCCACGTGCCCCGAGCCGAGCGCGACGACCATCACTCCACCGATCACCGCAAGTACCGACGCGCCACTGACAGCCCACTGCCAGTCGATGGCATCGGTGAGGCCGCGAAGCAAGTACGGCGTCGATGTCCCGAGCACGAGCGCCCCGACGAGCCAGCCGAGTGCGCTGCCCGCCGACGCGGGTGCCCAGGCGATAACGAGCTTCATTCCCAGTGGGTAAATGCCCGCGAGGCACAACCCGACCGCGAATCGGCAGAGTAGCGCCGTCGGCAGCGATTCGCACAACAGCAGCGCCGCATTGCTGGCCGCCCCGGCGAAACATCCGAGCGCGAAAATGCGATGTGCGGGGAAACGGTCTGCCAACCCCGATAGCGATAGAGACAGCGTGCCGACGATGAAACCGAGTTGCACCGCCGTCAGTAATCCGCCGCGCGCAGTCGGCGAAAGCTCCCAGAGCCGCCCGAGTTCGGGGGCCGCCATCGCCCCGCAAAACCAGAGCGACGTGCCGAATAACTCCGCAATCACGATGAGAACGAGCGGGCGCATCATGCGGGCAAACTTCCTTCGAGGAACTTTGCACACGCCGCGACGATCTGCACCGCCGCCGTGCCGTCGCCGTACGGATTCGGCCGATTCGTCATCTTGCGGTAGGCGATGTCGTCGGTGAGCAATTCGGACACCCCATCGAAAATGCCTTGAAAAGAAGCCCCAACGAGCTTCACCGCACCGACGCTCACGCCTTCTGGTCGCTCGGTGGTTTCACGCATGACGAGCACCGGCTTGTTCAGCGTCGGGGCTTCTTCCTGTACGCCGCCACTATCCGTCAGCACCAACGTACAACGGCGAAACAGTTCGATGAACTCGCGGTAGCCGAGCGGTTCGAGCAGATGCACATTCGCCCGCCCGCCGCCGAGAATGCGGTTCACCGGCTCGCGCACATTCGGGTTCAAGTGTACCGGATAGACGAACGCGACATCGGGGAAACGGTCCGCGAGTGCCGCGATCGCGAGGCACATCCGATCGAAACCGTCGCCGAAGTTTTCCCGACGGTGGCCCGTAATCAGCACGAATCGACGCCCCGCAATCGCATCCGCAGGTAGCCCCGGAATCGTCGGCGGTTGGGCTTCGACTTGCTTGACCATGTGCAACAGCGCGTCGATCACGGTGTTGCCCGTGACGAACACGCGGGATGCGGGCACGCCTTCATTCCACAGGTTTTGTGCTGCCGTTTGCGTCGGCGCGAAGTGCAAATCTGACAGCCGCGTCGTCAGCACGCGGTTGCCTTCTTCGGGCCACGGCGCATTCAGGTTCCCCGTCCGCAACCCCGCCTCGACGTGGCCGATTTTCACCTTGCGATAGAACGCCGCGAGCGCCGCCGCCAGCACCGTCGTCGTGTCGCCTTGCACCAGTAGCAAGTCCGGTTTCGCGTTCGCCAGATATTCGTCGACGGCCACAATCGCCCGCGCCGTCAGGCTCGCCAACGTCTGCCCCGGCTGCATCACGTTCAAGTCGACATCGGGCGTAAGCTCGAACGCCGCCAGCACCTGATCGAGCATCTGCCGATGTTGCGCCGTCACGCAAACCTGAACGCGAAAGCGACCATCGGCGCGAAACGCCGCCACCACCGGCGCGAGTTTGATCGCCTCCGGCCGCGTACCGAATACGAATGCAACAGTTTTCATAAATGTAGTTTTAGCGAACCATCCCCCGTTTAGCCGCGCCGCATAATCTTCGGAGCGAAGCGCGGGCAGGATGCATCGAACGACAACATCGTTTCGCGAGAGTTCGCGCTCCCCGCGCTTCGCTACGCAAAGCCTACGCGGCGCGGCTAAACGGAGACATCTTCGCGCATTACCCGAGGTCCATGGTGACGAAACCGCCCAACGCGATGACGCTCTGCACCTGACGGAACATCGTCTCATCGTATCCCAGGACTTGTGACTCATCGGGCATAAACACGGTGACTGGCGGCTCGCTGTAGAACTTGAAGTAACGCCCGGCTGGCGGATGGAACCAGTCCCTGTCCGCTACTGATGGCCAATCGCGGACACCCCAGCCCAAGCGGGCCAGCGAGCGATAGAGCCAGCCGCGCCGATACCACTTGGCAATGTCGAGGAAACGGATGACAACCCATTTGCCGTCGGACAGCAGTTCCAGTCGATCCGGGAAGATGGCGACTTCGGTTACCGCAGGCAGACCCATGACATCACTAGGTATGAACCGCAAGGAAGCTTTAGTTCCAGTCACAATTTGTGTGCCTCCATAAATCACGGCGTTACCGAAATCGCGATAAGGTATCGCCCGTCGCGCTAATCGAGTTTGAAGATCTCTCGCACGTTGTCGCGTAGCAGGCGGGTGCCGAGGGCGATGGCTTCGGTTTCGCTCAGGCGGCCGGGGCGGACGAATTCGTCGGCGATGGTGCTGGCCAGGATGCGGCGATACATGCTGTATTTGGGCAGCACGAATTCGAGCTTGTAGGCGTCCGAGTAGTAGCCGATGAGCTTGGTTTTCGGCACGCCTTGCAGGCGTTCGCGGAGGTCGCTGCCGATGTATGCGGGGATGTTCGAGTACCACCAGTGGCCGTTCGGCACGACGTTTGGGAAGATCCACGAATACGCCACCAGTTCCTGATTCTGCCCGCTGGTGAGCACCGAAACGGGAAAAGTCACTTCCGGGAACGCGTTAAACAACTCTCGGTATTGAATCAGCGAGCCACGGCGATCGAAGAGATCTTGCCCCTGATGGACGCCATTCTCGTAGACGCGGCGGTTGACGCCGATCATCAAATCGAACGGCAGCCCGAACTCGCGGCAGTTCTCGGCGAGTATCCAGAAGATGCGGTTGCCATCCGGACTCGGCGTGAAGTCTGGCGGCAAGGAAATCGCGCACGCCTTCGCGCCTTTTGCAACAAAACGCTCGAATAACGCGCGAATCGCCTTCCGCAAGCTCGGCTCATCGCCCGCATCGATACCCGTCACCGCCGCCAAACGCTCGCGAACCCCCGCTTCCTGGAACTTGAAAACCAGCGTATCGGTTCGCAAACACGGCACGTATTTGTTCGTGTCGAAGCCGTCGAGCGAATCGTCGAACTCGTTCGTCAGGAAGATCTTTTCGAGGTTCGTTTTGGCGAACACTTGGTGTTCCCAATCCGCGGCGGCGAAATGCTTGAGCGACGCATCGAATATCGCATCGGCGTCGGCGACCGTCACGCGGGTGCCGGTGAAACCGAGGAAGTGGCGGGCGATCTCGACGAACCAGCCGTATTGGGCAGTGTTGTCGTAGCGATCCATGTGGCGAATGATTTCGCGGCAGCGTTCGCGCGGGTCGGCATCCTTCGCGAGGAGTTTCTGCGACATGCCAGCCGAGTGGGCGAGTTCGGTGTAGTAGTGGTAACTCAGAATGTCGTCGAGCGATTTCGAGACCGGCGAAAGCGGGTCGATGTGCGAGTGCGGGTCGATCAGCGGAACGACTTCAAATGCAGCGGTCAGCGATTGGGTCAGACCATCGGAAGACATGGCAAAAGTTCCGGTGAGTTTGTCGAATTTACCGAAGATGTGTCTTACGCAGGCCGGTAAAAATTGCAAACCGCGATTCGACCATCTGCCGCGTTCGATCGCAAAATGCTGGATTTGCAGTGAGTTGCGTCGCCGTGTCGATTATTCCGCGCCGATTGGCATCGGTCGTGCATTAGGGTTGTTTCGTCTGACGCGGTTCCCCCAACTGCGAACAGATGATGCGAGATACGCCCGGTGAACCTTCCCCCAAGGTCGCACCAACCCCCCAGTGGCGTCTCTCGCATTCGATGCGGATTGGCGAGTTCCCCCAACTCGCCATGCCTGTCGGATGCACGTCACTCTCATTCCCCCTGCTACTCCGCCGTTCCCCCAACGGCGGAGTTGCTCTTTTTACGGGGCCAACAAATCGCGCGCGATCGCGTTAGACTGTCAGTTCCCCGCATTCCACAGGAGCAATCGCGATGACACGCTGGATCCTTTGCGTCGGCCTCTGCATGTCGTGTGAGATGGCCGCTTTGGCCCAGGAAGTGAAGAGTTCCGTTGACTCCGTTGCCGATACTGTCGCGAAACTGCGACAGCCGTTGAGACTCAATCAGGAACTCGATGGCATGGCGTTGAGGGATCTGATCGGCATCGTAGAGAAAGATCACAAACTCAAGTTCATCGTCAACGAGAATCAGTTCAAGTCCGCCGGCGAGGCGTCGATCCGCGATAAAAAACTGACGCTCAGACAGACTGTTTGCGGGATTCGCGTCAGCAAGGCTCTCGATTTGATGCTCGACAATATCGGGGCGCAGTACATCGTGCGCAAAGATTTCATCGAAATTGTCCCGCTGATGGAAGGTGTCCACGTCGTGCGGATCACGGGCATTTACAAGGAACGACCGCTCAACGAGGTGCTCGCGGAAATTTCCGACGATTGCGATGTCACGATCCTGGTGGCTCCACAATCCGGCGATGCGCGGATGACGTTCATCAACGCACGACTCCTGAACGTACCGCTCGAAAGTGCGATCGAACTACTTGCAGTGCAGGCCGATCTTCGCATAGTGAAGCGGAAGAATGCGTATCTGATTACGGGCAAAGACCACGCCAACGAACTCAACGAAGAAGCCCACAACACCGCAACGCGAAGGATCGAACTCGAAAGCCTGCGAGCCGGCAACCCGCCGAAACCGGCACCGATGCCCGCGAAGTAACCGGAATCGAACATCTTTCCCGAACTTTAGGGCACGGCGAATGCGAGCCTGTTGTTTTGCCCGATTTCGTGATAAACTGATTTCAATGGAGACTTCCTATGAGCGTGACATTTTCCACGGACTTGCAACAATTCATCGCCAGTCAGGTGGCCAGCGGAGCCTTCCGAGATCAAAACGAGCTACTGGCTGAAGCGGTACGCGCGTTACGAATGCGACAGGAGAAAGCGGAGAAGCGTGTCGCTTTATTGAACGACCTCGAGTCGGGAATCCAATCACTCGATCGAGGCTTGGGCGAGCCGACGTCTGCAAAGCAGATTCTCGCTGAACTCCCTTTTGGCAGTGGGTCGATGATGCCCGGCAGTTCGGCAGTAGCAGTTGGCACATAAAGCACAACCATAGCCAACAGGATTCCGATGTTCCCACGCATCATGCGAACTTCACTCCTGCGTTTGCGTTGTAATGTTACTGAACGTACCTCGCGCATTGATGTTGGATCGCGTCCTACTCAATTTGTTTTTCGAATGCGGTTCGCATTGCGGCTGCGCCTTCGTGGCGGAATTGCTCGAACCACTTTTCCTCCGCGAGTGCACGTAACATTTCTTGCCGCCGTTCCGGGTCGGGGAGTTCGGCGAGTAGCGTTTCCCGGATCGCGCTCAGCAGTTCCACGTACGCGCCGTAGCTCTCGTCGAACTCGTTTTCCAATTTCCTTTTCACGGCTCGCGCAAACGCCGGCGAGGCTCCGCCGGTGCTGATCGCGAGCGAAAACCGCCCGCGTTGGACGATGGCGGGCAGCTCGAAATCGCCCGAGTCGGGGTCGCTCGCCGAGTTGACGAATAGCCCGAGCGATTGGGCATCACGTACGACTTCGCGATTGATGCTTTCCGTGGCGGCGGCGAAAACGAGTGCGACGCCGTGCAACTGTCCTTTCGCGTAACCGCTCGTTTGCCAGTCGATTTGCGCGTCGCCATAAAAATCGACGTGACGTTCTTCGAGTGCAACGACGCGCACGAATGTGCCGGCTACTCGTAGGCGTGCCACTTTCCGCCGACCGACGGGACCGGCACCGACGACGAGCACCGTTTTGCCCGCCAAGTTCAAAACGATGGGGTAACCGATGTTCGTCATGAGTCGGTTCGTCGTTCGCGATCGGCTAAATAAAACAAAGCCAACATCATCGTACTGTTCCTCTTCAGGTACCCGTCATGAACTTTACCGCTCAACGTCGTGCCAATCTCGTTCGCGATTTCAAGAAAGATGGCATCGACGCCACTCTCATTACCGGCGAGCATAACGTTCGCTACCTCACGGGGTTCACCGGCAGCAGTGCGTACGTCATCGGCACGGCGAAGCAATTCTACATCATTAGCGACGAACGCTATACGGATCAGATTCGGGAAGAGTGTCAAGAGATCGAGATTCACATCCGTACGCACAACACGACGACGCTGGAGGCGATGGCGGAACTGCTTACGAAGTTGGCTTGCAAGGCCGTGGGTATCGAAGCCGATCACGTGACGCTCGGTTTCCATCAAACTCTGACGTCGCTGACGAAGACGAATTTCGCACCACTGAGCGGCAAAGTGGAAAGCCTGCGGGCGGTGAAGGATGCATCCGAAGTCGAGGCGATTCGCACCTCCGTGCAGATCGCCGAACGTGCCTTCGGCATGTTCCGGACGATGATACGCGACTCCGATACCGAGAAGGAACTCGCGGACAATATGGAGTCGTATCTCCGTCGCGCCGGTGCGAATGGCTCGGCTTTTCCAACGATTATCGCGATCGGCGAACGCGGTGCGTTGCCCCATGCCGTGCCGACGAACAAGGTTCTCAGCGATGCCAGCAAGCTGCTCGTCGATTGGGGTGCGGATTGCAACGGCTACAAAAGCGACATCACGCGGACGTTGAAATCGCCGTTCGGCATCATGCCGAATCGCCGGAACAAGCAAGAGCGCAACGGCTTCGATCTGGACACCATCCACGATCTGCTAGTGAGGGCGCAGACGGCTGCGTTAGAGGCCATCGGCGTGGGCGCGTTGGCGAAAGACGTCGACGCGGCCGCTCGTAAGGTCATCGGCGATGCCGGTTACGGAGAATACTTCGTTCACGGCCTGGGTCACGGCATCGGCCTGGAAATCCACGAAGCCCCACGCGTTCGCGAGAACTCGGACGATACTCTTCAGGCCGGCATGGTGATTACGCTGGAACCGGGCATTTACATACCCGGCTGGGGCGGCGTGCGGGTCGAAGACGATGTGTTGGTCACGCGCGAAGGCGGCGTGCGCCTAACGACGTTGCCGCACGACACCGCGTTACTCGATTTCAGCTAACGTCCCAACGTGGCTTCGATGCGCTTCAACACGGTCGCTTTGCCGAGGATCGCCATCGTGTCGAACAGGCCGAAACCGATGGCGACGCCGGTGATCGCGACTCGGACTGGCGTGACGATCGCGTTCGGCTTGATACTCTTCGCGGCGGTGAATTCGTGGAGCGCCTTCTCCGTCGAAACGGCATCGAACGGCTCGCACGACTTCAATACTTCGGCAAACTCGCCGAGTAACAATTTCGCGTTCGGGTCTTTGAACGCCTTCTCCAGTGCCTTCGCGTCGGTGTCGATTTCGTCTTTCAAAATCGGCACGGCGAACGCCAGCACATCGCTGAACAGCTTGATTCGGTCGCCCGACGCCTCGATGACTTTCAGCAACTTCTCGCGGGTCGCATCGTCGAGCGTTTCGCCGATGAGCTTGGCTTTTCGCAAGAATGGCAGGCATCGCGTCAGCTTCTCCGGCGTCGGCACGAGCTTCATGTACTCGCCTTGCAGCCAGAACAGCTTCTTCGCATCGTAGTTACCCGGGGCATCGGTCACGCGCTCGAGGCTGAAGTTCGCGATGAGTGTATCGAGCGGAATGAACTCGCTTTCGCCGTCCATCGACCAACCGAGCCGACACAGGTAATTGATCAGCGCTTCGGGCAGGTAGCCGATCTCCTGGTAGTACGCGACGGCGATGATGTTGAGGTCGTCGCGTCCTTTAATCTCGTCGTCGGTCCAACCGCACGCCTTGAACTTCGCGATGTCGTCGGCGGTCAGCGGCGGCGTCTTCCGCTTGCTCATTTTCTCGCCGTTGTAGTACACCTGCGGGATGTGCGCGAACGTCGGCACCGTGGCCCCGAGTCCCTCGAACATCAGGATTTGTGGCGGGGTGTTCGACAAGTGTTCGATCGCGCGGACGACGTGCGTGATGCCGAAATCGATCTCGTCGACCACCGTGGCGAAGTTGTACAACGCCCGGCACTGGCCGCTCTCTTTCGGCCCGCGCAACAGCATCGGATCGCGAATCGTATCGGTGCTGATTTCTTGTTTGCCCTTCACGGCATCGGTGAATTTCACCGTCTGACCGGGTGTGACTTTCAGCAGTAGCGGGGCTTTCTTCGCGTGGTATTGCCGTACGTTTTCGTCGGCCGGTACGTCGCGATTGGTGCCGCGGTGTACGTAGGCGGTGCGTGCGAGTTGGGCTTGTTTCTGAGCCGCATCCATCTCGGCGGAGGTCGTGTAATCGGGGTATGCTTTGCCTTCGGCGAGGAGCTTCATCGCGGCGGCTTCGTACTTCTCGTTCCGCTGTCCCTGATAGTACGGCGCGTGCGGCCCGAAGCTGGTGCCGTCCGCCGCCGCTAACGGGCCTTCGTCCCAACTCATGCCGAGCCACGCGAAACCATCGACGATCGGCTTGACGGCTTCGGTGCGGTTGCGGGCATCGTCGGTGTCGTCGATTCGCAAAATAAACTGCCCCGCATGACGTTTGGCGAGCAGCCAGTTAAACAGGGCCGTGCGGACCCCACCGATGTGCAAGTAACCGGTCGGCGACGGCGCGAAGCGTGTGCGAATGCTCATGGTGGCGGCAAACTTCCGGGTGCGTGATATCGAATATCAGTGAAGATACGGATGGCTTCGTCTGGGTTCGATGGAGATGCGAAGAAACCCTCTCGAAAAACGCGAGGCTTCGGAGTGGGGTGATATAAAAACAACCCGACATCCGGCCATCGCAGAAACGAACCGGAAGCAGAAGTACAGGAAAATCCATGACCCCGAAACGCGATGAAAACGCTCACTCTATACCGGCATACACCTACCCTGCCGAGTTGGCGATCGCTGCGCACGATGGCTGGATCGATGCCACGGTGAGTGTGCCGGGGAGCAAGAGTATCACGAACCGGGCGCTCGTTCTGGCAGCACTCGCGAGCCAGGAATCGGGTTGCGAACTCACGGGTGCATTGCAAAGCGAAGACACCGAGGTGATGGTCGATTGCCTCACGCAACTCGGCTTCGCGGTGACAGCCGACTGGCAGTACGGTCGGATTGCGTTCGCGAAGAACACCAGTGGCCGCATCATTCCCGCGAAGGAAGCAAAGTTATTTGTCGGCAATTCGGGCACCACCGTTCGCTTCCTCACGGCGATGCTCGGCCTCGGGCAGGGGCGTTACGAACTCGACGGCATTGCGCGAATGCGCGAGCGACCGATTCAGGATCTATTGAGCGCATTACACGATTTGGGCGTTACCGCAAAGAGCGAAAACGGCACCGGCTGCCCGCCCGTGACGATTCACGCCGACGGTTGGAAGACGAACCGCGTGGCGGTTCGCGGCTCGATTTCCAGCCAATTCCTCAGTGGGTTGCTACTCGCCGCGCCGTTCGCGGGCCGGACGATCGATGTGGCCGTGACCGGCGAACTCGTCTCGGTTCCGTACGTAGACATGACGCTGCGAATGCTGACGAGTTGGGGCGGGAGCTTCCAACATTTGGCGTCCGACAACGGCTATCGCGTCGAGCCGATTTCGTACAACGCAGCGAATCGCCCACCACTTGCGTACGCCATCGAACCCGATGCCTCTTCGGCGAGTTACTTCTTTGCGGCAGCGGCTATCCACGGCGGAGTGGTGCGCGTGCGAAACCTGCCCGATGTCGGCGTGAGTTTGCAAGGCGATGTCCGCTTCGCACAAATGTTAGAAATGATGGGCTGCACGGTTCGCGCCGAGGGTTCCGACATGGTGCTTCGACGCGATTCGGGAACGCTTCGCGGAATCGACGTCGATATGAACGACATCAGTGACACCGTCATGACACTCGCCGCGATCGCTTGTTTCGCGGCGGGACCAACGACGATTCGCAACGTCGCGCACATTCGCCACAAGGAAACGGATCGCATCGCCGCAGTGGCCATCGAACTGCGTAAATTTGGCGTGCGCGTCGACGAACGCGAAGACGGCCTAACGATCCACCCGGTGCCACTCGCAAAAATGACGGGCTGCACGGTCGATACCTACAACGATCACCGCATGGCGATGAGCTTCGCACTCATCGCCCGCAAAGTCCCCAGCACCACCATCCGCAACCCCGCCTGCGTCGCCAAAACCTACCCGGGCTTCTGGGCGGATTTCGAGGCGACTTACGGGTAACATGGTTTGTTACCCAATCGCATCTCGGGAGGGGACAGGGGTTACATCAAAACCGGCCTGTCGGCCCAAACCCGCGGCTCCTTGGGAGGCGTGCCTTTGCTACGACCGCGCCCGCAGCAAGTAGACGACCTCGGCCAATGCGACCAGAGCGACGGGGGCAATCACCAAAGCGTACGCCCACATCCCGCTCACGTTAGCGTCCCGCCAGAACGCACTGGCAATCCCGCCACTAGCGGCGACCGCCGCCAGTCCGGCCACCACCGCTGCCCCGCGCCGGCCACGCGCGAGCAGCAGCACGCCCGCGACCCCGAGCAGGCCGAGGGATATGGCCAGCCCGAGGGGCGGGAGACCATCCTCGGAGTGGACGCTCAGCCCGCCCGCGAACACCGCGAGACCGAGGGCGGCCGCGCCCCCTGCAAACCCGACCAAGATGTTGAGGACGGCGAGAGGTGTCGCGGTCAGCCGAGGCAAACCGCCATTGTCGGCGCTCATGGGTACTCCAAACTTCTCGGCCTCCGCCGCCGAACGACTAAGCTCAGCAGCCGCGGGGGCCGAGCGAGCTACACATCTGGGAAAACCGTCGTGCCCCAGCCGTCTGCTGCTGCGCCTGGTTCAGCGGCCTTTCAGCCAAACAGCCTCGAATAGCAGTCCAAACACAGACCCATTTCATCTTCGAAATTAGCCGGATGGGAAGCCCACCATTCCTCGCCCGGTAGCACTTTCGCCCAGCAGAGATAGCAGTGCTCGTGATCCCAACCGCCCCCGACTACGCGATACTGCGCCGGATCAAATGGCTGGCCGTGATAGACATGCGAGGCGTAATAGCCAGCATCATTCGGCTCCAGCGCAAGCAACATGTCCTTGTCGCTATAGGGGCGACGGACAAACCGGAGCGTGCGGACGAACGCCTCGCTTTCCTGCCGCTTCGCTTGTGCATGGATCTCGTTGGCTCGGCCAAGGTCTTCAGGATGGACGCAGATGACAGACACTTGCCGTCGTCCCGGCTCCGTCACAGCCCGTTGCTCGAAGCGAATACCGGTCGCTCGCAGCAAGTCCGCAAGCCGGTCCGAGTGCTCATTGCCCGCGACATCGAACTCCTTGTAATCCATGACGCCTCACACCAACCGTGGTTTTCTGAAGCCGAACAGTACCGGTCACAGGAACGGGTTACCGCTCGTCGCCCGATGAAGTTCCGGGGGCGACGTCTGGCCTGCACGCGTTGGCCCGCACCCAGCGGAGACTCCAGGGGAAATACATTAGGACCGCAACACCAAGTACGACGACAAGCACCGTCCCGTTGTACCGGAATTGACGCGTGGCCTCGGGGTCGAAATCGGTCGCCGCCCAGCAGCCGTAGAGGAACAGGCCGCCGCCGAGGACTGCGGCCAGACTTGAGATCGCACATACGCGGAACACTCTTCGCTCCGCCGGTCGTTCTGGGATGCGAGACCACATACCTGCGCCCTCTGCTACCGCCGCCGCGACCGGGGCTTGTGACTGGTGCCCCGCTTGACCATCTTCTTGACCCACGCTGCGGTGATGCTCGACAGGCTCTCCAGGGCCACCCAGATGACGTTCGAGTGGTGCTTGCCCCAGCGGTCGCGGAGCCGAAACGACAGCGTGTGGTCGCGTGGGGCGCGACCACCGCCGTAATCCCCGTGGCTGCCCCAAACGACATCGTACTCGGGGAACGCCTCCTGGATCGCCTGAGTGGCATGCGCCATCTCGTCGTGGGTCGCTTTCCGGTTGACGCTGCCCACCCCGAAGCCCTCCGCTCGCCGAACTTGTTATTCGATTGCGACTGCGAAATCTGTCGCAAACAATCACTCGGACGAGAACGACTCGCACGGTGCGGATGTCGTAGCCCACTTCAAGCAAGCTGGCGAAACTTGCGATCGAGTGTAGCTGAAAGGTTAACATAGCCGAAGCCCGATGCAATATCTATTCGTGCAATCGGCGAGGAAGTTCCCACGGTCGGTCGTCCGTGGGCATTGGATTAGCTCACCCCATTAGCATCAAGTTAAGGAGTTGGGCTTGTAATAAAGCGGAAGTCCTTCCACCATAGGGAGTTATCACACAACCCTCTGGAAGAAGGAACTTC
>JAYVXI010000206.1:0-35847 GCA_043785305.1 Limnoglobus sp. | reverse complement strand
GTCGAGTTGTCCGAAGAACTCGAGACGACGAAAGCGGCATTGAAAGCGAGCGATAAACTACTCGTGCAATCCGAACGGCGACTCGGACAATCCAAACGCCGTGCGGATCGCGTGGAAATTCAACTGGATCAAGAGCGATTAGAACGCGCACAAGCCGAGGCAAATGTGGTCGAAGAGCGACGCCTGCGCGTCGAAGCCGAACGACGGAGCACGTCGATTGCGTCTGAGATGGCGAAGCTGCAAGCCGAGATCGAACGGCTTCGCAATCCGGCGAAGAACGGCTAACGCCACAGGGGTTTTGTCGTTCACTCCGAGGCAATCGCTCCGCGAATTACCGTCGGCAGTTCTGCGACTGCGCGCGGGTTCGGCGAATAACCGAGTGGCGGCGCGACCATTCCGAGTCGCTCGTGGTCGATCTTGCCGGTCAATTCTTCGTAGACGTGCTTGACGTTATCTTTGATGTCTTTCGCCGGTTTGCCGGTCCACTCCTTGTACCACGGCATCTCTAAACTGGCGGTGATGTCGTCGAGTGGCTTCTTCCCGTCGATGCCTTTTTGCACTTCGCCGCGCATCTCGACGAAATAGCGTTTCTGCTTCGCGAGCAGTTCCTTACCCGTCACTTTGCCGTGGCCCGGTGCGATGAGATCGACGTCGAGTTTTTCCATCTTCTCCAGGCACTTCACCCACGCTGCGGAGTTGGAATGGCCCATGAAGTTGAACGCGCCGTTGACGCAGGCATCGCCCGTGCAGAGGATCTTGAGCTTCGGTAAATACGCACTCGCATCGCCGGCGGTGTGGCTGTGGCCGAAGTGCAGGAACTCGACGCGCTGCGTGCCATCGTCGAGGACGTACTTATCGTCGAACGTGATGTCGGCTTGCTTCAGCTCGTTGTCGCGAATGTCCTTGCGATCCTTCCCCGCATCGGTCCACTGCTTCGGCCCGTTCACTTTCAGAAGCCGTGCCGCGGTGGTGTGCGCGACGATCTTCGCGCCGACTTTCGCCCACGCGCAGTTGCCGTACGCATGGTCGCCGTGATGGTGCGTATCGAGGACGTACTTGATCGGCTTGTCGGTCGTTTTCTTGATGTCCGCAATCACGTCTTCGGCTTCCTTCGGGAAGTTAGCATCGACCACGACGACGTAATCTTTGAAGACGATCCAGATATTATTGGAGCCGCCGAACGGGATTTTCGTGTCGGTGGCACTGATCGACGAATAGCGAAAGAACACGCCCGGCGCGATCTCTTTCACGTCGTTGAACACCATCTCGGGAACGGCGAGTTTCTTCGCCGGCGTCTCTGCGTCTCCATTTGAAGCGAATAACACCGCCAGAAACACCCCGGCCACCGCCACGAATAACGCGATACGTTTCAGCATGACACCACCTCCACAGGAATTCAGGAATCGCTGAAGCGTACACGGTATGACGACGGAGTGCAACGGGGTGCATGCGGAAGTTGCGGTTGTCGGCACGGATTCGCTGCGGTTGATGAAGTAGGACGGGTTGGAGCTGCGATTGACCGGCTCGAACCGTACAACAACGTTCTGGGCGAACGGTTACCACGAGTTCTGCTATGCGTCCGCTAATCCGCGTTGGTGCGGTGAATTACCTGAACTCGAAGCCGCTCATTGAGGGGTTGGACGAGTTTACGAACGACGTTCACCTCGAACTCGATATTCCGAGCCGCCTGGCAGACCGCATGGTGTGTGGCGAACTCGATGTCGGGCTGATTCCCGTCGTCGAATTCTTCCGTGCGGGCAACTATTCTTACGTGCCGAACATCGGCGTGTCGTCGCGCGGCCCCGTGCTCAGTGTGACGCTGTTTAGTAAAGTCCGTTGGCAGGACATTCGCTCGGTGTCGCTCGATGAGGGATCGCGGACGAGTGCCGCACTCACGCGGATTCTACTTGCGAAACGGCACAATGTGCGGCCACTGTTGCGGCAGCTTCCGATGGATGCGGCGGCGGAATCGGTGACGACCGATGCGGTGCTACTCATCGGCGATCGCGCGATGAAAGCCTGTTTGCCGGGCTTCGAGTATGCGTACGACCTCGGCCAGGAATGGACCGACTGGACCGGTTTACCGATGGTGTTCGCCGTGTGGGCGGTGCGCGAAGGCGTCGATCTCGGCCGTGCGGAACGGGCACTCGTTCAAGCGAAGGAAATGGGCCTACGCCGTGCCGGGGCGATTGCGGCACGCGAAGCGGGGCCACTCGGGCTCGACCCCGGATTCTGTCGGCGTTACCTCACGAACATCATTCATTACGACCTCGGCCCCCGCGAACTTGCCGGGTTGAACCATTACTACGAACTGGCCGCCGAACTCGGGCTGGCACCGAAAGGAGTGAACCTTGTCCACTACCATCGACCGAATCTTGTCCAAAGCTACTGACGGCCATCGCATCACGTTCGATGAAGGCGTCGAACTGATGGCGAATTGCCGCGACCTCACCAAACTCGGTCGCGCCGCACACGCTGTCACGATGCGGATGCACCCCGAGCCGTACCGCACGTACAACATCGATCGCAACGTAAACTACACGAACGTCTGTGCGGCGGTGTGCGATTTCTGCGCGTTTTACCGCAAATCGAACGACGCCGATGCTTACGTACTTTCGCGGGAAGAACTTCACCAGAAGCTGCGCGAAACCGTCGAACTCGGTGGCGATCAAGTGCTGTTGCAAGGCGGGATGCATCCGTCGTTGAAGCTCGAATATTACGAGGAAATGCTGCGCGACCTGCGCACGAACTTCCCGACGATCAACCTCCATGCGTTCAGCCCGCCGGAGATTTGGCACTTCCACAAGATCAACAAATTGCCGTTGCGCACCGTGCTCGAACGGCTGAAAGCGGCGGGCCTCGGTAGCCTACCGGGTGGCGGCGGCGAAATCCTCGTCGATCGCGTTCGCAAGGAACTGACGAAGGGCAAAGCCCTCACCGAAGAATGGCTCGAAGTCAGCCGCGTGTGGCATCAACTCGGCGGGCGCTCGACCTGTACGATGATGTTCGGCCACATCGAAACCGGTGCCGAACGCATCGAACACCTCGACCGTTTACGGAGCCTACAAGATGAAACGGGTGGCTTCACCGCATTCATCTGTTGGACGATGCAGCCCGGCCACAAGATGGCCGACTCTCCCGCCGTCGGCTCGTTCGAGTATCTGCGAACGCAGGCGATTGCCCGTTTGTACCTCGATAATATCCCAAATATCCAATCGTCGTGGGTGACGCAGGGCGGCAAGATCGGGCAAGTCGCGCTGTTCTTCGGTGCGAACGATATGGGTTCGCTGATGATCGAAGAAAACGTCGTCGCGTCGGCGGGGACGGTGCATTATCTGACGCTCGAAGAGATACGCCGTTCGATCCGCGAAGCCGGCTGGGAACCGCGCCAACGTAACGTCTTTTATCAACTCGTCGAAGAGTGAGTGCCGACGATGCCGAGCACTGTGAGTTCGCGGTCATTGCCGGTTCTCGCGGGAATCGGACAATAGCGACGTGTGGTATCGATTCGATTTGCGGAGTGACGACATGGCGAACGGTATTGGCGTCGAAGAAATGCGGATGACTCTGGCACGCGTGGCCGCCTATCGCAAGGTCTGCGATCACGTGAGAGCGGGTGCATCGAGCACGATGTTCACGGGGGCATTGTTCCTCGGGTTCGCGTACCTGAATTACAGCATGATCGGTCGGTTTCACCCGATTCTCTACGGCCAAATCATACTCGGTGTCGGCGAACTGCTCGTCGGATTATGGAAGAAATTCCGACCATCGCCAGAGTGCGTGCTGCTCGACGGGATTCTCATATCTGTTTACGTGGCGTCAGTCGCGATTCGACAGTATCAGCGTTACCAGGCGATTGGCAGTTTCGATCCCGTCTCTATCATGTTCGGCGTCTGGTTCGGCTTCAATGCTTTGAACACGTTTCGTGCGTACGGGCAACTTCGCAGACTCTTCGTCGAACGCCCAACAGCCGAGCACCTGGCGTACGTCGATGGCCTCGTCGAAGAGATTCGCGCATCCAGCCCGGACACTGAAAGCACCGCACTCGACTTGCCAACGTATCCGCAACTGAAAGTGAAACTCCTCGGCGAGATCGCGTTCGTGGTGGACATCAAGACCGGCGATTTATCGCTGTTCGGCCGCGACCACTTCGACATCGAACGCATCGAATCGTCGGTTCGCGATAAGCCGCCCATCGGAAGTTTGACCGTAGATGGGCAAGAACTCCCCGAGTTCACGCTGAGCGATGCAAATTGGGCGAACTACACGAAGTGGAAGAACGTCAGCGAGTGATTTTGGGTAGTGGATGCGGCCCCCACCCATGGTATCACCATGGGCTACGTGAGCGGTCCCTTCAGGACCGAAAACAGAACAACGACCCTGAAAGGGCGCCTATCAGCCCATGGCAACTCGGATTTGAACCGTCCTGAAATCACACGTTGGCGTAGCCGTAGACCACATTGAAACCGCAGCTTTCGTACAGCGGTCGCAACGATTCGCGGCTCGTTAGCATCACGTATGGGGCTTTGTGCAAATAGGCGTGGTGGAGCGTTGTCTTCACCAGTTGTATTGCGATACCTTGGCCGCGACTCTCGGGTTTCACCACCACGTAATCGATCTGCCAATTCACCGGTGTCGAAACGAGCAAGAAGCCATCGCCGTTGCCGTCCGTATCGCGGTGCACCGCCACGTAACGTACGCACTGCCAGATCGCCAGGAACTTGCTGCGGGTGCGAAACTGTTCGGTAAGCAGATCCCACAGCGTCTTGCACGACGCTTCATCGGCTAGAAATTCCTGAACGCTCAGGAACTCCACGGCGTGCGAAGCCTCTTGCGGCTCAGTCGGTTTGCACAGGTAATGCAGTTCGGCTTCGGCAGACATTCCCACTCTCGTTGACGTTCCTTAGCGATATTTCATTTTAGATCAATTCACGCCGCTGCCCATGGCTCGCGGGTAATCGGGTGGCAACGACAACACGGATACGGCCTTCGACAACAAGCCGTACTTTTTCATCTTCTTGTAGAGTGTCACCCGGCTGACACCGAGCAGCTTGGCGGCGCGCGTTCGGCTGAACGAGGCTTTCTCTAACGCGCGAATGATCACCGTGCGTTCGGTCGATTCGCGGTTTTGCGCCAGCGAGTTCGGGTGCGCAACCGAGACCGATTCGAGCGCGGCCATCGTGCGGTTGCGAACGATCGGCGACAAGTGCGGCACGCCGAGTTCGGTCGTCGAACAGGTGAGCACCGCTTGCTGAATGACGTTCTCGAGTTGGCGAATGTTGCCGGGCCACGGGAACGACTCGAGCGAGTGCATCGCGTCGGGGTGGATCGAAATAATCTTCTTCCCGAACTTGGTACCGTACCGCGAAACCATCCCGCGCACGAGCGGGCCGATGTCCTGGATGCGTTCCCGAAGCGGTGGCAGATGGAACGTAATCACGTGCAAGCGGTAGTATAAGTCGCGGCGAAACGTCCCGCGATCGACGGCCTCAGAGAGGTTCCAGTTCGTAGCCACCACGATGCGTGCGTGGCAGAATTGCGTTTCGTTTCCGCCGACCGGTTCAAATTCGCCCGTCTCGATGACGCGCAGTAAATTCGCCTGATGGTCGAGGCCGAGCGTGTCGATTTCATCGAGCAGGATCGTCCCCTTCGCGGCGGCGGCGAACTTGCCGATCTTGTTCATGTCGGCACCGGTGAACGCGCCTTTCACGTGCCCGAAGAACTCGCTGGCAATCAGGTTCCCGGAGATCGCCCCGCAAGCGACCACGAGGAAACGATCGGCCCGGCGTGCCGAACATTCGTGGATCAGTTTCGCGAGGTGCGTCTTGCCCGTGCCGGTTTCGCCTTCGATTAACACCGTGACATCGTGTGCGGCCGCGATGTCGAGTTGTTCGACCATGTGCGTCAGCGACGGCGTGAGTGCGAGTAATTTCCGGCGGATTCGTTCTTGCGTCGTTTCGGTAGCGGGGTCGATGAACGGCGTGCCTTCGACGATCGCACGCTTCAGCCAGGCGTTCCATTCTTTGATCTGCGTCGGCCACACCCAGCGGCCATCGAAGTGCGGGTGAAACGCTTCGAGGCGTCGCGTCGCAGCGAATTCTTCGGTCTCGAGGACGCCGATTTGTGCCGGATATTGCTGAAGGCGCAGGTCGCGAACCGCGATCTCGATCCGCTCGGCATCCGCCTGTTCGGAGGCGAGAAACATCAGCACGCCATCGGTATCGCGAGAAACCAGTTGCGGAACGTCCTCGAAGCGAACGACGGGCGCGGTGAGCAGAAACGTCTTGTGCAGGTGCGTTTGAATCGACTGACCGAAACGATGATCGGTCGCGACGAACGCAACTCGGCGGGCGAACGACATAGAAGCAATCTCCCCGACTGGGCGCGGTTGGCGCGAATCGGTGCGTGGGCTGGATGGTGCCACTCGCGTTTGAGCAACACCGGAACATCGGTAAGCCGCAGGGTTACTCCGAACCCGGCGTGCAACGAGCGAGAACGCAGAGACATTCCATCTTTGCGAACGGAGATACCGGCTGCGCGAATCGGGGAACCCGACGCACGACAGGCGATGAATTACGGCATCGGTACGAGGAACGACCAGCCCGTTTGGCATGGGGGCGGGGCTGGATGTTGCACGATCGCAACGGAACGGAAACGTCGTCGTTCCCGTTGTAAACAATGTAAATGCGGATTGGGCTTCGGTCAAATTTGAGACACAGAAATCCCGAACGACCCGCAAGATCGCGCCGACCATCAAATCTCGCTCGCGCCAGACGCGAGAATTCGATGTGAGTGGCGAATCTAACTCGTCTCTTCGATACTTGCGATGAGTTGATCGATAATCGCTTCGTCGGTCTTCGGGTTGAAAAACACTGCCTTCCACGCGGGCAGATCGTGGCCGTGGGGGCGATACCCGACGCTCGTCGTCATGCTCAGTCGCGCATCTCGCGCGGGGTCCATGCTGCGTTCGCGCTTGTAAAATAACCGCGTCACTTCGGCAAAGTATCGCATCGTTTCTTCCGTCGTCAGCGTGCCATCTTCGAGCCGCGAGAAAATTTCGCTCGCGTTTCGGCCCTTCGGCAACACCCACCAGACGACGCTCGCCCCGCACGTCTCGGCGTTCAGTACCTTGCAATAATCGAGTTCCGCGAGCTTGTTTTTCAGGTACTGCGCGAGTTCGAGCGCGCGGCCCATGAGCATCTGCCAGCCCATCAGGCCGATGCCGTTCAGCGACGCCATCACGGTATAGGGCCCCAGCCCCGGTCGCGAGGTTTCCAGCGTGAACAGTGCCGGGTCGCGGCGACTATCCGCCTCCGGGAAGTATGGCGTTTCGTCTTTGCTGCGTGCGAGATACTTCAAGTCGTCCTTGCGGTTCACGATGAACGCCGAACTCGGGTAATGCCCGCGGCCCGTTTTGTGGAAGTCGAGCGTGACGCTGTCCGCATAGTGCAAACCCTGGCACGCCGCCTTCGCGCGTTCGATCACGGGCAAGACATTCGCATTCAGCTTCAACGGGTTTTCGAGCGTGTTGTATTCGTTCAAAAAGCAGTTGCCCCAACCGACGGCGGCATCGGCATGGAGTTGCGGCGCGGGTACGCCGTACTTCGCCGCTTTCTCGTCGACGATCCGGCGAATGCTCGCAATATCGTCGATCCCAAAAGCATCCGTCGTGCCGAACGTGGCGATGACAAACGCGACGCGAACGCCTTGTGCGTAAAGCGATTCGAGCTTGTCGGCAAACAGATCGAGCCGCATCGAGAGCGTGCGATCCGTCGGAATTTCGTGTAAGTTATCGGTGCCGAGGCCGAGCCAGCCCGCGATCGTGGCCGCACAATAATGCGCCGCCTCGGAGACGATCCCCGCCACAGTCTGCCCCTGCAAACCTTTCCGCATCGCACCGGGAAGGACTTTCTCGATGCCGATCTTACCCGCGTACATATTCGAGATCGTCCCGCCAATCGTGAAGATGCCCCACGGGTCGATCGTGTGGTAAAACACGAGGTTCGCGAGTGCCGTAATCGCCTTCACTTCGAGTTCGTTGGAGCGTTGGCTGTAACTGTCGGTGCAGAGGTTCGGGTTCTTCAGCAAGCACGCCAACGCACCGATCAAGGAGGCATAATTCGCGGGGCCACGCACGTTCTCAAGGTGTAACGGCGACGACCAGCCATCGGTGCCCCAGAAGTACGGGAAGATCGAATCGCGTGCATCCTTGAGGTTGCCTGGCAACACGTGGATTTCCGGGTTCGCCTGTGCCGTGTCGTAGTTTTGCGACATATACGAACCCGGCGGCAACGCTTCCTCCGCCCGCATCGCCGCAAGGAGTTCGGAGAAAATACCGGTGACAACCGTGGGGTCGCACTCGAAGAACGTTTTAACAAACGGGTCGTATCGGTCGCGGTCCATAGTCGGCCCAAAATAGGAAACGAGTCGGTCATCGATTTCATTCTAATCGTAAGGCCGTCAGGCGCAATGCGGCTCGTGAGTTCCCGCAGGCTGCGCTCGTTCGTCCACTGACTGATACAATGCCAGAACACCGACCGACCGTATCGCGGAACCCGAACCGGAGGCCTCGCATGGCTGCCCCGATGACTCTCACCGAGAAGATTTTAGCCAAGGCCGCCGACCGCGACCGCGTCGTGCCCAACGACAATATCTGGGTCAACGTCGATGTCCTCATGACGCACGACGTCTGCGGGCCGGGCACCATTGGCGTGTTCAAAAAGCAGTTCGGCAACGATGCGAAAGTCTGGGATCGCGAGAAGGTCGTCATCATCCCGGACCATTACATCTTCACCAAAGATGTGATGGCGAACCGCAACGTCGACGTACTCCGCGAGTTCGCGAAAGAGCAAAATCTGCCGTATTTTTACGATGTCGGCACGGATCGCTACAAGGGCGTCTGCCACATCGCGCTGCCCGAAGAAGGCCACACTCGCCCCGGCGAAGTCCTCCTCGGCACCGATAGCCACACCTGCACCGCCGGCGCGTTCGGCCAGTTTGCCACGGGCATCGGCAACACCGACGCAGGCTTCGTTCTCGGCACCGGTAAGACCTGGCTGAAAGTACCGCCGACGATGCGCTTCGTCTTCCACGGGAAGATGCCACCGTACCTCATGGCGAAGGATCTCATCCTCGCCGTCATCGGCGATATCGGCGTCGATGGGGCGACGTATCGCGCGATGGAATTCGACGGCGATGGCGTGTTCGCGCTGAATATCGAAGAGCGAATGACACTGTGCAACATGGCGATCGAAGCGGGCGGCAAGAACGGCTTAATCCCCGCCGACAGCGTGACGCTCGAGTACGTGAAAGATCGTGGCCGCCGCACGGGCAATAAGCCGCACACGCTGTTCCGCCCCGATGCGGGCGCGAGTTACATCTTCGAAAAAGTCTACGACGTGACGAAGATGGAACCGGTCGTGGCGAAGCCACACAGCCCGGACAACAAAGCGAAAGTCAGCGAAGTGACCGGCACGAAACTCGATCGCGCGTACATCGGTAGTTGCACCGGCGGCAAGATGACCGACTTCCGCGCGGCAGCGAATATCCTGAAAGGCAAGGAAGTTCGCATCGATACCTTCGTCGTCCCGGCAACGACCGAAGTGGCACGCGGGCTGGAAACCGAGATGATCGGCGGCGTGACGCTGAAGCAAATCTTCCTGAGTGCCGGTGCAAAGATCGGCGACGCGAGTTGTGCGGCCTGCCTCGGCGGGCCATCGGATACGTTCGGCCGGCTGAATACGCCGATCAGTTGCATCAGCACGACGAACCGCAACTTCCCTGGCCGCATGGGCCACAAGGAAGCGAAAGTGTACCTCGCCTCACCGCTGACCGTGGCCGCATCCGCACTCACCGGCGTGATCTCCGACCCACGCGACTACATGGTGTAGTTATCGCAGTGTCGTTTCCGGGAAAGTGACACCGGCATAGATATCCGCAAGCGGAATCTGTGCCGCAACCGATGTGAAAACCAGCGTAGCGTCTAAACCGTTACACCAGTCGATCACCCATGTCCCGTCGGCACGCCTTACGAATCGTTCGATGGCCGGTTCGTCTTGGGCGACCATAATGTACTCGATCAAACTGGGAATCAGTTGGTAGTTCCGGAACTTCACGCCGCGGTCGTATCGTTCCGTCGATGGCGACAAAATTTCGATGACAGTCACTGGGTTAATTAAACAAAATGGATCTTCGACGCTGTACTCCGGCGACCCACAGAAGATCAACAAATCCGGGTAAGTATACAGTCCCGTACGCTCAACCCGGACTCGTTGATCGCCAGACAATGACCGGCACGGCCCTCCCTTGAGTTGAGCATGTAATTCCCCACTCAAATTCTCCTTGATGAAATTGTGAGGCGGACTGGCACCGGCCATCGCGTACATCACGCCGTCGAAGAACTCGCTTTTGAACTCGGCGGTTCGCTCGATCTCCAGATACTCGGCCACCGTCATTTTCGATTTTCGTAAGGCACTCATGTCGAATCCTCTCATTGGTATGTTCAAGTTACCCGTCATTCGTGATGCTTCAAGAGCAGCCATTCGAGTAGCCAGCCGAGTAGATTCAGCGATGTATCGCCGACGTCGCGGCCGGGGTCGAACTCGACGATTGAGACGCCGATGACTTTCTCCGACCAGATCGCTTCGAGCACCGCAAGCAGTTGCATCGGCATCAGCCCGAACGGCAACGGCTGATGGACGGCGGGGCAAAACGCGGGGTCGATGGCATCGACGTCGATGTCGATCCAGATCTGCTTCGCTGTCTCCGCACGTTGCTGGCACTCGGCGATGATGCCCACAAGATTCGTCGCCACCGCGGCGGCGAGGAACACTTTCTCGTACGTGCGGCCCACGTGTTTCGCGGACAAAAACAGATCGCGACTGCCGATGTTAATCACGCGCGGCAACGGCTTCTCTGCGTGCAACAGAAAGTTGCCGTGCGACAGTTCCGGTGTGCAATCGTGCAGGTTGTAAATATCGAGGTGCGCATCGAACTGAATCACGAGCGTATCGGGGCCGAGTTCCTCGTACACCGGCATCGCGCTCAGGTGATTGCCGCCGAGCCAGAGCAAGAAATCCTTTGCAGTAAGCGATTTCTTCACCGCAGCACGCCCCGTGCTGCGCCATTCGGCCACTTCTTCCAGCGTCTCGAAGCCGAACTCTTTCACGCGCAGTTTGTCGCGATAGGCCGATGAGCGCGTCGTGCGGCTTTCCTTTTCGCCGTCGTCGATCATCTCGCGCAGCACGTCGCCGAGGAGTTGTGCCCCCGCACCGGTGCCGCCGTTGCCGAACAGCTCGAATGGGAAAATGATCGCTTGCGTTCGCATGATGTGGGCTTACAGTCGGGTGCCGACCGGTTCGATGGTGAACGAGAGATCCCCGGCCGTCACCGATGCGGGCAGGCTGAGGTTGGCGCGTTCGCGGCAAGGGCTGTTATCGACGAGGAACGAGCCGTTGAAACGGATGCCGATACCGTCTTTCGAGCGATAGAGTATCACGTTCGATTCGAGGCCGCGAACCGAAATGTGAACTTGCGTGCCGCCGCCAAGAATGATGTTTTCGGCCATCAACAACACGCCATCGACGGCGAGCGGCAGGCGGTGCCCACTGACGAGTTCGAGCCTCGCCGTCGCGCTGATTGCGACCGGTTTGCGAAAGTGAAATTGGCACGTCGCGCCGAGCGTGAAGCGATCGCCGCAGTTTAGCACGACGCGATTGGCTTGCGTGCCGTTCACTTGCACGCCCTTCGTCGATTCGACGAAGTACCCTTCGCCATCGCGAGTGAGTTCGGCGTGCATTCGCGAAACGTCGGCATAAAGTGGCACGTCGATCGGGCCATCCGCCGTCGCTTGGCCGAACGTCACGCGGTTCGACAAACAGACGAGGTATCCGCCGACGCCGTCGATCCAGAGCAGAAATCGCTTCGGCAAGTTCGTGCCACTCGCCGAAGCGACAGGTTCGGCAGGGGACATCACTTTCGTCGGCGCGAATGCGAATGCGGCCGCTGCTCCGGCCACGGCGGCCAGCGGAATTCGCGAACTGGCCGCCCCGTTGCCGACGTGATGCAAGGTCTCCGGGCGTAACGATTCCCAAGCGCGTAATTGAATCGTGCGGGCTTCGCGATGGTTCGGCGCAACTGCGATCGCGACACCCGCCCACTTCGCCGCCTCGGCCCAGTTCGTATTGTCGGCCGCTTCCGAAAGATGTGCGATGGCCGTACGAAATTGCTCGTGCCGTTCGGAAAGTGCGTTCGCGAACGAATCGAGTCCCGTCGTGGGAAATGTCGACTTGCGGTTGCGTACGGTATCGAGCGTCGATCGTGCCAATAAGAAGTCGCCGCGATCCGCCATCTCGGTTGCCAATACCCAATCTTGGGCGGCGACTTCGAGCGCGTCGAGTTCGGGCAGGTTCGTGTTGCGTTCGCGCAATTTGGCGATGGTGCGAACGACGTGTAACGGGTTGCCCGCTTCCATCGCGGCCCGGCATTCGGCCCAACCGAGCCGCGTCAGCGCCACCCGCAATTCCGAAACGCGACTCACGCCGGAGTTCATCGCCTCCGCCGCAAGCAAGACTTTCCAGGCCTCTTCCGGTTTGTCCGCACGCAGCGACTTCTCGCCCGCCGCCGCGTACGCCACCGCCACCTCGCGCTGCATTCGCCAGGCTTTGCGGTGCCCATCCGCCACCAGCGGCCCTAACAGGCGCTGGGCCTCGTCCGGGCGCGCATTCCGAAGCGCCTCGCGTGCCTGACGGACGATCAACCAATTCGACAGTGCCATACTGAAAGAGTATATCCTTCGAGCGGGCGACGATGATACGTTTTCAACTGTTCTCTGGGAGATGCGACAACTTCCGTAAGCGTCTTGGCATTATGTTAGCCTAACATCCTCGATTGCGAGTTTTGAAGTTATCCCGCTCGCTTATAATTTACTTCTTATACGCGGCGCGGTCGCGTTGGAGCTTAGTGGCGTCGGCTTCGCTGAGGATGAAGACGTCGGTGCGGTCTTTGTCGTCGATTCGGGCGTAGTAGCGTTTGCCGTTGCTGCCGCCTTCTTCGCGGCCGATCTGGATGGTTTTCGTCTCGCCGCCCTTTTGCAGAAGCGTAATCACGCGCTGGGCCGGTTGCAGGCCGTAGAGTTTCAGGTCGGCCTTTTGGTCGGCGACATAACGCTCGGCCTTCAACCCTGCGAGTGCGTCGAGCAACTCCGTCACTTTTGCTGCGTCGATCGGGTCCATCTCTTTTGCGGTGTCGATCCACGATGTGCCGATCTTCCGCAGTGCGAAACCAGCCGTCCCGGCGCTGATCGCGATCGTCTCGATCTGGCTCGCATCGACGCCCGTCCAGACGGCGCGCTTGCGGTATTCGCCGAGAATCTTCGCGGTGAGGATTGGGTCGAGCAGTGCCACCATGTCGCCCTTTTCGAGCTTCGCGAACACCCGCGTACCGGCTTTGTCTTTTGCCCCAACGAGCAGGCTGAGCACTTCCTTGTCGCCCGAACGGAACACCCATTTTGCCTCGGGTTTATCGAGGCCGTACGGCTTCAGGTCGGCGGGTTTGTCGGCTTCGAGTTCGTCCGCACGCAACTTGGCGAGTGCGTTAATCAGTTCGTCGAGGTCGCCCTGTTCGGCTTCGGTGGCCAGCGGTTCGACCATCTTCCACGCACCATCGACTTTGGCGAAAGTGACCTTGCGGTCGCCGCGTTCGAGGATCGCCTTGTCGGCATCGATGAACTTCGCCAACGTGCGGTCGCGGAACTTGATCGGGGTCGCCAGCAACCGCTTCGCGATGGCTGCTGGCAGTACGCTGACAGTGACATCGCCCTTGGTGTCGATCATCGCGTACCGGTCGCCTTCGGGTTGCTTGTCGTCGACGGGCTTGCCGATCTTCACGATCTTGTCTTCGGGTTTTTCGATGCCGACTTTCAGGGTGAAAATGGCAGCGGGT
This sequence comes from Limnoglobus sp., assembly GCA_043785305.1. Classification (GTDB taxonomy): domain Bacteria; phylum Planctomycetota; class Planctomycetia; order Gemmatales; family Gemmataceae; genus Limnoglobus. Next base: position 21,906 of record JAYVXI010000206.1, on the reverse strand, counting down.
GTATCGAGGCCGAACGGCTTCAGATCTTTCGCGGCATACGCGGCGACTTTCGTGGCCCGCAACCGCGATAGCTGATCGGCGAGTTCGTCCAGCAGTGGCTTGTCGGCGGCGAGTTTCGCGGGCTTTTCGATCTCCCATTTGTCGTTCGCACCGAGCTTCAGTTCGAGTTCCTCGGCACCGGCTTTTCGCACGATGCCGGTCAGTGTCGTCGGGTCGAATTGCAGCATTGAGCGGTCGACGAAATCGAGCTTCGTTCGCAACAGAGCATCGGTGACATTCGGGATCAGCACACCCACGGCGAGGCCACCATCGACGCGAACGTAGCGTCCGCCGGAAGGGGCGGCTTTGCCGATGGCCACGGTTCGCACGGCCGGCTTCGCGGCATCACCTGGGGCCGTCGCGAAGGTTCCCGTTAGCGTGTATTCGGGCTTTTCCAAGCCGAAATCGGCCCATTTGACGTTCGCACCGTACCCGGCAATCGACTGCACCGGGAGCCGTGCGAAGATGTTCGCAAGCATGTCTGCGGAGGGGCGATCCACGGGGAACGTCTGGCCGTCGGCCTTCCAGCCGGCCTTGTCGTCTTTAGTCAACGTCGTGTTACCGTCGGCAGTTGGGCCGACGATCTGAATCTTCGTCAGTTGCGCGGCGTCGAGGAACAGCAGCGTTTTGTCGAGCCAGTCGAGTGCCGGTTTGTCGGCGGCTTTGAACAGCCGGTCAGCGAGCGCGAACACCGCCGCGGTCGGGCCGCCCTCGAGTTTCGCGAACCGGGTCGTCGCGCCGTCGGCGGTCGGCTTGCCGACGACGATCGTCTTCGTGACGAGCGTGTCCTTCGGCATTAGGCCGAAGTCGCCGGGGGTGGCGTCCATGTAGCTGACGGTGATGCGCAGCGAGGGTTTGTCGAAGCCGAATTTCGCGGCGTCGGCGGCGGTCAGGCTCTCGTATTTCTCGGCTTTCACGTTCGCGATTGCGGTGATCAGCGGTTGAGCCGTCAGGTACGGCACGGGCGCTTCGAACGGCCCGCTCAGCTTCCAGTTGGTGCCGTCTCGGGCGGTGAATTTGTACGCATCGGTCGGTTCGCCGCGGCGAATTTCGAGTGCGGTAATGTTCTCCGGTGGCACCGACCACAACTGCAGCGGTAACAGCGCGACGGCCCCTTGCTTCAGTGTGTCGATGTTCGTTTTCGCGATGGTGAAGACACTGCCGGTGCCGTTGAGACGCGCGTAATATTCGGGCTTCAACTCGGGCGAATTACCGACTGCGAGCGTCTGCACTTTGCCGCCGGTGAAGCCTAACGTGGCGACGACCTTCGGCGTTTTGAGGCCGTACTTTTTGTCGAGATCTTCGTCCTTCGGTGCATCGTCGACGTACTCGGTCGCTTCGAGCCGCGACAGGTCGTTGGCGATCTGCGATGCTTTCACTTCGTCGGCTTCGCTGGTGATCGGCTGCGTCAGTTTCCAGCTTTTCGCGTTCGCATCTTGGCGAATCGTGAAGGCATCGGCGGCGGGTTGCACGAGCGCCACGGTGGTCAGTTGGACTTCGGCGGTGTCGAACAAACGACGGCCACGGTAGGCGAGTGCGGGGCGGTCGATGAGCGCGAACGCATCGTCGGCGATGAGGTTGATGCGCGACCAACCGACGACTTGCACGGCGAGCTTTTTCTTGTCAGCGTCGCGTTTACCGAGAATGTAAGTGAAGGTGCGTGCGGCGGGTGCGGGCTGGCCTTCGATGGTTTTTTCCTGCGCGACAACGGTGATCTTGCTACCGGCGTTGGCGTCGATGGCGAGGTCGGTGAGAGTCTTTGCGTCGGCATTATCGACGATCACTTTCTCGGCGGTGTCGGGCTTCAGCGGCGTCAGTGGGCCTTCGGGTTCGATCTTGGCGGGCGCGGGCTTCGCCTCCCATTTTGCCAGTGAATCGAGCAATTCCGTCACCTTCGTCGTTTCGGCGAGGATATCGCCGACGTACCAGCGATCTTGTTTGTCGTCGTCTTTCAGCGCGTCTTTGTTGCCCTTTTTCTTGATTAACTGGATAGCAGGTTTGCCCTTCATCGCGACTGTCAACGCGGTGACCGTCGCCGCTTCAAATCGCGCCAGCGAGGGATCGCGAACATCGTCGGGCTTCGCGAAAAGCTCGGGGAATTTTTCGGTCTTCACTTCGAACAGCAAGTCGAGGCCATCGAGCGATGCGTAGTGAAACACTTCACTGATGATGCGCGGTTGTTGCGGCGGTTGGCCGAACATCGGCGGCGCGGCGGGCGGTTCAATTTTGGTGATGCGTCGCGATTCTTTGCCGATTTTCAGCACGGTGGTCGTGCCACTGGTGCGGACGATTTCGACTTTGCGTTCGGGCTTGTCGAGACCCGTTTCGGCGGGTGGTTTCGCGGGCAGGAATTGTTCCACCCAGAGTTCGGGCACGCCGGAAAGGATGGCACGCAGCTTCGTCGGGTCGATGCGGTCGCGGACCGGTTTGCCGCTCAGCGACTCGATCTCCCAGGCACCGGCGAGCGCGTTGACGGCGAGTGTTTTCTCCGCGCCGGGTTGATCGGATTCGGACTTCGGCTCGGGCGTTTTGGCGGTGCGCTGAATCTGGAACGCGCCATCGGGGCCGGTCACTCTCACGCTGCGGAAGGCATCGCCGAGGATCGCCGCGCGGCCACCGCCGGTGGCGGGCGTTGCCGGTTCGCCGCCGATGATTTTGACGCGATCCGCTTCGGGGAACAACTGCCGACGGCGGTACGAATCGGGCGGACGCGAGACGATTTGCATCAGGTCCGAATCGAAACGCACGATCTCCGCCTGGCTGTTAATTCGCACGTATGTCGGGCGGGCGAATGGCGGTTCGCCTGCGGTTTCGATCGGCTGGCCGATGGTCAGCGTCGTCGTTTGGCCGTCGACTTCGATCTTTGCGGTGATCGGTTTCTGCGTCGCATCCAGCCCGTACGCTTTCAGATCGCCCTCGGCAGCTATCGGCTGAAAACGCGGTTGCAAGTTCGACAATGCCGTGGCGAGTTGCGCCGCTTCGAGTTGGCGGACCGGCCAGTTACCCGGTTGCGTCCAGGTGCCGTCGGCGGCTTTCTGAAGGACGAGCGTGCCCGCCGTCGAGGTGAGTTCGATTTTCTGCACGCGGTCGAGGCGGACCGACTCCTTCAGCGCCTTCGCCGATTCGCTCGTGCCAACCGGTGCTGCCGGCGGCTTCCAGAGCGGGGCGATCGCGTCCCCCTTCCAGAGCCACATCCCAGCACCGACCGCGAAAACTAACAGCAAAATCGTAGTGAGCCAGCGCATGGGTATCGTGTGGTAGAAGGTCGATTGATTAGGACTAGCGGACTTTACGAGTCATCAGGGCGATCAGCCCGAAGTAGACGCACAGTAGCGGCAGGCCGAACAGCGTACCCCAGCGATAGACGTACGCTTCGCGCGGGGAGAGTTCGACGCGCGGGTACTGCCATTTTTCTTCGGCAGCCGCATCTTTCGGCAGGCGATCGTCGCGCTTCAGTTGCCAGTTGATCGCGTGTAAGAGCAACTTTTCTTCGCCCGGTTTCAGCTTCTCGCCGACGACCAACCCGCCGTGGCCGAGCGCGACGATGCGGACGCTCGATGCGGCGGGCCGTTCAGTTTCGTTCAATGCTTTCACGTAGTCGGAAGGATCGGCCACTAGCGGAATCGCGAATGCGCCCCAGCCACTGAGGCCGATGTTCGCGGCGAACTGCACGGCGGCTAGTTTCGGTTGCACCCACTCGGCGGGGATCGACGTTTCGACCGCGATGCCGACTGGAAACGGCCCGTGGCGCTCTTCGTCGCGAGTGCCCTTCTTGGGGTCGTCGAGTTTCGCGGGGTCGAACTTCGGCGTGTAATCGCGTTCGGGGATCGGCTTGTCTTCGTTCCAACTATCCTTGTTCGTCTGGGCAATCACGGCACCGAACGGCAGTTTCGCGGCGGCCAGCGAGTTCAGATATACGGGGCGGAAGCCGCTCTTTTTCACTTCGAGTTTCGCGTTGACCGCACGTGCCGTCAGTCGGAACGCCTCGCCGACTGGGTTCGGTTTCTTGCCGCTCGGCGTCGCGATGTCGAAGCTCAGCGGGGGCACATCGACGCTGCCACCGAACTGCTCGCCCGCTCGTTCGGCGGCGGCCTGCGCTTCTTGTTCGTAGATGATCGTTTGCGAACCGAACTCGATGCCGAAGCGGTTGAACACCGCTTCGAGTTCGTCGGGTTCGGTGTTCGGGCGGGCGATTTCCCCGGCGGTCGCACCGAACAACGCGAACACCGGCTTCCCGGCCTTCACGAACTCTTGCACCACCGACGCCTGATCTTTGTTCAAATTATAAAGCGATGGCGTAATCATGTCGCCATTCGCGAGGTCCATGATCGTGTACCGCGGCACGATGAGCAAATCGCAGTCGGCGGCGGCCTGGGCGAATTTCGCTTTCACGTCCGTGCTGCGCCGGGCTTCGATCGCGCGTTCGTTCTTCATCACTTCCTGGTATTGCGGCCTCGCCGTCTGAAGTTGCTGCGTGATCGCGGCGATACTCTCCGCGTTATCCTTCTGCACATCTTCGAGGAACTTGATGAACGAGGTGCGTGTCTCTTCGCTATCGATGCGCTGCCGCGTGATGCGTCGCGAAATCGCGTCGGCTTCGGACAGCGGACCGGTGCGGACTTTGTCCGTCAACTCTTTCGCGCGTTTCGCACTCGTCTGGAAGGTATCGAGCGTGCGTTCGAGGTAGAGGTAGCGGCGTTCGGCTTTGTCGAGTTCAAATTCCTCGTACGTGTCGGCGGCGGCGCTCGGCGGGCCGTTCGCCCATTTCTTCAACACGATGTCCGTCACTTCAAAACCGTTGGCTTCGAGCGTCTTGCGTAAGCCACTCGCGGTAAACGATTCGCGTTCGGCCTTCGACGACAAATACGGGTGAATGACGGCCAGACCGACCTTCGGCTTCTTCTCGCCGAGGCGAAGCACGCGGTCCGCAAACGGTCGCACGCCTTGCGGCAACAGCACGAGGTTCTTCGTTTCCGCCACCACTTTGCCATCGGCCAGTGTCGCGACGGGGCGCGATGCGGTCTTGTCGAGCAAGTAAAACTCGCTGAAACTGAGCCGTTGAACTTTGCCATCCGAGTGGAAGACGATGCTGTTTTCTGGTGCGCTCTCGATCGCCGCACGCAGTTCTTTTTTGATGATCTGCCCGCTCGCGTTCTCGGTCAATTTGACGATGCGTTGCTCGTAGCCTTCTTCTTCGACATCGAGAACTGTCACGCGAAACTGCGGCCCACGCTCGCGGAACAGTTCGACGAGATCTTTCACTTTCTCGACGACCTTACGTTCTGCCGCGAAGTCGAGCGCATCCGGTTTCGCGGACAGCGAACCGGCGGTTTTGTGCAGTTGCAGCACGACGATGTCCGTCTGCCCCGTCAGTTTGTCGAGGTCCGCCATCACCGATTGCGGCAACGTGAACTGCTGGTTCCGCGTGAGGTCGTAGCGTTTGTGGTGTGTGAACGACCAGGCATTGACGAGCACCAGTAGCGCGATCGCCAGCCCGATTTGCAGGTAGGCATTTCCGCCGACCGCCGTGCGTCGACCCGTAACGAGCACGAGTGCGCCGATGGCTTCGACGATCAGCCACGCGAACGCTGCGCCGATCGCAACGAGCGCCACCATTGCCGACCATTTGGCGACGTTGCCGTAAGCTCCATCGACGGAGGCTTTCGTCGCATCCATCACGGCGGTGGCGTACTCGCGCACGCCGCCGCCATCGGGCCACACCGTGGCGGGCAGTTCGCCGTTGAGTAATGCCAAGCTCGGTACGGCCACAATCAACCCGGTTAAGCCCAGGAAACGGATGGCAAACCGGAAGAAGTTCCCGAACGTCGTTCGTTGGCGAATATCGGCCATGGATCAATCTCAATTACTTCAGGCGTCGGGCTTCGAGGCTGCGGACGGTCATAAACAAGCAAAACAGCGTCACGGTCGCATACGCGATCAGGTGCCGCGTGTCGATTTGGCCGCGTGTGAAGTAACGGCTAAAATGCTCTGGCACGCTGACGAACTCGATGATCTGGTACCCGAGCGATTCGGCGGCCAGGTCGGGTCGCCAGAACGCCCCGACGACGAAGATCAACCCGACGATCAGGGAGATCATCGCCGCCACCAGTTGGCTCTTCACCAAGCTCGAAACGTACAACCCGATGGCGAGGAACATCGCCCCGGCGAAGAACGCGCCGATGTACGATGTCACCACCGGCCACGGGTCGATGCGCGCGATACCGGTCGCCCAATCGATGTCCAGTAACACCGGCAGGTACGCCACCGTCGGTATCCAAAGCGTTATGTAAAACATCAGGCACGCGATGTACTTGCCCGCCACCACCTGCCAGTCGCGGATCGGTGCGGTCATCAGCAGTTCGAGCGTGCCGGTGCCGCGTTCTTCGGCGAGTAATCGCATCGTCAGCAGCGGGGGAATCAGCGAGAAGACGAGCCAGAATTTCTCGTCGCCGAGCAGGATTTGCATCGGATATTCGATGCCGCGCGTGCCCGATTGCGTGAGCAATTCGAGCGCTTTCCCGAACAGCATCCCCGTGACGAGCAGGAATACCGCGAGCGTGACGTACGCAATCGGCGAGAGGAAATACGCGGTAAATTCGCGTTTGATCAGCGTGCAGAGTGGTCGCATGGGGTCTATCGTGTGTGGGTCGGGCGTGCGCTAAATGCCTTCTTGACCGGTCAGGTGAATGAAGACTTCCTCGAGGCTACGGTTGCCGTGCCGCTGACGCAGATCGGCGAGCGTGCCATTCGCGACGACGGCACCCTGATAGATGATGATCGCCGAATCGCACGCCATCTCGACTTCGCTGAGAATGTGCGTCGAAAGTAGCATCGTGTGCTCTTGGCCGAGTTCGCGAATCAGCTTGCGGGTCTCGCGAATCTGCGTCGGGTCCAGCCCCGCCGTCGGTTCGTCGAGAATCAAGACCGGCGGATCGGCGAGTAGCGCATCGGCTAGTCCGACGCGCTGCCGATAGCCCTTCGATAGCGTGCCCACGAGTTGTCGGCGCACGTCCTTCAACCAGCAACGTTGCAGCACGTAATCGATGCGTTTGCGCCGCGCCGACCAGCCGAGGCCCTTCAGCCCCGCACGGAACTTCAGGTACTCATCGACGCGCATTTCGGGGTAAAGTGGGCAGTTTTCCGGCATATACCCGATGCGGCGACGCGCCTCGATCGGATCCCAGAAGACATCTTTGCCATCGATCCGCGCTTGACCAGACGTGGCCGTCAGGTATCCCGCAAGGATGCGCATCGTCGTCGACTTCCCCGCCCCGTTCGGGCCGAGAAATCCCACGACTTGGCCCTTCGGCACCTGAAACGACACACCGCGAACGGCTTGGTATTCGCCGTAATATTTGACGAGATTCTCAACGACGATCATGGGGGTCGGTTCCGCCTAACGGGTTACGGATCGGACCAGGGGAAGGCACACTTGCGTTGTATGAGTTAGGTAAGATATGCCGGTAAGGCAAGAGTCGTCGGGCAATGTCTTACCCCCAATTCCGAATCGCATTCGGCAACTCCCTGCTTCTTTGCCGCACGCATTCCTACAACAACGCTTCACCCCATTTGTTGTATCGTTCGGTCGGAGAACCACGACATGGCGTCTACTCAGTTGCCGCACACCCGCGTTCCGACGGTCGTTTTTCCAAATAGCGTGGCGGCCGCGAAGCACGTCGCACGAGAGATCGACAAACTCGTTCGCGCCCGCAATGCCGCCGGCCGGCATACCGTGCTCGGCCTCGCCACGGGTTCGACGCCCGTCGGCCTGTACCGCGAACTCATTCGCCTGCACAAAGACGAGGCACTCGACCTCTCGCAGGTCATCACCTTCAACCTCGACGAATATTACCCGCTGCCGAAGGAAGACCCGCACTCGTACTTCCGTTGGATGCACGAGACATTCTTCAAACACGTCAATGTGAAGTGGGAAAACATCCACATCCCCGACGGCACGATGCGTCAGGAAGAGTGCGAAGCGTTTTGTGCGGAGTACGAGAAGAAGATCAAAGCCGCAGGCGGGATCGACATCCAGATTCTCGGCATCGGCCGCACGGGGCACATCGGTTTCAACGAACCGGGCAGCCCGAAAAACAGCCGCACACGAACGATTACGCTCGACAGCATCACGCGGCGCGATGCCGCCGCGGGGTTCTTCGGCGAAGAGAACGTGCCGAGCCAAGCGATCACGATGGGCGTCGCGAGTATCCTCGATGCGCGGCAAATTTTCCTGATGGCGTTCGGCGAACACAAGGCGTACATCACGTACAAAGCGATCGAACTTTCGCCGACGGAAGCGATCACCGCCAGCTTCTTGCAAGATCATGCGAACGCCACGTTCGTGCTCGATAAAGCCGCCGCCGCCGAGATGACCGCGATAAAACGCCCGTGGGAAGTCGGACCGTGCGAATGGACCGAAGAGACCGTCTGCCGCGCCGTCGTCGGCCTGTCGCTCAGTGCGAAAAAGGGTTTGCAGAAGCTCAACGACGAGGATTTCCGCGATCACCACTTATACGAATTGCTTCGCGAAAAAGGGGCCGCCGAGAAGATCGGCGAGGCGGTGTTCCACAACCGCATGGAAACGATCAAAATGTACCCGGCAGGAAAGGAAAAGAAGACGATTCTCGTCTTCAGCCCGCACCCGGACGACGATGTGATTAGCATGGGCGGGACGATTATTCGCCTCGTTCAGCAGGGCCACACGGTCCACATCGCGTACATGACGAGCGGCAACATCGCGGTGTTCGACCACGACGCTCGGCGGTTCGTCGACTTCGTCGATGAGTTCCTCGGTGCCTTCGGCGACTCGGCGGAAAAGTCCTCTGCTGGAACGATGAAAGATCGCGTCAATCAGTTCCTCGACGCGAAGAAGCCAGGGGAATCGGACACGCCGGACGTGCTTTCGGTGAAGGGCATTATCCGCGCGACGGAAGCCCGAGCTGCCGCGCTCGCTTGTGGCATTCCCCCGGATCAACTCGAGTTCATGAACTTGCGGTTCTACCGCACCGGCACCGTCACGAAAGACCCGATCCAACCGCAAGACGTCGACGACATCACCGAACTGATCGGTCGATTGAAGCCCGCGCAAATCTACGTTGCCGGGGAACTCTCCGACCCGCACGGCACGCACCGCCTGTGCGCCGAAGCGATCTTCGAATCGGTACGGCAATTGCGGAGTTCCGAACGCGGAACTCCGTCTTCAATTCCGAATTCCGCACTCCCAATTCCGAGTTTCGAAGTGTGGTTGTACAAAGGCGCGTGGGAAGAATGGGAGCCGCACGAGATCGAGATGGCGGTGCCACTTTCGCCCGATGTGCTCGAACGGAAGAAGGAAGCGATCTTCCGGCACCAGTCGCAAAAGGACAGCGCGATGTTCCCCGGCGGTACGGATCGCCGCGAATTCTGGCAGCGGGCCGAGGACCGCAACCTCGGCACCGCCCGCACCTTCGACGCACTCGGCCTGCCCGAATATTACGCGATGGAAGCGTTCGTGCAGTGGAAGGAATAGGCCAAAGTGACCGCTTCCAACGCAATGCGGCCCGCCTGTTGGGCGGGCCGCGTTGGGTAGTGGCTATTGTTCGCGTTAGTTTCTGTGCGAATCGTGGCAGGATTTGCACGATTTGCCGAACTTCGCTACCGCGTCATTGACCGCGTCTTTGTCCTTCTTCTCCGCACCATCGCTGATCGACGTCATCGCTTCGGAGAAGCCTTTCGCGTGCTTTTCCCACGAATCGTTGTCGCCCTTTTTCGGCTTGTTCTTGCCGAGCGCTTCGCCGTACTCAGCGAGTTGTTTGGCCAGTTTCTGCGCGTCTTCCCACTTTTCGACTTTTGCCGCGGCGTTGGTCTTGGCGACCATGCCCTCCTTGCCGGGAACCTTCTTCATGATCTCTTTGATCGTGGGGTTCTTCTTGTCGTCCTTCTTTTTGTCGTCGGCGGCGAATGAGCCGACCGAGAACGCCACCGCGAGTACACCCACCGTGAAACAGGCCACCAATCGACGAGCCAGCGAAATCATCTCTGCGATCTCCGAAAATAGGAACGACACTCGACCCGGAGCGACCATCGACCGGTTTGGTTGAATATATCCCAATTCAAAACCGCGTGCGAAGGAAAATTCGATGAGAATCGCGAGATTCGCTCGAACGACCCAGCGAGACGGCAAGCCAGTTCCGGATGCCGATGGCATAGTCTTAATATCATCGAGCGATATGTCGCTGATGGAATTCGAGGATTGTCGCGATGACCAAGCCTTTCGATACGACGCTGAAAGATTTGCTGAACGTTTTTGCGGTCGATTGGGCCGACTGGCTCGGTCCGCGAATTGGATTGTCTGCGAAAATCGAAGTCGAACCGCTCGACGTCGATTTATCGACGGTGCAGATGTCGGCCGACAAAGTCTTTCGGCTGAAAGCGCCGGCCGAAGGCATCCTGCATATCGAACCGCAAGCCTCGCGTGATGTCGATTTTCCGGGGCGCTTGTTGCAATATAACGCACTGCTGGACGCTCGCTATGGCCATCCCGTCTATTCGGTGGCACTCCTTTTGCGACCGGCTGCCGCACCGGGCGTCACCGGCGTTGTCAGTCGTTGCCGCCACGACGAGACCGAGTATCTGCGCTTTGAATACACGGCAATCAAAGTGTGGGAGCTGCACATCGAACCGCTGATGGCGAGTGGCATCGGGGCGCTACCACTCGTGCTCCTCACCGACGAAGCCGATGGGCAACTCGGCACGTTGGTCGACCGCATCGACGCGCGATTGCGAGCCGAGAACGTGCCCAATGCGGATCGCGTGTTCCTTCTGACATGCGGGTATATCCTGCTCGGATTGCGGTATACTGGGATTGAGATTCAAAACGCTTACACGAGGGTACGAGGTATGAAAGAATCATCGACGTATCAGGCGATCCTTGAAGAAGGTCGCGAAGAGGGCGAGATCAAAGGCGAGATCAAAGGCGAGATCAAAGCTCGTCAAAGTACGTTACTCGACATTCTCCGCGATCGGTTTGGCGAAGTTCCGGCGGAAGTCGAATCGCGGATTCGCGCCGTCACCGAAGCCGCGCGGTTGCAGCACGCGATCCTGCGTGCGATCCGGATTTCCTCGATCGACGACCTCGAACTGTGACGGGCAATATTTCCTTCGACTTGTCGAATCCGGCGCGTTAGGATCGGTGAGCGTGGTGTTTCTGCCTCTCTCAACTTCTGGAGATTGCCATGAACCGAATGGAACCACAGCGGGATTGTCCCGAATGCGAAGGGGTGACGCCGTTCGATCGGCGCTCGTTCTTCCGTACCGTCGGCGGTCAAGCCGCCGCGATACTGGCCATCGGTAGTGCTGCCGGTGCTACGCGGGCGTTGGATACGGTCAAGCCGACGATGGTCGTGAAGCCTGCCGAAGACCTCGTCCGCGAACTCTTCGCGACGCTGTCCGCCGAGCAAAAACCGTTGGTCGTGTTCCCCTGGGATCATGCTATCAAGAAGGGCATCCCCACCCGCCTCGGCATGTACAACGCGCCGATCGGCAAGAAAATCCGCGACGTTTACACGAAGCCACAACAAGAACTCCTCGACCGCATCTTCCGCAGCATCGCCGCCGGGGACGAAGGTTATCATCGCCTCAGCCGGGGCGGAAACTTCGACGCGAGCGGTTCGTTCACGGGAATCGGCGCGACGATCTACGGCGAGCCGACCGACAAGAACAAATTTTCGCTCGTGTTCGCAGGGCACCACCTGACGGTGCGTTGCGATGGGAATTCCGAGCCGGATGCCGCATTCGGTGGGCCAATGTATTACGGCCACACGCCGGACGGGTCGTCGAAAGAGAACGTCTTCTACTACCAAACGCAAGCGGTGTGGAGTGTCTTCAATGCGCTCAGCGAGAAGCAACGCAAGGCCGCGTCGATCGATGGCACGCCGGGCGAACTGGCCCCATCGGTGCAGTTCCGCAAGAACGGCATGAAGTTCCCCGGCCTCAGCATTCAGGAGTTGTCGAAGGATCAGCGGGCACTCGTCGAATCGGTGATGCGCGAACTGCTGTCGCCGTTCCGCAAGGAAGATGCCGACGAGGTGATGGACCTTCTGAAGAAGAACGGCGGTATGGAGAAAATCCACCTCGCGTTCTACTACGAGGAGGCGGGCGACGCGATCCAGTGGCACTTCTGGCGGCTCGAAGGCCCTGGCTTCATCTGGAACTTCCGCGTACTGCCACACGTTCACACCTACGTGAACATCGCCGGTGTGGCATGAGCGTTTAGGTATCCTCAAATGCACACGCTCGAAGTGTGCCCGACACAGGAATCGATACCTACAGCCAGCCGTGGCCTTCTTCGCGGGCGATCGCTTCGAGCGCGTCGATCCAAATCGGGTGCTCGTTCAGGCACGGCATCGCTCGCAGTTTCTCGCCGCCCGCTTTGTGGAACACTTCTTCCGATTCGTGGCCGATTTCATCGATGGTTTCGAGGCAGTCGGCGGTGAAGCCGGGCAACGACACGGCGACGCGGCGGACGCCCTTTTTCGCGAGTTCTTCGAGGACATCGTCGGTATACGGCTTCAGCCACGGGTCGCGGCCGAACCGCGACTGGAACGTGCGCGTCCAGCGGTCGCGGCTCCAGCCGAGCTTCGCAACCAGCGCCTGCGTGGTGCGAACGCAGTGCGTGGCGTACGGGTCGCCGCGCTGGGCGTACTTTTGTGGGATGCCGTGGAAGCTGAACACGAAATGCTCCGGCTCCCAACCGAGCTTTGCGATGTCGTCGTTGATGTTCTGCGCGAGCGCGCTAATGTACGTCGGGTGTTCGTAATACGGCGGCGAGAAGCGCACGGCGGGCACGATCCGGAGTTTCAACATCACCTTGAACAAGGCATCGGTCGCGCTCGCGGTGGTGGTCGATGAGTATTGCGGGAACATCGGGATCGCCACGATGCGATCGACGCCTTTCGCGAGCATATCGGTCACGACGGATTCGACCGACGGATTGCCGACTATCATGCCGAAGCGCACGGGATTGTTCGGGAAGCGCTGCTGGAGGAGTTCGGATTGCTGAATCGAGTGGTGCATGAGCGGCGAGCCGGTCGCTTCGTCCCAAATGCGCGCGTACTTTTTCGCGGACGACGGCGAGCGGAACGGCAAGATGATGCCATTCATGAGGATCGACCACAGCCACGCGGGTGGGCTTTTGCGCGGGGCGGGGGTTTTGCCGGGCAAGAGGTAACTGCGGGTGTACGGCTTGGTTTCGACGACGCGCGGGTCGAACAGGAACTGCCGCAGGTACGGCCGCAGGGCGCGACCGGTTGGCGCATCGGGTGTACCGAGCGGGATGAGCAAGATGCCGGTCATGAAAAACCTCAGAAACAACGCACGCGGGGTCTGAGGTCATGGTAGGCGTGTCGCCCATCCGAACCCCAAACCCCGTCCGGAATCGCGTGCAGTTTCGCTTATTTCTTCTTGCAGCCGGGGCCTTCGCGCGGGTCGCTCTTCTCGGTGATGTGGCCATCGCCGGCTTTGAGCGTGATGCACTTTTGCTTGTTCAACTCGGTGTAGCTCAACCACTGTGCGGGCATGTTCGCTTCGCCGAAGATCGCTTCGACGGGGCACTCGGGCACGCACGCTTCGCAGTCGATGCAGTCGTCCGGGTCGATGTACAACATCATTTCGTCTTGGTAGAAACATTCGACCGGACAGACGACGCAGCAATCGGTGTACTTACAATCGTTGCAGTTCGCCGTCACAATATGAGCCATGTCAACCACTCCTTGAATATCCGCCGTCCGAGAACACTCTCGACTTTGTAATGGTAATCGCGTCGCGATCGTTACAGACAAGTTATGCATAGAGATCGGTCGAGAGTCATGTCCACTCGACCGATTTTTCGCATTCCGTCGGTAAATCTCGTCGTGAGCTTACGACTTTTTCGATAAATAGCCGCGTGCGGTCATCCACTCGGCACATCGCTTCGGCCAATCGCTCGCCGGCCCTTTGCCCGTTCGCAATCCGAAACCGTGCCCGCCGCTCGCGTACAGGTGCAGTTCCGCCGGCACGCCGGATGCCTTCAGCGCCCGGTACATCCCGATGCTGTTCTCGCTCGATACCGGGTCGTCGCTGGCGTGCGCGAAGAATACGGGTGGCGTGTTCTTATCGACCGCAATCTCGGCTTTCAGCGTCACCGAGTCTTTCTCGACCAGCCCGCCGGGGTAGACCAGCACGCCGAAATCGGGCTTGCACGAAAGCGTATCGGCGTCATCGACGGCGTCGTACAGTCGCTTCGTGTAGTTCGTACACAGCGTGGCCGTCAGGTGGCCGCCCGCCGAGAAGCCGAGCATTCCGACGCGGTTCGCATCGATGCCCCACTCCTTCGCATGGGACCGCACGAGGCCGATCGCTCGCTGGGCGTCTTGCAACATCGCCAGATTCTCCGGCGATTGCTTCTCGCGTTTGGGCACGCGGTACTTTAATACGACAGCCGTGACGCCTTGCGAGTTCAGCCACGTGGCGACATCGGTGCCTTCGTGTTCGATCGCCAGGATGCTGTAACCGCCACCGGGGGCGACCACGACGCACGCGCCGTTCGGCTTTTCCGCACGATATACGCTAATCTGCGGCTTCGAGACATTCGCCAGCCGTGCCACGGTAATCTGGCCGGGCTTGGCTTCCATCAGTCCTTCGGGCGGCAGATCCTTGATCTCGCCGGGCGCTTTCGCGGGCCAAAGATCGAGCGTAATCGGTTCGGCCGACGCAAGTGAGCCGAACGCCAACAGCGCGGCCACGGCGAAAAGTCGTCGCATGGGAACTCCTTCGGAGAGAGGAACTGTCAATGTTATAGCTGAAACAGAAATAAAATGGCGGTCCTGTCTCCGGTGTGGGCACTTTCCGTTTCTCGTCATGACTCGAACCGGCGATCTCCCTTACTCTGAGGTTCTTCCCGTGAAACGTTTCTCGCGCGTCTTGTTGTTCTCGGCACTCGGCTTGGCCATCGTGGCCTTCGACACGTCGGCCTGCCGGTAAAGATGGTGAAAAGGGCGAGAGAGGCCCACGGGGCGGACCGCCGATGCCCGGACAGATTCTCCCCCCGTTCTTGCAAGAGCAACTGAAGCTGACCGACGATCAGAAGAAGCAACTCGATGCGTTACAGAAAGATCTCGACGCGAAGCTCGATAAGTTGCTCACCGACGATCAAAAGAAAATGTTGAAGGAAATGCGCGAACGCGGTCCCGGTCGCCCCGGCGGGGATCGTGGCCCGGTGGCGATAAGGGCGGCAACCGCCCCGAACGCCCACCCGTCGAGAAAAGCGAAAAGAAGCCCGTTTAGCTAACGGGGTGGGGATTGTTAGACGGGAGTGCGCGAGCCAGTCAAGATTCTGCATCGCCGATTTTCACCGCGTTGCCGTCCCACTCGAACACGATGAAGTCGGCGACTTCGCCAACGGCGAGCGTTGGCACGGGCAGACGCAGGAGTTCGCGGGTTCGCAAGGCGGCCATGTCGATCGCTTCAGCGAGCGTCACGCCTGCCATGCGGACCATGTGGCCGATGCAGGTATCGGTGAACGACCCCGAACCGGCAAGGTACGGCGTGCCGGGCACCACGATCTTGCCGCTCGGCAGCACTTCCAGGTCGGTTCCCCAGTCGTTGTAACGCCCCGGTGGCAGACCCGCGAGGTTACCCGCATCGCACGTAATTAAAATGCTCGCGGCGGTTTTCGCGCGAACGAACGACTTCACCACGGTCGCGGGCAGGTGGTGACCATCGGGTATCAGGCTCGCATACAAACCGTCGTTCGCGAGTTGTTCCCAAATCACATTATCGTGGCGTGGCAGTGTGGCGTGGCAACCGTTGCCGAGGTGCGTACTCGTTGTGGCACCGGCGGTCACCGCATCGCGAATCTGCGTCCCCGTGGCGGCGGTGTGGCCAATCGCAACAACGACACCGGAGGCGGCCAGTCGTTCGATAAACGCCATGGTGCCGTGGCGCTCGGGTGCGACGGTCACCATGCGAATGCGTCCACCGGCGGCGTCTTGCCAGCGGCGGAATTCGTCCCAATCGGGGTCGCGAGTGTGGGCCTTCGGGTGTGCACCGCGCGGGCCGTCGTCGCCCGAGATGTACGGCCCTTCCAAGTGAAACACCGGCATTCGACGGCGGAGTTCCGCATCGGCGTCGAGCACCTGCGACAGCGTGCGAAAGCCATTTTGTAGCGTTTCAAACGAACTCGTGATGAGCGTCGGCGCGAACGCACCGATACCGTGACGGGCACACGTTTCGACAATCGTGCGGATCGCGGCTTCGTTCAAATTCGGCGAAACGAAGCCGAAACCGAGGCAGCCGTTGATTTGCGGATCGAAGAAACTCGGCGCGATGTACGGCAACGTCGGCGAATCGATCGCGTCGGTCACGCTCGCGATTCGGCCATCGACGACATCGATCGCGAGCGGGCGGCCCGTGGCATAGTGGCGGGCGTGGATCGGCATCGGCAGTCTCCGGGCACGGTTCCAATCGCGGCGATTTTGGGTAGCTGTGAATGATTCTGGCACGTGTCACCAAAGTTTCAGTGGTCCTTTTCGTCAAACCTGCAACCTCGCTTTGTACCGATGCGACGTTCTTCAGGACGGGCACAAAAGATGCTGAATTCCCATCGTGTTTGATGAAAGATCTCATCGCGAATACAGGTAATGTCATACGGCTTACCCGGCCGTGCGTGTATCTCAGCCCTAAAAGGATGCGACTTTGCTGCCAACACTTTTTCTGCCCGTTCGCCAATTGTTGGCACTGGCGTTGTTTGCATCGGCCTGTTCGGGTTGCCGTTCTGGTAAGCCTGTGCCACCGGCCTCGCCGCCACCGGTTGTGGCGGTCGTCCACCCCGTCGTGCAGAAAGTCCAGAATTATTACGAGTACAACGGCTATCTCGAAGCGATCGAGTCGGTCCAAGTGCAAGCCCGCGTCGAAGGGATGCTCACGGATATTCTCTTCCAGGAAGGCGATGAAGTCGAGAAGGGCAAACCCCTCTACAAGATCGATAATCGCGAGTATCTCGCGGGTGTTGCGAAGAGCGAAGCCGACGTGGCCAAGGCCGAAGCCGACATCGCGAACGCGGAAGTCCAGATCCGCAATGCGAAGTCCGATTTCGAGCGCGTCACCAGTCTGGGCAATGCGGCTTCAAAGTCCGAACTCGAAAAAGCCTCCGGTGTACTCGCGTTGAACCAAGCGCAACTCAAGGTCGCGGTCGCTAGCAAAGGCGCGGCACAGGCGGCGCTGAGCACGTCGAAATTGAAGCTCGAATACACCGATATCCGCGCGGAGATCGCCGGGCGAATCAGTCGCACGCGCGTGACTCGTGGCAACCTCGTCGGCCAGAAAGAAGCGACGCTGCTGACGACCATCCTCAGCGTCGACCCGCTCCACGTGTACTTCGATGTTCCCGAACGCGACTTCGTCGAATACCAGAAAGCGGTGGCCGACAACACCGTCACCCGCCCCGCGAAGGGCGATCTCCGCGTCGATATCGGCGTCGTGAACGAAGAAGGTTACCCGCACTCTGGCTTCTTGGACTTCCGCGATAACCGCGTGGAAACGGGCACCGGAACGGTGCGTCTCCGGGGCCGCGTCGATAATCCAACGATCGGTTCGCAGAAGTCGCGGCTGCTGTACCCCGGATTGTATTCGCGCGTTCAAGTACCGAGGGGCAAAGAGCAAGACATGCTCCTGATCCCCGAAGACGCACTCATGACGGGGCAAGAAGGACGGTACGTGTACGTGGTCGAACCGGATAACAAAGTGACGAAGCGAACGGTGAAAGTCGGCCCGCAGTTCTGGCGAATGCCGACCAGCGATACACCGAAACCGGAATGGAAGTTCGCGGCAAAGGCACCGGCGACGGCAGACAAACCCGCAATGGACGTACCGAGCTTGCGTTCCGTCGTGGCGATACAAATTAACCCGGAGAAGGGGAAAGGCTTGCAACTCGGCGATTCGGTGATCGTGGTCGGCTTGCAGAAAGTGCGTCTGGGTGCGACGGCGCAGCCCGAAGAGTGGGAGTTGAAAGGGCCAACATCGCCCGTGGCCCGCTAATACTTTCACACCACCCAGGACGCTTCCCATGATCTCGCGATTCTTCATCGATCGACCGATTGCTGCCAACGTCATTGCGATTTTGACCATCCTCTTCGGACTCGTCGCGCTGAACCGCCTGCCGGTCGAACGGTACCCGGCGATCACGCCGCCGACCGTCATCGTCAGCACGAACTTCCCCGGTGCCAACGCCCGTACCGTGGCCGACACCGTGGCCGCGCCGATCGAGCAGGAGATCAACGGCGTCGAGAACATGACGTACATCAACTCGACGAGTTCGGCGGACGGCAGCTATTCATTAACCATCACTTTCGAGATTGGCACTCGGCTCGAAGATGCGCAAGTCCTCGTGCAAAACCGCTTGAGCAAAGCCGAACCGACGCTCCCCGAGGAAGTGCGTCGCCAGGGCGTCACGGTCAAGAAACAGTCGTCGAACATCATCCTCGCGATTTCGCTCACGGCATCCAAGGGCGATTACGACGGCTTGTTTTTATCGAATTACGCCACCCTCCGGCTGCGGGACGAACTCAGCCGCGTAACGGGCGTCGGCGATGTGCAAGTTCGCGGTGTCGGCTCGTACGCGATGCGGATCTGGCTCGATCCGGACAAGCTCGCCTCGCGACAACTCACCACGCAGGAAGTGGTGGCGGCGCTCGCCCGCCAGAACGTGCAAGTCCCCGCCGGGCAGATCGGCCAACCGCCGAACCGCGCCGGGCAGTCGTTCCAGCTCACGGTGACGACGCAGGGACGACTGAAAGACCCCACCGAGTTCGAGGGCATCGTCGTCAAGTCTGCCGCAGAAGGGCAGATCGTCTATCTGCGCGATGTGGCCCGCGTCGAACTCGGTGCGCAGTCGTACGATTCGTTCAACGAACGCAACAGCCTCGAAGCGGCGAACATTCTCATCTATCAACTGCCCGGCTCGAACGCGCTCGATGTGGCGAAGAACGTCCGTGCGACGATGGAGAAGCTCAAGCCGACACTGCCCGAAGGCGTCGAATATTCGATCCCCTTCGACACGACGAAGTTCGTCTCTTCGGCCATCACCGAAGTGTATTACACGTTGCTCGAAGCTGGTGCGCTCGTGCTGATCGTGATCCTGGTGTTCCTGCAAAATTGGCGGGCGCTACTCGTCCCGGCGACGACCGTTCCTGTGACGATCATCGGTGCTTTCGCCTTCATGCCGCTGATGGGCTTCTCGATCAACTTGCTAACGCTTTTCGGGCTGATCCTCGCCATCGGCATCGTGGTCGACGACGCGATTGTGATCGTCGAAAATGCCTCGCACCACATCGAGAATGGCCTCTCACCGCGCGATGCGACGATCCAGGCGATGAAGGAAGTCACCGGGCCGGTGATCGCAATTACCTTCGTTCTCATGGCCGTTTTCCTGCCGACCGCGTTCATGGGCGGTATTACGGGGCAACTCTACCGGCAGTTCGCACTCACGATCGCCGTCACCGCGTTCCTCAGCGCCATCAACGCACTGACGCTCAAGCCCGCGCAATGCGCCACGTGGCTGAAACCGAGGGCCGGCGGACCGAACATCTTCTCACGGGCTTTCAATTTCGTCTGGAAGCCGATTGAAGCTGCGTACGCCTGGTCGGTGCGGCAACTCATCAAAGTCTGGTGGGCGACCATGATCGTCTTCCTCGCGCTCGCGGCGTTGGCGGGGTGGTCGTACCAGCGAACCCCCACTGGGTTTCTGCCGACCGAAGATCAAGGTTACGTCATCATCGCGGTGCAACTTCCCGACGGGGCCTCGCTCGAGCGCACCAAGGAAGTCGTTCACAAAATGAACGTCGTCTTCGAACGCAATGCGGAGAAAGGCGGCGTCGAAAGCTGGTTCGTACTCGGCGGTTTCTCGCTACTCGATGGCACGCAGGCCCCGAATAGCGCGACCGCGTTCATCGCATGGACCGACTGGGAAAAACGCAAGACACCCGAACTCCAGCAAGACGCGCTGGTGGGCCAATTGCAGCGCGAACTCTCGCAAATCGGCGAGGCGTTCACGCTCGTGATTGTGCCGCCGTCGATCCAAGGACTCGGCGTGGCGGGTGGCTTCCAGATGCAGATCGAAGATCGCGAAGGCGTCGGCGCTGACATTCTCATGGAGCGAACGCAAGCCGTGATCGCCGAAGCGAAGACGCGCCCGGAGATCGACCAGAAGATTGCCTCCACGTACCGCGCCGGCGTGCCGCAGATTTACCTCGATATCGACCGCGTCAAAGCCGAAAAGATGGGCGTGCTCGTCAGCGATGTCTTTGCCGCACTTCAGGCGAATGTCGGCTCGGTTTACGTCAACGATTTCAACAAGTTCGACCGCACATTCCAGGTGCGCGTACAGGCCGACGCGCGATTCCGCACCGATCCGAGTCTTCTGCGTAAGCTCGAAGTGCGGAACCGTGCCGGCGGGCGGGTGCCGTTAGCGACGCTCATGGCGATCGAATCCCGCCTCGGGCCGCAGTCGGTCACGCGCTACAACCTTTACCCGACTGCGTCGATCAACGGCGGGGCGGCTCTCGGTGTGAGTTCCGGTGAAGCGCTGAAGGTGATGGAAGAAGTCGGCGCGGAAGTTTTGCCGCGCTCGATGGGTTCGGACTGGACGGGCATCGCCTTTCAGGAGCGACGCATTAGCGGCGAAGCGGTGGCCGTGTTTGGCCTCGCGGTGCTGCTCGTCTACCTCGTACTCGCGTTCCTGTACGAAAGCTGGCTGCTGCCGTTCGCGGTGATTCTCGTCGTTCCACTGGGGCTGCTCGGCGTGGTCGCGGCGGTCAACTATCGCGGTAGCGACAACAACGTCTACACGCAGATCGGCGTCGTGTTAATCATCGCGCTAGCGAGTAAGAACGCGATCCTGATCGTGGAGTTCGCACGCGAATTGCGGCTGAAAGGGCGGAGCGTGCGGGAAGCGGCTACGGAGGCGGCCCGGATGCGATTCCGGCCGATCGTAATGACGAGCTTCGCGTTCATCCTCGGCGTCGCGCCGCTCGTGTGGGCGACGGGTGCAGGTGCTGCCAGTCGTCGGGCACTCGGCACCGCCGTCTTCGGCGGGATGATTACATCGACCGTGCTCGCGGTGTTTTTCGTGCCCGTGTTCTACGTGGCCTTCCAGGGTCTGATCGAACTCCGCAACGGCCCACCGAAGCCAATCGCCCCCGAAGAAAGCGGGGAGGTAGAAAAGTCGGCTTAGGCATCGCGCAGTTGACAGTAGCGGCGGGCCGAGTGCGCTAAATGCCCCCGGCTCCGGATTTGGCCGCCGTCGCTCCCCACCGTCGCGCAAGCCGCAGACCGAAGAATCCCCCGGCCAACCAGGATGGGACCAGCGCGGCCCAAACTTCCCATCGGATCTCGGACAGCCCACGCCGGATCGCAAGCCCGGCGTCCGTACCGACGAACAGGTAGGTGGAGGAAATGCCCAGCGTGAGGCCGAACACGAAGGCGAGCCAACCGGACTCTTCAAAACGCTTCCACATACACTTCCTTCGCCGCCGTCTGCTGCGGCTGGTTCGGCGTGTTGCACACACCTGTTATACGTACTTCACGCGGGGCAATTGGATACGTTTTGTTAGCCCGAAGCGCTAGCGAGGGAGTCGTGGCGAGTCTGCGAGACGCGACGCAAAACCGTCATTCCCGGCATACGAACCGTCGTGTTTCAAAGACTCACCACGACCCGCGATCGCGGCAGTTTGAATGTCCTTCCTCGCTAGCGCGTCGGGCTAACCCGGATATTTCATCGCTTTTGCGAAAGTGGAGTAGCGCGGCGGCCTAAGATGTGGTATTGATTGGAGTTACAACAATCCGTCAATACTCGAC